>JAHXBS010000012.1 GCA_020054685.1 Rickettsiales bacterium | reverse complement strand
CTTCTTGGCAAATTCCTCATACTTCTTTTTAATTTTACTAACCTCAAGAATTTGACCATCATCACTTTGGGATGTAAAGCTTGCTAGCAATAACTCTTCTTGTTTGGCGGTTAAATTCCTGCGATAGATACCTCCTTTTTTGCCAAAAATAAAGGCTTCATCACCATTATTTCTGTAATTAGAATGAATTTGCCACACATATCCTTTCGAAAAACCAGTAATTTTAGCTATAAAATAAGCATTCATTTTATATTTAGCTTTCAAATAAACTGCTTGGATGTTTTTAAATACAGATATGTCTTTGGCTTTTAATAGCAAATCTTCCAGTGATTATGTATCACATTCTTGCCAAAATTCTATTCTTTTCATAATTTACAAACATTTAAAATTGAGGATGTTTATATTTTACAGAACTTAGTTATAGATTGCAGCTTAGTATTATATTTAAAAGAGCCCGATCAACATACAGAATTATATAACGTGCCAGGAAGCTTTTAGCGCGTTTTACACAATATAAAAAAAGAGATGATTATCATTGCGACTTGATAAAGTTCAATGCTGAGAGAAAGAGCGATCCTAATGGAAAAGCTAAGCAATTATTATCTTATGTCGTACAAAATGGACAGTGTGAACCTTTATACAATAAATGTTCAGCTGGTCACTCAAAATAATTGATAAGTAACAATTAAAACTTTTTATACATAATTAACTATATAAATTCTGCAAATACTAAAATAGATAATTTTATTTAAATTAAATCATTAATAATTAGCTCATAGCTATTTTTATTAATAGTAATTTTTTTATCATACCACATTTCAAACCCAATTAGCGCTTGAAATAGTAACATTCCTATTCCAGTAACAATATTATTGCCATTATTTTTGGCATTTATAAGAAAATTAGTCATTAGAGGTTTATATACTATATCTGTTACTAATGAATTTTTATTAAGATTATTTAAATTTATTTGCAATTCAGGCATATTTTCCATACCTAAAGATGATGCATTTACTAATATGTCGCTTTTATTAAGGTTTTTTTCAAAATCTGATTTACTGTATAAAGTAATATTGCTATTAAAATCATTAATTAATTTTTGAGCTCTAATTTCATCTCTATTTGTTAAATAAATTTTACAACCCTCCTTTATAAGACCATATATTACAGCTCTTGCAGCGCCACCAGCACCAATGATAAAAGCATTTTTGTCTTTAAAAGAAAAGCTGTTAAAGTGATATTTTATATTATCAATAAAGCCTTGAGCATCAGAATTATGGCCAAATATTTTTTTATCTTTAGTTATTAAAATTGTATTTACAGCACCAATTAATTTGGCACTATTACTTAAATGATGACATAAATTTGTTACAGATTCCTTATGTGGCAATGTAACATTAAACCCTTTATAATCAAGATTAATAAGCCTAGCAATATCTTGCTCTAAATTATAATTAGTAACTTTTATTGCCTCATATGAGCCTTTGATATTGTATAATTTTAAAAAATATTGATGAATTTTGGGAGATAATGAATGACAATTAGGATCTCCAATAACTGCAGCTTTTATCATTTTAATTATTGGAACTATTATTTTGTTCTTCAAATTGATTATTATCAATTATATCTTGATTAATATCGTCTTTATTTGCAGATTGATTATTATATTCAATATTTTCTTGCTGATCATTATTTGATTGCTGATTTTGATTTGATGAATTAGTAACATCATTTGCCTGATTAGAAGCCTGATTTGGATCAACATTTTCTTGTTGTTGCTTATTCCTATCATTAGGATTATATGGTTTTTGCTTTGGAATATTGATTTGCTTTAATAAGCGTTTTTTGAAGAATCGATCTTTAAAATAAAATATTTTTTTGCATTTAATTGGTGGTTGAGATTCAATCAACATAATTTGCTCTTCACGAGGAAGTGTAATAACTTCTTGTGGCAATAAAAGAGCTCTTTGCGTTTCCGATAGATGAAGGGATCTAGCTCCTGGGTTAAGGTCAAGATATTTTGGCTTATTATACGAAACCTGTGTCACAGTTTTATTACCAAGTAATTGCGATATCAAATTAGCAGTTTCCATATTATTTGCTGCAAATGTAATTCTATATGTAGCATTAGATAAAAATGAGTTCATACCACTTTCTTCATAAATACCCTTAAGCTGCTCAGTATCTTGAATAATCAGGAATAAACGAACTCTATATCCACGAAAATAAGCTATACCAGCTAAAAACTGCTCCATTTTACCCAATGTTGGAAACTCGTCCATCATCATTAAAACTCCAAATTTTTCAAGTGGTTGAGGCAATTTAGCAGTAAAAAACGCTGCAGCTTGCTGATAAAACATATTCATAAGTGGCTTTAAACGCGAAATATTATCAGGAGTCAAACCAACATAACATGTATGAGGTGTTTTTTTAAAATTATGTAAATTAAAGTCACTTGTGGCGGTAGTGGCATCAATTAATGGGTTTGCCCATAATTCTAATGAAGAGTTAGCAGTTGAAGTAACTGAGCCTCTTTCCTTATCTGGCTTTTGTAGATAAGAGGCAATATTCATATATGCAACTGGATGAATTTGTTTACCAACAGTATCAAGAACTACAGCCAAATTATAAACAACATCATCACTTCTTAATGTTCTAACTACCTCTCCCAATGTTCTAACGGTATTAGGCGCTGTAACCAGATAAAGCATAACACCAGTTAAAAGAGCACGTGCCTCATTTTGCCAAAATTCCTGTTCGGGAAGTAAAAAATTACAGATCTTTTGAACATCATCAACCATTTGACCTGGCTTTTTACTAATCCAGTCCATAGGATTATAGCAATGACTAATACCATCTGGATCAGCTGGATTCCATAAGAAAACTTTTTGCTTAAGATTATTTCTTCTCCATCCAGATGTTAGCTCATAGTTTTCAAGCTTAATATCGTGAACAATTACCGAATCTCTCCAAAAAAGTAAATTTGGAATAACAAAACCCACACCCTTACCTGAACCAGTTGGAGCAAATAATAAAATATGCTGATACCCATCTGCAACCATAAATTTCTTTTCAAATGACCCTAAAAGAACGCCATTTTTAGACCTCAGACCCATTTTTTTAACATCTTTACTATTTGCCCATCTAGAATCTCCGTGAACTGATTCTGGCTTTTTAAAAGGCCTCCAATCCATTATTGGAGCTCTAAAAGTCCAAAAAATCATCGCCAATAGAGCAAATGGTAATAATGTAGAAATCCATAATTTTGCAGCAAAGTAACTATAGCTTGACCATGATAATTGAGAGCTATTTTCAATATAAAATTTCCAATATGCAAAAAGTGTTTTTGCTAGGTGAATAAATTGATTCAATAAGGATAGATCAATATATTGCTTAATTACACTAATGCTACCACCAATAGATATTATAACAAGAGTACCGGTTAAGTAAAAACACAGAGATAAAATAAATGCAATTAGGAATGTAATAATTACAAAATTCCTAAAATGCCTAACTGCAGGTACGTCTTGAGAAGTAGTTGCCATTTGCTAAAAAATGAAATTTTAAAAAATGAAATTGACAATATTATTCATATGTAAATATCTAAATAAAAATTAATAAATTGCAAAATAATTTTTAACTCAAAATAGAATCAAATTACTAATGACTAAATTAGAAAAATAAATTATAAAGAAGTCTTTAATTGAATTTTAAGTAAATATTTTGAGATAGAATTCTCAAATTAAAAACTATGCACATATTAACTTAAGAAATAGACTCAGCCTGTTTTCTTGCTAAATTATCTACCAACTCATTATAAAAATTACCATTATGACCCTTAACCCAGATCCATTTTATCTTGTGTTTTTGAACCTCATGATCAAGATTTTGCCATAAATCAGCATTTTTAACTAATTTTCTATTACTATTGCGCCACTGGGTTTTTTTCCAGCTAAATATCCATTTTGTAATACCATCAATAACATATTTACTGTCAGTATATAATTTAACTTGAGCTGGTTTTTTTAACGTTTTCAATGCTTCAATTACCGCTGTAAGCTCCATCCTATTATTCGTTGTATCAGATTCTGATCCAGAAATTTCTTTTTTTTTATCCTTAGCCATCAATATTGCTCCCCACCCTCCTGGACCAGGATTTCCAAGACAAGCACCATCACTATAAATTTCAACTTCTACTGCCATAATGTATTTTTTTATATAGGGATATTACCATATTAGTTACAATAAATATTAACAAGAAATTTCTGATTAATAATATTAAAACATCAAAATCTCTAAATGTTAGAATATTAAAATAGCCAAATAAGTAAATATATGATGATAATAGGAATATAATAGTAAAAAATATTTTTTGCAGCTTATCTTTATTATAACTAAATATTAATGAAATAATTGGTATTATCCAAATTAAATATTTTGAGTTAAATCCTTTTAAAAAAATAATAGTTACCAATGAAGTTACTAGCAATATTTCAACCAATAATTTGTTATCACTTTTTTTGCTTAAAGAAAAATTCTTAGCTTTAATAATAAAAAATGATAAAAATATGTAATATTTTAAAAGAATTGTTGAACAAAATAATGTTGAGAAAAACCCAATAAATTGGCTTGAAACTAAGAAATATTGACCATCTTGGAAACTAAAATCATAATTAACAATATTATATTTGCTCAATATATATATTACAGAGCTATATATTGATTCAATATTAAGATAATTATTTTGATAAAATATATTACTCAAATATTTATCACCAATTAAAATATCAATAAAGAAAAATAATATTAAAATTGCAGAAAAATAAGAAGTTAATTTTATAAAAAAACTTATAGTAATTTCCTTGTTAGTTTTATTATTTAGAGCCTGTTTTAATGCAATTAATGGTATAAATAAAATTGTTGTTACCTTAGTAATTAGTGAAATTGCAATAGCTGAAATTTGTAATTTAGTTAGCTTGTTTTTATTGATAATAACCAACATTAATATCACCAAAATTAACGACATAATGAGTGAATTATTATTATATATCATAAAATAGAAAAAACCTCCGAAAATACTATAATATAATAAGAAGCTATTAAGCTGGTTTTGATTAAAATTTAAGTTATTTTTTGCAAAATTAATTAATATATAAATTACGATAATATCAATCGATAACATCATCAATGAGAAGTAAATATTATATGATTGAAAAGAAAGAAGATCTATATTAAGAATATGTGGCAAAAAAAGTAATAATGCCGATATTATTGATTCATGAAAGGTAAAATCATAATAAGGTAATTTTAATAGATTATTTATATCAAGATAATTTTTATAATAATTTGCAACCTCACTGTAAAATTGCGGCGTAGAAATTAATGCATAAAATCTTGAAAAAATAAATATGAATAATATTTTGCCAAATTTACTACTGGTTAAGCTCTTTGGATCTTTCTTTTGCTTTATTAATGGCATTTCTAAAAATATTATTAAGTGAATCAGATTTTTGCAAATTATCCATTAAAGATTGAGTAACTCCTTCTTTGCTAGTTACATCTTTAATTAAATCATTAAATGTTTTATTGCTATTTTTAGCAATCAACGCACTACCTAAAAATAATTCTTTGATTAATTTTTCAGCAATATCTTGATCCAATCCATTACTAATAGCGATATTTTTAATTAATTCTTGTATATAAAATATATATGCTGGACCACTACCAAAAATAGCTGTTATAATATCAAATAACTTTTCATCACTAACCTCAAATATTTCGCCAAAATTATCAAAAATTGCGGTTATTAATATTTTGTCATCATTACTGCAATTACTAGATAATTTATAAGGCATGATGCCATGAGAATATTGAATTGCTAAATTTGGCATAGTTCTAACAATTTTAATATTTTGACCCAATATATTTGTAAAGAAATCAAGATTTTTACCAGCAATAATTGATATAAAAATTGTATTATTATTATATATATTTAGCCGCGATATTTCATTGATAATTTCAGCAGAATTTTGCGGTTTAATATTTAAAAAAATTACATCAGCACAAAAATCATTATCAATATCTGCTAGATTTGTATATAATGATATATTTTTTGACCCATTAAATTGGCTATCAAGATTTTTAGGATCAATAATATAATAATTATTAGCTAAATTTTTATTATTGGTGATTTTATCTATTATTACACCACCCATCTTTCCACATCCTATAAAAAGGATATTTTTATTTGACATCAAAATTATTAGTAATTAATTGGCGATTTGATTATTAGTTATTTTTTTAACCTTTTCTAAATATTCTTTTCTAGCCTGCTTTACCGCTTCTCTTTGCTCAGGGGTGAGGTTTCTCATCATTTGTAATCTTTTTTTAACTCTTTTCTTAAGGTCAGAATTTCTTGAGCCATAATTGTTATTTTGACCATTTTTATTTAGCGCAGCTCTGGGATTTATTTGATCTATAGAATTAGCTGCATTATCTACTGCTAAATTATTTGGGTTAGCTGGTTGTTTTTCAACTTTTCTTTTTCCGACTTGTTTAGCAATTTGTGGTAATTGAGCTTGATTATGGTTAATTTTATTAGTTGTTGCTGGCTTAATATTTTTTTGTCTTGCGTTATTTTTAATTGCTTTATTAGCTCTATTATAATTAGCTGGCGCTTCTTTATTAATAACCGTTTTCTTTACTACTGGCAAATCTTTAATAGGAGGCATCTGATTTTGTGCATGAGCTGAAATTGATGCAATGATTAATGACACAGTAAATAAAGATAATTTTTTCATTTTTTTAGTAATTTTTTTAAATAAAATAGCAAATTAATTACAGATATATTTTTTTAGCAATAATTTATTGAATAATTTAGCAAAAAAATTTAAATTTGATATTTTTGGATAAAATCATCAAATCTTTCTTCTGATATTGCTAGCCTAATATCCTTCATGAGTTTTTGATAATAAAAAATATTATGCTCGCTAAGCAGCATAGCACCTAAAATTTCATTAGTTTTGATCAAATGATGCATATATGCCCTATTATGATTTTTACAACCATAGCAGCTACAATCATCATCTAATGGTCGTGGGTCCTTTTTATATTTAGCATTTCTAATATTAAGCGGTCCTTCTTTAGTAAATGCCTGACCATTTCGACCTGATCTTGTTGGAATAACGCAATCAAACATATCTACTCCTCTTGCAACAGCGCCAATAATATCATGGGGCTTGCCAACCCCCATTAAATATCTTGGCTTATCTTCTGGTAAAAAATCACAAGAATAATCTAGTGTTTCAAACATTTTATCCTGCCCTTCACCCACTGCCAAACCCCCAATAGCATAGCCATCGAAATTTATATCAATTAATTTTTTAGCTGATTCTTTCCTTAGATCTTTAAATGTTTAGCGCTGCATAATTCCAAAAATTGCATATCCTGGTCTTTTAATAAAAGCCTCTTTAGATCTTTTTGCCCATAATATTGATCTTATCATTGCTTTTTTAGCATCGTCATAACTAGCAGGGTAAGAAACGCATTCATCAAATATCATTGTTATGTCGCTACCGAGCTTATGTTGTATTGAAATTGATTCTTCGGGTGTAACAAAATATTTTGTTCCATCAATATGAGAAGAAAATTCAACACCATTATCATTAATTTTTCTTATTTTAGATAAAGACATAACTTGAAAACCACCAGAATCAGTTAAAATTGGCTTATCCCAATTAATATATTTATGCAACCCACCCATTTCGCTAATTATATCTGCACCAGGCCTAATCATAAGGTGATATGTATTGCCCAAAATAATTTGTGCACCACTATTAGTAACATCACTAAATTTAATCGCCTTAACTGTGCCACAAGTTCCAACTGGCATAAAAGCTGGGGTATCTATAGTTCCATGTGCACAAGTAATTTTACCTAGGCGAGCTTTATTATTGATTTTTTTAACTTTAAATGAAAAATTATTATTCATTATAATTTATTTATTTTTATGAAAAAATTCCTACCTTTAATAATATTTTCTTTATTATTAATATTAATAATAATTGGCACCTATAAGATATCAAATCAATATAATAATCAATTAATCAATAAGTCTCTACCGCAACTTAAATTAAGATATCTATATAATCAAAATAAATATTTTACAAATTCAGATCTTAAAAATAACCAATATTATCTAATTAATTTCTTTGCATCATGGTGCTCAACATGTAAAATTGAGCATAGCTTACTGGTTGAAATGCAGAAATTAGGGCTTGATATAATAGGTATTGCTTGGCGTGATTTTGACGATAAAGCAAAAGAAATATTAGAAAAATTTACCAACCCATATCTAGAAGTACTAATTGATCCCAAAAATATTTTTGGCAAAAACTTAAAAGTAAATGGAACTCCTGAAAATTTTCTACTAAATAAAGACCATATAGTAAGATGGCATAAAAAAGGACCTATAACTAAACAAGATTTAATAATTATTAAAGGGCTAATAAATAGCTAAAATTATCATTAAATATCAATAAAGACTAAAAAAATTTAAAAAGGATAATGTTAAAATTTACCCTGATAAATTTTAATAATATTATCAAGCATTGCCAAAGCTTCATTCTTTGGTCTTTGGAATGTATTGCGGCCAATTATTGATCCATTTGCTCCGCCCTTATATATTTGTCTAATTTCGTCATAAATATCGCTTTCACCCTTTGCTGATCCTCCAGAAAAAACTACTATTCTCCTACCAGCAAATGAAGTCTTCATCACGTGATTAACTCTTTTTTCAAGTGTATCTATTTCAATTTTGACATTTTCATATATTTTTATTGCCTCAAGATTTTCTAAAGCCTGAGTAGGAGGCTTAACTTTAATAATATGAGCACCTAGCAATGCAGCAATATGAGCGGCGTAAGCACATATATCCATTGCTGTTTCACCAATTTTAGATAAATCTCCACCTCTTGGATATGACCAGATAACAACTGCTAAACCATGAGATTTTGCCTCTTTAGCAATTTCTTTTATTTCTTCAAACATATCAAATGCAGCGTCAGATCCCGGATAGATTGTAAAACCAATAGCGCTGCAACCAAGTCTAAGAGCGTCTTTAACAGATCCTGTAGTTGCTTGATAAGGCGCACTACCTCCATTAAATAAGGAATTTGACGAATTAACCTTTAATATAGTAGGAATCGCACCGCAAAAACTATCAGCTCCAGCCTCTATCATTCCAAGTGGAGCAGCATAGGCATTTAACCCAGCATCAATTGCTAATTGATAATGATAATGAGGATCATAAGCATCTGGATTAACAGCAAAACTTCTATCTGGACCATGCTCAAAACCTTGATCAACAGGCAAAATAACCATTTTACCTGTACCTGATAATTTGCCATGCATTAAAATTTGTGCAATATTACTTTTAGTTCCAGGGTTGTCACTTTCATATTTATCAAGAATATTTTTAACTTTCGATGAAATCTTCATTTTAATATATTTAGCATTTGAAATTATAATTATTTAAGATATTAAATTATGTTAGATATGTTTTTTGTCAATAATGAATATTAATCATGATAATAGAAGAGGATTTTGTACAAAATGATAATAAAATAATACAACATATTAAAGAGCTTTTTGAAATTAATGACACTCAAATTAATTCATTGCAAGAATATGTTAAAATGATTACTGATCATAACTCAAATTATAATTTTATTGGTAAATCAACAATCAAACATATTTGGCATAGACATATTTTGGACTCTATTCAATTAATAAAATTAATCGATAATAAAAATCATAGATTTGCTGATTTTGGAAGTGGCTACGGATTACCAGGAATGGTTCTATCAATTGCTGGTCTAAAAGAAATGCATTTAAGAGAAAAATCATATCGTAAAAGTGAATTTCTTAAAATTGCTAAACATCTTTCATTAAATAAAATATTTGTTCACCAAGAAAAAATAGAGGAGTTAAAAAATATTAAATTTAACGCTATTTTATCTCGTGCCTTAGCGCCATTGCCAAAGTTACTAAATTATTGTATAGAATTTCTTGATCAAGATGGCTATTGCTTATTTTTAAAAGGAAAAAAGCTTGATGAAGAAATTGCAAATTGTAAAAATATATTTAAATTTGATTTTCAGAAATTTCAAAGCATTACTTCAAAACAAAGTAACATTATAAAAATTACTAATATTAAAAAATTATGATTATTGGCATACCAAAGGAAATTAAAAACCATGAATATAGAGTTGGCGCAACACCAAGTGGAGTTGCTGAACTAATCAAAAATAATCACAAAGTTATTATTGAAAATAATGCTGGCCTAGAAATTGATTATTGTAATGAGCAATATAAAGCTGCTGGCGCAGAAATTGTTGAAAATGCAGCACAAATATATGAAAATAGTGACTTAATCCTAAAAGTTAAAGAGCCTCAAGAAGAAGAATGCAAAATGATAAAGGAAAACCAAATAATTTTTTCTTTTTTACATCTCGCTGCTGAAGAAAAATTAGCTGTTAATTTACTAAAATCCAATTGCTACGCAATTGCTTTTGAAACAATTACAGCTAATGATAATACTCTACCATTACTTGCTCCCATGAGCGAAGTTGCTGGTAAAATTGCTGTTCAAGCTGGTGCTAAAGCCCTAGAAAGATCTCAGGGAGGTCGTGGCATTTTACTTGGCGGTGTTCCTGGTGTTAATAGAGCTAATATCATGATATTAGGAGGTGGTGCAGCAGGAATTAACGCAGCTAAAGTTGCAATTGGCATGGGGGCTAAAGTTACAATCCTTGATAAATCTCTTGCAAGAATTAGATATTTATGCGATATTTTTGGCTCAAATGCTGATATTTTATATTCGAATCAGCAAAATATTATACAAAATATTCCACATAGTGATTTGATCATTGGTTCGGTTCTAATTCCTGGAGCCTCGGCACCTAAATTAATTACCAAAGAACATCTTAAATTAATGCAAAAAGGTACCGTCTTAGTTGATATAGCAATTGATCAGGGTGGCTGTTTTGAAACCAGCAGACCCACAACTCACAGCGATCCAATTTTCATTGAAAATGATATCGTTCATTATTGCGTTACTAATATGCCTGGTGCAGTACCAAGAACATCTACTCTGGCATTAGAAAATGCAACATTACCATTTACTATAGAAATTGCCAATAAAGGTATTGAAAAAGCTATAGCAGAAAATCATCACATTTATAATGGCTTAAATATTGCTCATAATAAAATAATACATCAAGAAGTTGCTAATTCACTAAGTCATATTATCAAATAAATTGCTTAATGGATAAAATTTACACCCTACCCACAACTAGCGATTTTATTAAAAAATATAATCTTAATGCTAAAAAATCATTAGGGCAAAATTTTATACTTGATCAAAATTATACTGACAAAATCGTCAAATCTGCTGGCGATATTACCAATAAACTAATATTAGAAATTGGCCCTGGACCAGCAAGTCTCACCAGATCAATATTAAAAAAAAATATCGACCAATTAATATGCATTGAGAAAGATCAAAGATGTCTTAACATATTGCAAGAAATAAAGCAACATTACCCAGAAAAGCTAGATTACCTAAATGAAGATGCTCTTACAATTAATGAAGTTGCAATTTTTAATAACCAGAAATTTACAATCATTGCTAATTTACCTTATAATATTGCTACATTACTAATTTTTAAATGGTTAAAAATTGCCGATAAGATATCATCAATGACATTAATGGTGCAAAAAGAAGTGGCACAAAGAATAACTGCCAAATTTGGTCAGAAACATTATTCAAGAATGAGTATCATGATTAATTATCTATGTGATAGTAAAATTAATTTCATAGTTAATAACTCTATATTTACCCCAAAGCCAAAAGTTACTTCAGCCATAATAAATCTAACCCCGAAAATTTCAGAAATTAATCTTGAAGAATTTAATAAATTAGAAAAAATTGTAGCAATGGCCTTTAATACCAAAAGAAAAACAATAAAGAACTCACTCAAAAACATTAATAATATTTGCAATATTCTTGATGATTTAAAAATAGCTCATGATCTTAGGGCTCAAGATTTAACTATAGAGCAATATTTAAAATTAGCTAATATAATAAATTTTTAGCCAACAAATAATTTACATCTAATAATCATATCTTTGAAATAACTAAGAATTCATCATTAAATAGAAGTAGTTGCAAATATCTAAAAAGAAAAAGAAAGATAATTAGGCACGTTAGCATTGCATAATTAATTTGCATTTATGTTATAAAAATGATGTAATAAAATTATTATTAATTATATAACAATAATTATGTATGAGGGTATATTTGGTATAATAGAAAAAGCTAAATGTCGTGAATTAGAAAAATCATTATCCAAAATAAGAGAATCGCAAAAATCTATAGTTGAGCACCACCATGCTCTTTCGGATCCTTTAGAGTCATATGATAATATTACTACACATATTAAAAAGTTAGGTAATAAAGAAATCGAAAAAAATAAAATAGAACCATTATTATCAGATTTCTTTAATAAAATATGTATATATTTTGAACAAGAATTATCTCAAGATTCTGATAAAGAGCAATCTTTGCTAGCATTAATTAAAAATGCTCTTCAAAGTTCTGAATTGCAAGGACAACCTAATTTGCATCAATATATTTTTAGTCATCTTTCTGCAGAAGGTGATTCACCAGAGTCATTACCAGAATATTTAAAAAAATTATCTGATTATCTTATTTCACTAGCCTGTGATTATGAATTAAATAATAACTTTGAAAAATTAGGAGTTAGAGTAAATCAATATTTATCTAATACTAGTTTGCAATGTTTAGGTGGAGAAATTTCAAGGCTAGATCATGTAAGTATAAAAGATGATAATTTACATGATAAAGCTTTTAAAGCATTAACTGAAGAATTTATTGCCTCTAATCTACTTCCTCAAGGTGCAAGAGGAAATGAAGCTCATATGCCATCATTTTTAAATCACATATTAGGTCAAGAAACTAGCGATCCTCATACTATTACACCAGCTCAATATCTAGAACCTCATAAAATAATTAGATTCTTTGTCAAGTTCGGTGTAAAATTTTATGAGAAATTAGAAGAATTATTGGTAGATGAAATTACTGATTTATATGAATCAAGAATATCTCAAATTATTGCTGAAGAAGAGAGGATAGAAGAACAAGAAGCAGAAAAGACAGTAGAAGAGAGATTAAAGAAAAAAGCAAGTACAATAGAGGCTGTAAAAAACACTTTTCAAGTAAATCTATGGAACAAAGTAAAACAATATTGCACAAATGATCAAAATGCTCTTCTTATCTTTGAAGCAATAATTGATCAAGATAATAATATCATAAACTCACTTACTGAAAAAGATGATGAAACACAGGATAAAAGAAGCAATGCTCAAGAAATAATAAAGCAAGCCATAAATAGTACTAAAGAAAAAAGAAAGGATAATGAATGTCCAGATGATCCCATAAATAAACTAGCAAAACATGAAATTTATCTGAGTATAAATCCGTTTAGAGATCTGGACAGATCATCAATTAGTTATGAAGAGATAAAAGAACTTGTAAAATTATTTCAAGATGATCAACAAGAGAGTGGTCAAGCAGCAGAACCTAAATTATCTAAAGAGGAAAAAAGAAAATTAGGCCTTAATTTACTAAGAATATTGCATACTGGTTCAAAAGATCCATATAATTTTAAAATGCAATTTCTTTCAGCATTATGGCTGATTGAAAATATGGGTAGACAATCTAGTATAGATGATATAGATCAATTTACTCAATTTACATATTTTAAATCACTCTTTGGCTATAAGAAGGATGAAAAAGGGAACATAACAGTAAGTGAAGAATATCAAGAATATAAACATATAATAGATCTAATAATCAATAACTCACAAAATTATTCAAGTCTAGAAAGTCAAGAAAAAGTAATAAATTATCTAAAATATATAACTCAAATTGAAAAAAGGAAAATTACAAAGGAGCTTGCAAAAGATATATTTATGCTTGGAAATTTAGAAGGAGTAGAACTCCTACTTGCACATGAAGATATTAACGTTAATGCGACTGATGAATATGGCTTAACCCCTCTACATTGGGCTGCAATAAACGGTCATTCTAAAGTAGTAGAACTCCTACTTGCAAAAAAAGACATTAATCCTAATGTGGCTAATAAAGATGGCTTAACCACTCTATTGATTGCTGCACATAATGGTTATTTACAAGTATTAAAATTATTACTTCAACAACAATTCATTGATGTTAATGCACGTGATAAAAATAACATGACCCCTCTGCATTGGGCTGCACAAAAAGGTGATTTACAATTAGTAGATCTCTTAGTTAAACATAAACGAATTCATCTTAATGCGACTAATAAACATGGCTACACCCCTCTGCATCTTGCTGCAATAAATGGTAAATTAGAAGTATTAGAATTATTACTTCAACAACAACTCGTTGATGTTAATGCACATGTTCAAAGTAACTCGACCCTTCTGCATTGGGCTGCACAAAAAGGTGATTTACAATTAGTAGATCTCTTAGTTAAACATAAACGAATTCATCTTAATGCGACTAATAAACATGGCCGCACCCCTCTGCATTGGGCTGCGCTAAATGGTCATTCACAAGTAGTAGAACTCTTACTTCAACAAAAAGGCATTAATCTTAATGCGACTGATAAAGATGGATATAACATTCTTCAACTAGCATGCGAAACAGGTAATGAGGAGATTGTAAAGGTGATTATAAGTATATTAGGAAAACAATCACTAAATAAGTTAATAGATTATATAAATACACCAACCAATTCAGGAGAAACTCCTTTATCTATTGCAGTAAAAGCTGGTCTTTTAGATATAGCAAAACTCTTAGTTAAAAATGGTGCTGAAGTTAATCAGGCTAATAATGATAACGAAACTCTTCTGCATTGGGCTGCAATACGTGGTCATTCAAAAGTAGTAGAACTCTTACTTCAACAAGAAGATATTAAAGTTAATGCGACTGATAAAACAACAGGATCGACCCCTCTACATATTGCTGCAGGAAATAGTCATTTAAATATAGTAGAGCTCTTAGTTAAACATAAACAAATTCATCTTAATGCAACTGATAAATATGGCCGCACCCCTCTTCATATTGCTGCACAAAATGGTCATTTAGAAGTAGCAGAACTCTTACTTAAAAATGGTGCTAATATTAATCAAAGTATTATAACATCAATTATTTCTCAAGGAGGGGTTTGTGGAAATGAAAAGAAAGCATTGCAAATATTTAGCATTGTTATTGATAATATTAAAAATAGCGCTGCAACTAATATAGATCTAGATAAAATGTTGAATATAGTTGTAAAAAGTTTGGCAGGAAAAATGAGAATAACAGGTGAGCGCAATAAAAAAATGACATCGACATTTATAGATAAGTTAAAAGAACATGATGTTAATCTTGATATTGCGTTTCTTAAAGCTGTAAAGAATAGAGAAAGCAAAGAAGCTAAAATATTGTTAGATAATGGTGCGAATCCTTTTTGCATAGACCAAGATGGGAATAATGCATTGATGATAGCATCTACATATGTTAAATCTAGGGTGACGGATGCAAAATTTATATTAGATAGTGTAAAAAATAATTTAGAAAAAGAACAATTAGAAAAATTGGTAAATGCTCAAAATAATAGAGGTGAAACCGCTATTATGATGGCTGTAAAATCGGATAAAATCAACAGTAATATTTTTGATACATTACTTTCCATGGGCGCTGATCTTACTATTGCTGATAAATATGGAAAAACAGCTTCAGATTATGCTAAAGAGGAAAAAAGTAATACTACATATATAAAAACAATATGTGAGAGAGCTATTCTGCAATCTGATAGTTTGAAAAGAGAATATGATCAAGATAGCACGTCCTCAGATAGTAGAGATGGAAATGGAAGAGGATCTAAAAAATTAAAAACCTTGCCGACACCTAAAAGAACTGCTGATGAACCAGAATGTGAAACTCCTCCTGAAAAAAAACAAAAAATTATTACCCATAATAATTCAACTCCAACTCCAACTCCAACTCCAGATACACGATCAGCAGCTCTTGGGGGGTCAGCAGAAAAAAGAATTTAACATAATTTGTTATTATTTAAAAAGCTCTTCAAATTTTTTAAATTTATTATAAATAGATAAAGAATCAATTTCTGATTTTTTTTGCATATTTTCTTGAGAATCATGTTCAATAAATTCATCCTTCATAAATATTGAACTAAATTGGCAATTATCAAGTAGGTTATTATTATTTAAATAGTTATTTAAGGCGCTGCCAAATCCTCCAATTACCCCTTCTTCTATTGATAATAGCAATTTATGATCTTTGACTAATTTTTTGATAAGTTTATCGTCAAATGGTTTGGCAAATCTTATATCAATAATGGTTGGGGTTATTTGGTGATTTTTAGATATTAAATTTGCTGCTTTTATTGTTTCATTTAATATTGAGCCATATGATAAGAGGGCAATTTTTTGACCTTTTTGAATAATTTTGCTTTTGCCAATTTCTAAAATTTCATTATCATCATAGTTAATATCAAATTGATACTGGCCTATTGGATAGCGAATTGCACATGGTTTGTCATTAATATTATTGGCAGTATTGATCATTTTAATTAATTCTTGAGCGCAGCTTGGAGCCATTAGGATAAAATTTGGTAAATTAATTAAATAGGCAATATCAAAAGATCCCGCATGAGTAGGGCCATCTGCTCCAACAAAGCCAGCGCGATCAATACAAAATTTAACAGGAAGTTGCTGAATGGCAACATCATGGATGATTTGGTCATAAGCTCTTTGTAAAAAAGTTGAGTAAATAGCAATAAAAGGTTTTAAATTTTCACAGGCCATGCCAGCAGCAAATGTAACAGCATGTTGCTCAGCAATGCCAACATCAAAAAATCTTGTCGGATGTTTTTTAGCAAAAATATCAAGTCCGGTCCCACTTGGCATTGCTGCGGTAATTGCAGTAATTTTTTTATCTTTTTGAGCAAGGTTGGTTAATTTTTGTCCAAATATTTTAGAATATGAAGGGTGAGGCGATTTATCGCTAATTTGTTGCCCTGTTTTTGGGTCAAATTTTGTGACTGCATGAAGCTTGTCAGAGCTTTTTAAGATGTTATTATATCCTTTGCCTTTTTCGGTTACAAGGTGAATTAAGATCGGATCACATGAATTATCATCTCTGATATTTTGTAATATCGGTATTAATATATCTAGATTATGTCCGTCAATTGGTCCAATATAATAAAAACCCAATTCTTCAAATATATTGCCTCCCATCCACGAATCTTTGGCAGCTTTTTCAAATTTTCTTGGATATTTACCTATTGATTGAGGCAGTTTATTTACAATTTTTTTAGAAAAATCACGAATTTTAAGATATGATTTTGAAGAGACTAATTTTGATAAATAATTTGAAAAGGCCCCGGTTGGTGGTGCAATTGACATATCATTATCATTTAAAATGACAATTAATCTGTTATTTTGGTAAAATTTATCATTCAAAGCGCCAGCATTATTCATAGCTTCAAAGGCCATTCCTGCAGACATTGCGCCATCGCCAATAATTGAGATAATATTAGATTTTTGTTTGTTAATTTTTTTGCCGATTAACATGCCAAGTGCTGCCGATATTGAAGTAGAGCTATGTCCTGCACCAAATGGATCGTAGATACTTTCACTTCTTTTAGTAAATCCTGAAAGACCATTAGCTTGACGAATTGTAGTAATTTTATTTTTGCGACCAGTTAATATTTTATGAGGATAGGCTTGGTGTCCTACATCCCATATTAATTTGTCATTTGGGGTGTTAAAAACATAATGTAATGCACATGTTAATTCAACAACACCAAGGCCAGCACCTAAATGACCGCCAGTTTGAGAAACGCTATTAATAGTGGCCTCTCTTAGTTCATCGGCTAATTGCTTGATTTGATTAATATCAAATTTCTTTAAATCAGCAGGAATATTAACTTTATCTAGTAATTTATTTTTTTGGTTATTTGTCACTGAGCAATTACAATATTAACAAGCTTATTTGGGATTATTATGGTTTTTTTTATTATTTTATCTTTGGTAAATTTAATTATATTTTTGGATGATAAAGCTAATTTTTCAATTTCTTTTTTATCACTATCTTTGGCAATAATAATAACATCGCGTAATTTTCCATTAATTTGAATGGCGATATTAACTTCATTATCAATGGTTAAATCCTTATTATATTTAGGATATTGCTGAGTTGATATTAGTGAGTTATGACCTAGATTTTGCCATAATTCTTCGGCAAGATGTGGAGTAATTGGCGATATTAATATTGCTAAGTTTTTTAAAGCAAAAAACATTATTTGGTTTGATATTTGGTCATTATAAGTAAATTTTTCTAAAGCATTGGAAAATTCTCTAATTTTAGCAATAACAACATTGAAAGACATATTTTGAAATTCTTTTTCCACTAAATATATTGTTTTATGGGTTAGTCGATATATTTCTTGGTGATTTTTATCTTTAATATCAGTATAATTTATGTCTTGTTCTTTTATGCTGATTTTGCAATTTTGACTAAATTCATTAAATAAGCGCCATAATCTATTAATATAAACCCAGCAACCTTTAATTGAGCTATCGCTCCATTCAAGGTCTCGTGATACTGGGCTATCAGATAGCATAAATAAACGAGCAGTATCAGCGCCGTAACTATCAATAATATCGGCAGGCTCAATGATATTTTTTTTGGATTTACTCATTTTTTCAGATCTACCAACTATTATTTTTTCATTAGTTGTAATGTGATAATAGTTATTATCTTCTTTTTTTATAGCTTCGCTTGGATAGATATATTTGTTATTTTGAGTTTGAAATGTTTGATGGCATACCATGCCTTGAGTCAGTAGATTTTTAAATGGTTCGTCAAAATCAATATAGCCACATTTTTTAAGGGCTTTGGTAAAAAATCTAGCATAAAGCAGATGCAATACTGCATGTTCAATGCCACCAATATATTGGTCAACTGGCATGAATTTATTGACTTTTTTACTATCAAAGGCGGCCTTGCTATTTTTGGGGTCAATAAATCTTAAAAAATACCAAGAGCTTTCAAAAAAAGTATCGAAAGTATCTGTTTCCTTGATTGCTTTAATGATTTTGCCATTTTCTTCATAGGTGGTATATTTCCAACCATGGTGATTAGCTAAAGGATTGCCATTTTGATTAAATTTTGGGTCATCAGGTAGTGTTATGGGTAAAGAGTCGATTTTTTGTGGAACTATTCTGCCATCTTCAAGATAAAGTATTGGAATAGGAGTGCCCCAATAGCGTTGCCTGGATATTCCCCAATCGCGCAATTTGAAATTAGTTTTTTTATTAGCCAGAGATAAATTAGATAGAATTTCAAAAACCTTTTCTTTTGCTTGCTTGGTTGAAAGGCCATTTAATATTTCTGAATTGATTAGTGTTCCTGGGGTAGAAAAAGGAATATTTTCATTATTTTTACTTTCAATTACTTGTAAAATATTGAGATTATATTTTTTAGCAAATTCGTAATCTCTTTCATCATGAGCAGGGCAGCCAAAAACTGCGCCACATCCATAATCCATTAAAATAAAATTAGCAATAAATATTGGTAATTTTTGTGAATTTTTAACAGGATTAATTGCAAATAAATTGGTATTAAAACCTATTTTTTCTTGGTCATTTGAGTTTTCTTGATAATTTTTACAATTTTTAATGAATTTCTTGGCATTAATATTATTTTGAGCAATTTCAATTGCTAGTGGGTGTGAGGCGGAAATAGCAATAAAGCTAGCACCAAAAATAGTATCAGCTCTTGTGGTGTATATTTTTATTTTTTTATCTGAATTTTCTATGGCAAAATCAATTTCTAAACCCTGGCTTTTGCCAATCCATTTCTCTTGCATTGACAAAACTCTATTATCCCATCCGGTCAAATTTTTAAGTTCTGATAGTAATTCGTCGCTAAATTGTGATACTCTAAGGAACCATTGTTTTAGCTTCTTTTTTTCAATGGTTGCGCCACTTCTCCAGCCTTTGCCATCAATTACTTGTTCATTTGCTAATACTGTTTTATCAACAGGATCCCAATTGACCTCGGATTCTTTTTGATATGCCAAATTAGCATTATATAAATCGATAAAGATTTTTTGTTCATGCTTAAAATATTCAGGTAAACAAGTTATTATTTCTCTTTGCCAATCTATGGCTAGGCCAATTGATTTAAGGCCCGAACGCATTATTTCGATATTATTTAAAGTCCAATTTTTGGGGTGGATGTTATGTTCAAGAGCAGCATTTTCAGCTGGCAGTCCAAATGAGTCAAAACCCATGGGGTGTAATATATTATACCCTTGAAATTTCTTAAATCTAGCTAGTGCATCGCCAATAGCGTAGTTTCGCAAATGACCCATATGAATTTTGCCAGAAGGATATGGAGACATTTCAAGAATGTAGTATTTTTCTAATTTTGAGTCTTCATCAAACTTAAAAGTTTGTTGATCTTGCCAAATTTTTTGCCATTTTTCTTCACTAATTTTATGATTATAATTTGAGATAGATTTTTTGGTCATAATTAATCGATATTGTGAAATTTTTTGATGTTATTGACTAAATATTGATAGTGATTTGGAGTTCTATCCTTGTTCATAATCCAATTATAAATATTATTGTCACTTTCTTCTAAAAATTGTGAATAAAGCTTGGTATCAGTGATTTTGTCGAAATTTTGGCGCGCATAATTACCGATCAGGAAGTCGGTCTCTCTGCAACCGCGATAGCATGATCTATATAATAGTTTCTTTTTTATAGCTTCTTTATCCACAAATATTATTTTTATTAAAAAAAATTGACATTTTTTCGCATTAATTCTATGACATTAATTTAATTAATAAATAATTAATTTATATAATTAATATATGAGACTTATCAAATTTATATCTAATTTATTTTTAGTAATTTTTATTATTAAGGCAATGACTATGAATGCTTTTGCAGTTGAAATAACGCCTTATGAAGTTGAAAAAAAGATTACTGACAATATTGAGATTCGTTATTATAAAAAGCTATTATTAGCAACAACTAAGCAGTCTAATAAGTCGCAAAATGGTTTATTTAGATCTCTTTTTAAATTTATTTCTGGTAAGAATAGTGAAAATCAAGAAATCAAAATGACTGCACCGGTATTTCAGGAAGAAATTGGCTCAGAAATGCTCATGTCCTTTGCAATGCCTGCTAAATATAGTAAGTCCAACTTGCCAACTCCAGATGATCAAAATATTATAATTAATAATTATAAAGATAAGAGATTTATTGCGATTAGATTTTCGGGCAGGTCAAATGATAAAAATTTTGCCAAATATCAAAAAATAGTTGAACAAGTAATTAAAGAAAAGAAATTAAAAGTAAAATTATCTAACCCAATCAAAGCATATTATAATCATCCATGGACTTTGCCAATATTTAAGAGAAATGAAGTATTATTTGAGATAATTAAATGAATAAATTTATTTAATTAATTCATTTTCATGATATAATTGCAAAGCTGGCGGTTTTTTGTAAGTAGGATTTTAAATTTTAGAATTATAAATTTTAGAAATGGAGCGGGTGATGAGGTTCGAACTCACGACTTTTACCTTGGCAAGGTAACGCTCTACCACTGAGCTACACCCGCTAAACAAAATAAATAATATAAAGTAAAAAAATAATTTGCAATATTCTAATAGTAAAATTATCATTAATTAATTAATTTAAGTAATATTTATGAAAAAATTCAAATTAGCAATAAGTCTTTTACTAATATTATTTGTTACTTCATCTTGTGTTGAAACTATAATAGGTGCTTCACTTGGTGCTACTTACTTATCATCTAGGGAAAAAAATGTTAAAAACACTGCTATTGATGTTAAAATTTCAAGCCAAATTGCTGCAAATTTTATTGTTAATGGCTTAAAAAATCCTGGTAACTCGGTTGATGTTACAGTTAGTGAAGGTAGGGTGTTATTAACAGGAATTGTCAGAAGCACTAAAAAAGCAAGATTAGCAATTGATATAGCATGGAAGGCTAAAGATGTTAAAGAAGTTATCGATGAAATTCAGATTTCTCGTGATCCAAAAATTAGATTTAATGATGTAACAAGTAGCTTTATAGATTATAGCCTTACTGCTAAAGTTGAAGCAAAATTACTTCTAACAAAAGATGTTTTATATAGAAACTATAAAATAACAACAATTGACAAAACCATATATTTATTAGGTATTGCTAAAAATCAGCAAGAAATACAAAAAGTATTACAGTCAATATCGATGGTAATGGGTGTTGAAAGAGTTGTAAATCATGTTATATTAAAAGATGATCCAAGGAGAAGAGGCTAAACACAAGGTAGTTACATTTGGTTGTNGNTNANATACCTANGAATCTGAAACGATTAAAAAATTAGTAAGTAATTCCAAGCAAGATAAAGACCTTATTATATTTAATTCATGCGCTGTTACTAAAGAGGCAGAAAGGCAGCTCAAGCAGTCAGTTAGAAAGCATAAAAGACAAAATCCTGAAGCTAAAATTATTGTTACTGGATGTGGAGCCCAAATTAATCCTTGTGATTATGCTAAAATGCCCGAGGTAGATTTGGTTCTTGGTAATAATGATAAATTTGATTTAAAAAATTACCAAAATGATAAATCAACATATGAAAAGGCTAAAATCAGTGCTAGCAAGCAAATAGATAATGAAATTAGTCATAAGGATAAAAATTTCTTTAATACAAAATCAACTTCATATGATTTTATTAACTCTAGTGATCTAGCAAAAATTAGAGTTAATGATATTATGTCTGTTAGAGATAATGCGCCACAGCTTATTTCATATTTTGAAAATAAAACAAGAGCTTTTATTGAAATTCAAAATGGCTGCAATCATCGCTGTACTTTTTGTGTTATACCTTATGGCAGGGGCAATAGTAGATCGGTGCCATTGGGTGAAATTGTCTCAATGATTAAAAAGCTAGTGATTAATAATCACAATGAAATTGTATTAACCGGGGTTGATATTTCTGATTATGGCAAGGATTTAGATTATCCTATTACTTTATCTCAAATGATAAAAAGGGTTTTAAAACAAGTGCCGCAACTTGCTAGACTTAGATTATCATCAATTGATGTTGCGGAATTAGATGATGATTTTTTTAATTTATTGAAAAATGAACCAAGATTAATGCCATATTTACATCTTAGTGTACAATCTGGTGATGACATGATATTAAAGCGCATGAAGAGGCGTCATAATTATCAGCAAGTTATTGATTTTTGTCACAAGGCAAGATCTATTAGGCCAGATATTACATTTGGTGCTGATATTATTGCGGGATTTCCTACAGAAGATAAAAATGCATTTAATAATTCTTTAAAATTGATAAAGGAAGCAGATTTAATTTTTACTCATATATTTCCATATTCAAAAAGAGAGGGTACTCCAGCGGCATTAATGCCTCAAATTGACAAAAAAACTATCAAATTACGGGCTAAATTATTAAGGCAAGCGGGTGAAGAGCAATTGAAAAAATATCTAGCCACTCAAATAGGAAAAGATACAAATATTATTATTGAGAAAAATAATATTGCTAAATCAGATAATTTTTTAGATATAGAAGTTGATAATTTAGTTAGTAATAAAATATCTCAATCAATTTTGCCGGTAATAATTAAGCATGCTGATTATGAAAAATTGAGATTAGTTGCCACTATTAAAGATTGATTTTAAAGATTGATTTTGCCAAATTGGGTCGATAATTTAATTTTGCATTTCTAATATTCTTTCTTGGTTATTTTCTAGATCTATTATTTTTAATTCAACTATATTGCTAAAATAATTTCTTTCAATAACTCGAGCTTGCCTTATTTGATTTAGTGATTCATCGTAAAATTCAAATATTTCTCCTTCATTTGTGTAATTTCCAGGATATATTTCAATTAATGTGTCATTATTATGATCATAGCCGCTCCAGGCTTTAATGTCTAAAGTAAATAAAATTAATTGCAGTGAAATTAGTAAAAATATTTTTTTCATCATTGACTTTATGCTCTTTCTTGGTAAAAATATTAAAAATTAAATTTTGTAGCTTTATTTTATAAAATTTATTATTAAATAAGCTATGTAAATTTAAACTTAATTTAGATGATAATCTAATATAATTCGGGGCGTAGCGCAGCCTGGTAGCGCATCTGGTTTGGGACCAGAGGGTCGGAGGTTCAAATCCTTTCGCCCCGACCATTATGTAGCTTTAAATATTGATTTATCTTGTGATTTAAATATAGCCTTGGGTATTTATCACTAGGAATTATGGGAACTTATCTTATGATGAATTATGGCTATTTTATTTGGTATTTGGTTATTTTTTATTTTTTAAATCTTTTTTAATTATTAATATCGGTTCATCACTAAATATTAATCTATTACCATTTTCTTTAACTTCTAATTTATTGGCTGTGATAGTGCCAATTTTGCTTTTTGCTATAATATTTTCCAAGATAATTTCATCATCATTTTTGTGAAATGCCTTTTTGGCATTAATATTATAGATAACATTATTATTGTATTTTATCTTCATTGAAGGGTTGATCATGATTTTTTCAGTGGTGAAATTTTCTTTATTATTTCTAAGAGATTTAATAATTTTGATATTACTGCTTTTTTTAAAGGCTATTGTTATAAAAAAAACTAAAATTACTGCAATTATTATATAGCATGATGATAGTAAGATTATCTTAAGATTATGTTGTTTTTTAAATTTTTTTAGAATTTTATTCTCGCAGTAATCCATTGATGTTTTAATTTAGTTAATTATTGTAATTTTGGAGATATATAGCAAAAGAGTCGGTATCTTGTCTTGCTTTTAATTTATCAACTTCTAATTGACAAAAATGAATTTTTTTATTTTTTAAAATTGATTTCATAACATCATGAGTTAATTTTTCTATCAGATTAAATTTATTTTGTGAAACAATTTTTTTGATATCTTCAACTATATTATCATAGTCAATTGTGTCGCTAATATTGTCTGACGTTAAAGATGACTCATCTTTTATGTGTAAAGAGGCGTTAATAATGATATCTTGCAGAATTTTTTGTTCAAATTCGTAAATACCAATTATTGTTTTTAAACGTAGATTTTTAATTTTAATTATCATAACAATGAATGAAAAGGTAATTTCTTTAACGGATTATAAGAAAGTTACAAAATTACAGAAAATTAAATCAAAATGCAAAATGTTTTTTTTGGTAATAGCAGGTGCAATTATTATTTCCCTAGTTATTTGGCATTTTTTTGTTGAAAATATAGCTAGATATGATGTGGATATTCCGAAATCAGATAATATCAATTATCAAAATAGCGAACTAATAGCAATTGATAATTATAAATTAGCTCAACTAATGCATGGTAACATGAAGCAATTAACAATTATCTATTTTTATACAACTTGGTGTAAGGGTTGTATCAAAAATTTTAAAAACATTAATGAAATTGCTCGAGAATTTCAAAATAGTGACCTTAATTTAGTAGTAGTTGCAATTGATAAGGAGATGAATATAAAAAATTTAGAAAATTATTTTACTAAATATGATAAAATATATTTTAAAAAATATTATCTCAATGACAGAGATAATTTTGGGCAATTGCTCCAAGAAAATAACATAAATTATCAATCAAAACTGCCTTTTATAGGATTTTATGATAGTAATAATGAATTGATCGAAGATTTTTCTGGTATTAAAAAATATAATTTTATCCGAAAAAAAATAATTAATCTTTTATTTTTAAATAACTAATATGAGCTTTTGTAAAAACCTTGATCTAATATTATTTGACAGCCTAACTAATAGCAAAAGAAAAGTTAATTTAATTAAAGAAAATCATCTAAAATTTTATGTTTGCGGGCCAACAATTTACGAAAGACCTCACCTAGGAAATGCTAGATCAATAGTTATTTATGATTTATTTTATCGTTTTTTTAGAGTAAAATTTGATAATGTTACTTATGTTAGAAATATTACTGATGTAGATGATAAGATAAATCAATGCGCCAAGGAAAGAAATATATCAATCAAATCATTAACTAGNGAAATTTTAGTATTTTTTAATCAAGATATTGAAAAATTAAATGTTTTAACTCCTAATTTTCAGCCAAAAGCCACTGATCATATTGATGAAATGATTAAAATTATTCAAATCCTTATTGATAAGGGTCATGCTTATATATCTAAAGGACATGTTTTATTCAATGTTAAAACTTATAAAGAATATGGCAAATTATCGAATAGAGATATTTCAGAATTAAATGCTGGAGCCAGAATAGAAGTTGCTAACTATAAAAAGGATCCTCTGGATTTTGTATTATGGAAGCCAAGTGATGATGGTGACGATGAATCGTCAATTTTTAATAGCCCTTGGGGCAATGGAAGGCCAGGATGGCATATAGAATGCAGCGCAATGAGTACTAAATATTTAGGTAATAATTTTGATATTCATGGTGGCGGAGCAGATTTACAATTTCCTCATCACGAAAATGAGATTGCGCAAAGTAAATGCGCTTATCAAGATTCTCATTACGCTAATTATTGGGTTCATAATGGCTTTTTAACAGTTAATGGTGAAAAGATGAGCAAATCATTAAAAAATTTTATTACCGTTAATGATCTCGTGGGTAAGAAATATTCTGGCTTGGTTATTAGATTGCTTTTATTATCCACTCATTATCGCAAGCCTTTGGATTTTAATGATAAGTCTTTAGAAGACGCAATTAAAACAATTAATAAATTCTGTCAAAGTTCTAAGCAGGAATTTATGATGGATCAAAAGCAAATAGAAGATATCTTTAAAAATATTGATGATAAAAATCCGGATCATAAATATCTTGTGCAGACAATGAAATATCTGGCAGATGATTTTAATATTTCAAAAATTATGGCAATGCTTCATGAGATGTGTAAAGAATCTAAGAAAAATAGCAATATATCTAAGCAATTAACTCATATATTGCAATTTTTAGGTTTTATTGATAAATCATCTTTTGGTAGTGAAGATAAAATTGAAGAAATTGATAAGGATTTTATTGTAAGTAAAATTAATGAAAGATTAGATGCTAAGAAAAATAAAAATTATCAATTAGCTGACAAAATTAGACAAGAATTATTAGATAAAGGAGTAATATTAGAGGACGTTGCTAATAATAAAACTAATGATAGCCTTAAATAAAGTTCATAATTAAATAAAATTGATAATTATCTATATTAAATTTGCTCAATATAATCGGCAATTACATCAAGACCTTCTTGCCAGAAAGACTCATCTTTAATAGATAAATTAAAAGGAGCTAATAGTTCTTTATGGTGTTTAGTGCCGCCAGCTTCAAGCATTTCTATATATTTTTGTTCAAAATTAGGGATCTTATTAGATTTATAAACTCCATATAATGAATTAACCAAACAATCGCCAAATGCATATGAGTAGACATAAAATGGTGAATGGATAAAATGAGGTATGTAGCTCCAAAAATATTTATATTCTTCATCATAATTGAAAATTGGCCCCAAGCTTTCTTGTTGAACATCCATCCAAAATTGACATAATTTTCCTAATGATATTTCGCCTTTTTTTCTTTCACTATGAACTTTAGTTTCAAATTCAAGGAAAGCTATTTGCCTAATAACGGTATTTATCATATCTTCAACCTTATTGGCAATTATTAGCTTTTTCTTATTATTATCATTTTCATTTTTAAGAATTTTTTGAAAAGTAAGCTGTTCACCAAATACTGAAGCTGTTTCAGAAAGAGTTAGTGGTGTTGAAGACATTAAGTAGCCTTGCTTGGCTGATAAAAATTGATGGACACCATGACCTAATTCATGGGCTAGAGTCATAATATCTCTGATTTTTCCTTGATAATTCATTAAAATGCAAGGATGTGTTGACGTAGTGCATGGATGAGAAAAGGCGCCGCTATCTTTACCTTTTGTAACCTTGGCATCTATCCAATTATTATCAAAGAATTTTTGACCAATTTTAGCCATTTTAGGGCTAAATTCTTGATATGCATCTAAAACAATATTTTGTGCTTCATGCCATGAGATTTTGCTATTATCATTATTGCTTAATGGAGCGTTTCTATCCCAATAATTTAAAGATTTTTTATTAAGTAATTTTGCTTTTTTATTGTAATAATTATGAGAAATTTTTTTGTAATTTTCTTTAACTTTTTTTATTAAAAGCTCTACAATTTCATCTTCGATAAAATTATCTAGATTTCGAGACGAAATAGGGGACTTAAAACCGCGCCATTTATCGCTAATATCTTTATCTTTGGCTAAAATATTAGTAATAAAGGCAAAAATTTTTGAATTTGCTTTAAGGGTCTTGCCTATTGCCTTGGCGGCATTTTTACGAATATTTTCATCATTATTTGACATTAAATCAAAAACTTCCTGACAAGATAATATTTTATTATCATAGTTAAATTCAAGATTATTTGATATTTCATCAAAAAGCCTAATAAAGGCATTACATCCAGTAATTGATTTTTCAAGGCTGAATTTTTCTAGCTCATTGGATAATTGGTGTTTTTTGTAGGCTCTAATATCTCTGATAAAGGTTTGATATTTTTTTAAGTTATCATCTTTAAGGTGATTGTCAATTATATCTTGAGGTAATTTATTTATCTCAATGCTAAAAAATAATAATTTTGATTGGAGCTTATTTAATTCTTCACTATTATTTTGGTAAAATGATAAATGAGTACTATTAGATGTATCAATTGCATATATTAAATATGAATATGCAGCAATTTTGCCTATTTTTTCTGAAATTTCTTCATATTGAGTAATTGCTAAATATAGTTCATTAGATTGTAATTGAGATATTTTATCAAGATATTTGCAGCTAAATTCTTCACAATTTTTTTCTATTAACGATAAATCTTCCTTAATTTGAGGGTCATTAAGTGATTGATAAAATTTTGTTAAATTCCATTGAGGTAGATTATTATTTGTCATGATTATTTGATAAATTTATAGCTAATTACTTCAACATCTGTGCTTAAGAAATCTAACTTAATTGGTTCTTTACGACATAAATCTGTTGAGAAATATTTAAGTGCAGAGTCGCAAAATATTGTTGCTATGACTTCATTTTCCGGTCTGTCTTTAATGACTTTAAGAGCTGCGATAAAATTAGCACCTGTTGAAATGCCAACAGAAAGACCGCTTTTATTAAGTTTTTGCGCCATGATAATTGAATCACCATCATCAACACTAATTATTTCATTTAGTTCATTTAATTTAACAATTTCGGGAATAAATTCGTCGCTTATTCCTTGAATACGATGCTTGCCAATTTTTTGACCACCAGTAGTTAAGGTTGGCGAATTTGCTGGCTCCATAGGATAGCAATTAACATTTAATTTATTTTCAAGGCAATATTTTTTGACACCCATTACAGTGCCACCTGTTCCAACGCCGGCAACAAAATGGTTTAGATCTAATTTTAAAGATGCTAGCTGATTTATAATTTCAGGAGCTGTTGTTAAGTAATGTGCGTTGATATTTTCTATGTTAGTAAATTGCTCAGGGCAATAAACATTATCATTTTTTTTGGCTAAATTTCTTGCTTCTTCAATTGATCTGATAAAGCCACCTTGTTCCTTGGTGATTCTGATAACTTCGGCACCTAAAAGTTCTATTTTAGCATATCTTTCTACACTAAGCCAATCCGGCATATATATTCTAACTTGGTGGCCAAGGGCTCTGCCAAGGGCAGCAAAGGCGATACCGGTATTGCCACTTGTGGCTTCAGCTATTAGGTCTCCTGGTTTTATTTCTTTATTTTCATATGCTTTTTGAAGAATGTGAATAGCAATTCTATCTTTTATAGAGCCGCTAAAATTGAATCCTTCATATTTTCCATAAATTTTGCGAATTTTATCCTTATATTTAAAGGTAACTTCAACTAAGGGAGTTTTGCCGAATGCAGCGGCTAAATTATTTATTTTTGCTAAATTATTATCTTTCATAAAAACTTACTAATTCCATATATTTTGACCCAACAAACTGATCTATAGCAATTATTTTCTTATTTTTAAAGCCAAAATCAAGTAAAATTTTACTATCTCTGATAAAAGTTTTAGGATTGCAAGAGATGTATATAATTTTTGTTAAATTTGATCGGCAAATCTCTTTAATTTGCGGGCTAGCTCCATTTCTTGGTGGGTTAATTAATGCAAGATCAAATTTGTTGAGGTAGCTACTTGATAATGGCTCGAAGAATAAATCTTGAGTAAAAGCGCTTATTTTATGATTTAAATTATAATGGCTAATGTTTTTTTTCATTAGATTTATCATTAATTGAACACCTTCAACAGATTCGATTTTATTGATAAAATCAGATATAATATAGCTATATATTCCAAATCCACAATAAAGATCGATTATTTTGAGTTTTTTGTAATTGGCAATTGATTGGATGTAGCTTGATAATATTTCTATAATTTTGGGGGTGAAAAATTTATTAGCTTGCAGAAATATATCGTAACTTAATTTAATATTATAATTATTTATTTTAATTAAAGGTGTGTTTTTGATGATAAGAGGTGTTGTAAAATCGTTAATTTTAGTGGCAATATTCACATTATTTTCTTTTGCAAAAGCTACTAATAACTGATTTTGTTGATAATTTAATTCAATTTTAGTTTCGATAATAATATCCAGGCAATTATCAAATTTGGTGATAATGATATTTTGCACTATATTTAAAAAATTTTTGGCAATTAATTTTTCAATAATTTTTTTAATAGCAATAATTTCCTTATCAATTATTAAGCAATGATCAATTTCAATAATATTATGTGATTTTACGGCGTAAAATCCTAATTTATTGGTATTATTAACATGAAAATTAGCCCGTCTTCTTGAATAATTATCAAGCCAGATAAATTCAAGATTTGCTAACTGATTAATATTAAAAATTTGTGATAAATTTTTAATTAAATCTATCTTCTTAAAATTTTGATAATCTTTTGATTTAATATTATCATAATAGCAGCCACCGCAATTTTGAAAATATTTACAGGATAAATTTTCAGTCATAAAATATTACTGATATTGATAATGTGATCATATTATTTGAGATTTTTCTTCTAAACATTCATCATAGCCAAATAGCTTGATTAAATAATGATATTTTTTGTTAATTTCTGATTGTAATTTTGGATCATTTCTTAATATATCTTTGGCAATATCTGCAGCAATTTGCATTATATTAAAGTTATTTTCTGGATTGGCAATTTTAAATTCAGGAAAACCGCTTTGTTTAGTCCCTATATAGTCGCCACTGCCCCTCATTTCAAGATCCTTTTGGGCTATATAAAATCCATCATTTGTATTTTTTAAAATTGATAGGCGTTTAATTGATTTTTGACCAACTTTTTTACCATAAAGCAAAATACAAAATGATTTTTTGTCCGACCTGCCAACTCGCCCACGAATTTGGTGCAATTGTGCTAGTCCAAAATGTTCAGCATTTTCAATAATAATTATTGTGGCGTCTCTAACATCTATACCAACCTCAATTACTGTTGTAGCGATTAATAATCTTGCCAAGCTATCTTTTCTGCTAAATTCAGTCATAATAGCATCTTTTTCTTTATCTTTCATTTGGCCATGAATTATTGCTAATTGAGAAGGGTCAATAATTTTTGATAATTCTTGATATTTTTGTGTAACATTTTCTAATGACTGATCCTGATTTTCTTCAAGACCAAATAAATCTTCGCAATTGCTATTTTCTTTATCAGCCTCGTCAATAGCAGGGCAGATCCAGTATATTTTATGACCCTGTGCAATATTTCTTTTAACAGCTTCATAGATTTCATCTCTTTTATTGGCGGACATAATGACGGTTTCAATTATCTGACGATTTTTGGGTTTTTCATCTAATATTGAAATATCCATATCTCCATAAAGTGTCATCATTAAGCTTCTTGGAATAGGGGTAGCGCTCATTAATAAACTATCAACATTTTGACCTTTTTTAACCAGTTTTAATCTTTGAATTACACCAAATCTATGCTGTTCATCTATTACAACATATCCCAAATTTTTAAAAGCAATATCATCTTCTAAAACAGCATGAGTTGCAATTAAAATATCTATTTCATGATTGCCTAATTTTGCTATTAATTGATGTTTTTGTTTTTTAGTGGTGGCAGAAGTTAATAATGCGATATTTATTGATAAATCTTGCAAGAAATTATTGAAATATACGAAATGCTGTTTTGCAAGAACGGTTGTGGGGCATAAAATGCAACATTGTTTTTTTAAAGATATTGCTTTAAGGCATGTAGCAATTGCTACTAATGTTTTACCACTTCCGACATCTCCTTGTAGTAGGCGCAACATATTGTGATTAGATGTAAGTTCTTGATTAATCTCGTAAATTGCTTTTTTTTGAGCATTAGTTGGTTCAAATTCAAGATTATCAAGAAATTCGCAGTTATTATTTGGTAAAATATTTACTGTTTTTTGTTTATTTTGAATCTTTCTTAAATCTTTGGCCATATGAAATGATAATTGCCAAGCTAATATTTCATCAAAAGAAAGCCTTTCAATTGCAGGATTATATATGTATTTTTCATATTCTGCTATTGTAGCACTATAATTGCCAGGAATTTTATGATAATTGTAAAAATGAATATCATTAAGAGCGGTGATAAAATTTGGCCATTTAAACTTTCTTTTAATATTGCTATCAAGCCATTCATAATTACTTAAATTAATATTTTTTGTTCTATTATTTATTATTTTTAAAGCCTTGATGATATTGGAGTTAACAACTTTATTACTTAGCGGGAATTTAAGAGGATATGTTAGTTTTATTCTTGCTAGATCATTGATTTGGTAAAGCTTGTGGATGATTTCTGGGTGAGTAATTTGGATTTCATTATTTTTAATAATAATTTGACCAGAAACAATAATTTCTTGATCTATTATCATCTGATTAATCTGATAAGGAAATATTTTAAAAAAAATAAGGTTAACCAATCCTGTTGGATTGTAACATAAGACCTTATAAGGAGATCTGGAGTTATGAGGTTTGATATGTTTTTGAATTTTCACCTTAATTATTACCAATTCATTGCCTTTGACATTGTAAATTTTAGGTAAAAATGAAATATGGCTAATTTTATTTGGTTTATGTAGTAGTAAATTAAATAATTTGTCATTACCTACTAATTTGACTAGTCTTTCTTTAGTTATTTGGCCAACTCCAGGAATTTGTGATAATGATTCTAAGAGCATTATTTAGTCTTTTTCTCTTTGAAGACGGCGATTTTCATCGCGTTTCTTGATTGTTTCTCTTTTATCGTAAAGTTTTTTACCTTTTCCAAGGCCAATGATTATTTTTACAAAATTTTTTTTATTAAAAATAATTTTTAAAGGAATTATTGAATAACCTTTAACTTCCATTTTACTAATTAATTTAGAAATTTGTTTTTTATGAAGTAGTAATTTTCTAGCTCTAATAGGGTCGTGATTAAAATTATTAGCATTTTCATATATTGAAAGATTTGCATTTACTATATGTAGTTCACCTTTTATATTTGCAATATAAGATTCATTGAGACTAACTTTTCCAAGCCTTATTGATTTAACTTCACTACCAAATAGTTGGATTCCTGCCTCGAATTCTTCTTCAATTTGGTAGTTAAAATGTGCTTTGCGATTTAATATTTGCATTTTTAATTATTGATTAAATATATATCTTGCAATTAAAATTTGTTTTTATATATTTTCAAGCTTAACTTTGTTTAAGTTTTGATACGTTATATAGTGACTTTATAGTGAATTTCTTTGGTGACTCTCTTTGGTGACTTTCTTTGGTGACTTTTTTAGATGTTCTTGGATATTCACTTTTTGTTCACTTTTTTAATGCTATCACCTTAAAATTTAATTAACAATTATTTAGATTATGCCTCTATACGAGACTGTAATTATTGCTAGGCAAGATCTAGCTTCGGATGATATTGATAAACTATCTGAAAAATTCTCCAAACTCATCACTGATGATGGAGGAAAGGTTGTATCTACTGAATATTGGGGATTAAGAAATTTTGCTTACAAAATCAAAAAATATTCTAGAGGTCACTATATATTACTAAACTTAGATGCTAAAGTTTCTTCTGTAAAAGAGCTTGAAAGAGTTGTCGGATTTAATGAAGATGTATTAAGATGTCAAATTTTTAAAGTTGAAAAACATGAAGAAAAAACATCTCTTTTTGTTTCCACAAAAGCTTCTTTAGCAAAATCTGAGAGTAAAAAAGATAAAAAGCCAACAGAGCTTGATCTTAAAATTGCAAGTGTAAGAATTGAAGTATAAATATGATAAACCAAGAAAATAAAAACAATAATGAAGAAGATCTTCTTAAGATTTCTTTAGTTAATCAGGGAGTTTTTTCAAGAAAGAAAAAAAAATGCCCTTTAAGTATTTTTGATATTTCTGAAATTAGCTATAAAAATCTTAAATTGCTTGATAAATTCCTTTCGGAAAGAGGCAAAATATATCCTACAAGAGTTACTTATGTTTCATTACAAAAGCAAAAAGCTCTTGCTATAGCCATTAAAAGAGCTAGACAATTAGCCTTGCTTTCTCCTATTAAGCAAATTGACGTAAATAATTAATATTATTAAAAATGAAGCTTATCCTTATATCCACTGTTGCAAATCTTGGTAAAATTGGCGATGTTGTTCAAGTTAAAGATGGTTTTGCGCGTAATTTTTTGATTCCCAATAAAAAAGCTGTTATTTATAATGAAAATAATTTTAAAATTTTTGAAAATAAAAAGAAGCACTTTGAAGAAGAGAGTCAGAAATTAATTAAAATTGCAAATTCTGTTAAAAAATCAATAGGAGCAATTAATGTCGTTATCACAGAAAACGCGTCTGATGATGGAAGATTATATGGTTCGATTAATTCTTCAATTATTGCTGAAAAAATTAATAAAATCGTTAAAGATAATCACTTATCTAAAACAAATATAATATTGCAAAATCAAATTAAAGAAATTGGTGTATATAAGGTTACTATATCTCTTCATCCTGATGCTCAATTTGATATTACATTAGTTGTATGTAGAAATGAATCTGAAGTTGATGCGCTTATCAAGGCTAAAAAAGAAGCAGAAAAGAAAAGCCAGTTACCTGAAAATGGTACAGAAAAATCTTTAGATAAAATAACTTCTAAAAAAAATAATAAAGAAAATTCTGAAGATCAAAAAGATGACCCAGCTTCCACAAGCCAAAATAATATTGATCAGAATAGCTAATTTAACTGCAGGATTAAATTATTACTTTTTTAAAATTATTAATTAATGATAGTAATTTAACAATTATATTTAAGTTTTAAGTGCACGAAAATTGCTAATAATGATCACTTTTAACTCAATAGAAACACTATTTATTTATCAGTAAGATAAACAAATATTCATTTAAAATAATTTATAAATTAGATATAATTACATGTAGTGAACGCCCTAAGATAAAGAAAGGCATTTCATCATTATTTAATTGCTTATCGTCAATAATCAAAAATATTTGTGATAAATATTGTTCATTTAGAAAAGCTCCAGATTCAATTAATAATAGTGCACATTTATATTTACCTAAGTTAAGTACAAAATCTAATAATCTTAAATTATTTTTTTCAATTAAATTCCCTAAATTATTATCAATTTTGTCAAATATTAACCATGTATCATAATCATTTCTATTTAATATCAATTCTGCATTAATAGATGCTTTATTAATGCATTTTAATAGTGTTTCAAGCATTTCATAATCAAATATCATGATTGATAGTAATATTGGACTAATTCGATTATTGAAATTTGTAAATGGATCTGCTCCATTATTAATTAAAATACTAACTATCTCAATATTCTTATTATAAACTGCATAGTGAAGTGCGGTATTAAAGTAACGATTACGTATATTAACATCGTGATTTTAATTTATGCATTATAATATTTCGTTGCGATCATCTTTAATAGCAGCTTTTATGATATCTGGGTGATGTTTAAGAACTGATAAATGCAATTTTAGTAAAATAAATTAATAATTTTATTGAAAAAAGTATTTTTACTAGATGTCTTAAGATTGACATCGATATGACCCTTATAATTTAGTGGTAATTTATTTTTAATTATACCATTTAGTTCAATATATGCTGAAATGCCAGTATTAGCTACTCTAATTAAAGGCCTAGAAAATTCTATAGCTCTCATCTGTGCCATTGCTAGATGTTGATAAGGCCCATTACTATTGCCGAACCAGCCATCATTAGTAACATTTATAATTAAATCTGTATTTTTTATATTAGTAAATCTTGAATATCTGGAAAAAATAACTTCATAGCAAATTAGTGGGGTTATAGATATGTTATTAATTTTAATAATTTTATTTTCAAGACCTCTAGAAAAATCTTGAGCGCCATTAGTAATTTTGGAAATAAAAGGTATATATTTTTTCAAGGGAACATATTCGCCAAATGGAACTAGATGCTGCTTATCATAGTAATCAATAATGGCTGAATTATTAATAGCAAAAAAACTATTGTAAATTTGTTCATTATTTTTTCTAAGACCGCCACTTATTAATACTGATTTTTCGCTTATAGCATTATTTAAGAAATTTATTAATCTTTTGTCGTTATATACATAATATGGTATTGATGCTTCAGACCATATTACCATATCAATATCATGATTATTATTTCTACTGAGGTTAATATGAGAGACAATATTATCATGCATCTTAATAGGGTCCCATTTTAGATCTTGCCTAATATTTGCTTGTACTATTCTTATTTTATAATTTTTGTCGATTAATTTATTATTTTTAATTTTATTTTGACCATATAATGATAAAATTAGTAAGAAAATTAATAAAGCTATTATGAATAATTTATCGCAAATTGCTAATTTTTTAGGGTCAATATAGCTAATTTTATTGTCCCTAATTTCGATAAAATAACATGGAATTAAAAATGTTATAATTGCCAAAAACGACAAGCCATATACTCCAAAAAAACTGGCAAATTGTGCAATTTCAATATTAAATAGCCAGCTATAGCCAATTAAATTCCAAGGAAAGCCAGAAAAAATATTAGCTCTTAATATTTCAAATAATAACCAAAAAATGGCAAAAAATAAGATTCTAGCAGATATATTGCTAATTTTTAATTTATTGATAGTGACTTTATAGCAAAAGCATGCTAGCCCAATATAAAAAGCAAAATATAAGGGAGGTAATGTTATAGCAAATGGAATCATCCAGCTATGCTGCTTTGCATCGACTAATAAAGATATTGCAATCCAATAGTTACCAGCAAGAAAAAAGCCGAAACCGTAAATAATGGCGTTTAAAAAAACCTTAGAATATTTTGTGCTATTATTTGAAATAATAAATAAAATTGAAACTGAAATAGCGCCAACCAAAAACGAATTAAATGGTGCAAAAGCAAATGCTAATGATGATCCTGTAATTACAAGATATAGGTACTTAATAAGATTATTGTTAGCTATTTTGTTATTTTCTTGAATAAATTTCAATATCAGTAGTAATAATGTTGCTAGTTAAATTATTTTTTATAAGGCCTTTTTCAATGTTAATATCATTATTGACATTGTTATAAATGGTTATTTTATTTTTATATTTATATTGTAAAAAGGCCTTTTTAAAATTATCATCTCTCATATAAAATTCTATAAATCCAATATTACAAAAACTAGATTGCCTATCAAGGTATTTTTGAATTACTATAATTTCATTATTGGGGTTTGATATTAGTTCTATTAAATTTTTCAACAATTGATAGTCTATTTTATTTTGCCAAATATTACTAAATAAAATCTTATTTTCATTTAAATTAAGCTTATTTGTAATATTAAGATAATTTTTTATAGGATAAGATATATTGTGACTAAAATTTATAAAGGTTGTTTCTTTATTATTGGAATATTTATTTATATTTTGTAGTAAATTATTATTAATGATATCTTGATTAATTTTTTCATTATTTTTGCTAATGTCGCTTGTAAAAAAACCTAAAATCGATGATATTAATGTAAAAACAATAATTACTTCAAATATATTGCCAGATTTGACAATTTTTTGGTAATTATAAATGAGCAAAAAAGATAAAGAGATGTTTGCTAGCCAAATTAATTTAGTAATATCTATTTTTGAATTACTAATAGTAATGGCTAAAACAAAAATTCCTAATATTAACGCATTATTTAAATTTGTTGGTATTGCAAATTTAGAAGCTAGGCTGATTATTTTATTTTGATTGGCAATTTTATTTTTAAATTTTAGCGCCATTGCAATTGATCCAATCCACCAAAAAGATATCAAGCTTGATGATAGTTGGTGAATTTCTGTAGGGCTATAAATACTAAAAATAAAAATTGTTATTACCAAAAACCACAATTTAAAAATAAACAGGAAATTATTTTTAACAAAGTGGTAAAAAATTAAGATAAAAGCAGGCAAGCTAATGCAATAAAAAAGAGCCAAATGGTTATTACTAGATGAAATAACATATATTAAAGCTAATATTAAGCTAATTTTTGTAAAATATTGAATTATTTTATCTTTTTTAATGATTTGATAATTAGTGAAATAAAATATTAGTGGTAAAGATAATGTGTAAAAATTGTCAAATTCCCAGGTGATATTATAATGATGATAAAAGATAATATAGTAAATTGCTGCCAGAATGTATATTGAGCAATTTTTATAGTTAATTGGTATTTTGTTATATTTGATAATTTCGCCAAAAATAATTAATATTAAATAAAATGGATTAATTGATATCAGCAAAAAAGATAATAATATTATTGCCAAATTATCAAATAATCTTGTCTTTTTAACAAGTAGATAGCTTATAAAGGGTGGTAGTATTATTAAATTATAGTAATAATTGATATTATATTCATTATAATAGGTAAAGTTTATTGGAGTTAGTAAAGAAATTGCAAAAGATACTAATATTAAATTGTAATATATTTTATTAGAATAGATTATAGATCTCTTTAATATTGCAGAGCTTGCAATAATTGACATAATGGATATAAATAAGATGAATATTTGTATAAAAATAATCTCATTCAAATTTGTCAAATTAGCTATTATTAAGGATATTTTATTTATGAGTAATATTATGGGTGCAATTGCAAAATAATTTTCAAAATCTTTATCAAAAAAAACCTTGGTAAGATCAATTGTAAATGAACTTGTAGGACCTATAAAATTTTGAAGTCGTGATATAATAGTTAGCAATGTAATTATTGCTATTATAGCGATGAATAAATTATGATTTTGTAAAATATTAAATATTTTATCTTTATAATTGTTAAATTTATTAACAGAATTTGTAGATAAATTTATCAAAGACGAATCGCGTTTTTCTTTAAAACTATGCTTGATTTCAAGAATGAATATAATAGCTTTGTAGAACAGATCATTCATTAATTTATCAAAAAATTATTATAATATTTATTTAAACATAGGTAATATTAAAATGCAAAAAATTACAATAGCATATGGCGATGGCATTGGTCCCGAAATTATGGAAAGCGTCTTGCAAATTTTTAAAAATGCCGAAATAAACCTAGATTATAACATAATTGAAGTTGGTAAAAATATCTATAAAAAAGGATTTAATTCAGGTCTTATGCCTTCAGCATGGCAAGATCTAGAAAATAGTAAAATACTCTTAAAAGCTCCAATTACAACTCCTCAAGGAGGTGGATATAAAAGTCTTAATGTTACTTTGAGAAGAAAATTAGGTTTATATGCTAATATCAGGCCCATTAGATCATTTTATCCATTTATTAAAACTAATTTTGAAAATATGGATCTTGCAATAATAAGAGAAAATGAAGAGGATCTATATACAGGAGTTGAGCATCGTCATTCTGAAAATTCTTATCAATGTCTTAAAATTGTAACTAGACAAGGGTGTGAAAAAATAGTCAGATTTGCTTTTGAATATGCTGTTAAAAATAATAGAAAAAAAGTCAGCTGCTTTTCAAAAGACAATATTATGAAAATTACTGATGGATTGCTTCACGAAGTTTTTAATGATATAGCTAAGGATTATCCTCAAATTAAAAATGATCACCATATAATAGATATTGCTACTGCTAGAGTTGCTTCAAAGCCACAAAATTTTGATGTAATTGTTACAACTAATCTCTATGGTGATATTATTTCTGATGTAGCTGCCGAAATATCAGGTTCGGTTGGGTTGGCTGGTTCTGCAAATATTGGTCAAGAATATGCAATGTTTGAAGCAATTCATGGTTCTGCGCCAGATATTGCTAATAAGGATATTGCGAACCCATCTGGTTTAATACAAGCCTCAATAATGATGCTAAATCATATCGGTCTTAATGATAAAGCTAGCTTGATTCATAATGCATTATTTAAAACTATAGAAGATGGTATTCATACAGCTGATATATATCAAGATAATATTAGTGTTAAAAAGGTTGGAACTAAAGATTTTACCAAGGCTGTTATTGATAATATTGGGTCTAAGCCAGTAAAATTAGCTAAAGCTAATTTTGCAAAATCAGATAATAAAATTACTAATCACAATAATAAAATTAACAATATTAAACAAAATATTGCACAAGAAAAGACCATGATTGGTTTTGATTTATTTATAGATTACAATAATGGATTAGAGCAATTAATTAAAGATTTAACAAAATTAGAGAGTGAAATATTCGAAGTTAAAACCATTAGCTGTAAAGGCTTGTTATTATGGCCAGTTAGTGATAAGCATATGATACCAAATTCTATTAATGGATTGCTGACACTTAGAGTTATTGCTAAAAATGCCACTGAAAAAGTCAGTAATATTATTAAAGATAAAAATATTGCTATTTCACATAAGGATATAATTGATATATTGCAATATTTTACTCAAAATAATCTTGATTTTGTTAAATTTGAAGGTTTATATCATTTTAATGGTAAGGCGGGTTATTGCGCTAATCAAGGAGAGTAACTTAAGAAATAATTTATGAGTTTTGACAATATAATTAATTTTTTTAACGCAACAGTGCTGGTTAAAAGTTTTTTTTGGCAAATTTTTACTGTTGCTATAAGCTATGGATTTTCTGTATTTTTATATCGCTTTAATCGTAAATTTGTTTTTTCAAAAATTGTTCCTGAAAGAATTAAAAAGCACTTATTAAGTCAGATATATAATAACTATATCCATCTTTTTGTTTTCCCATTATTTGCTATTATCTCTCTAGCTATAGGTAACTCTATATATAGCTTATTTATGCTGGAAAATTATATTATTATTGCAGCAATTGAGGTTGTTTTATTATTGGCATTTCTAAAATTTTTAAGAAAGTTAACTGGTAATGATTTTGCTGTAAATGTTATTGGTATATTATTGGTGGCAACATTGATTCTTGATGCTTTAAACATTTTAATGCCAACAGTAACTTACCTTGATGGATTTGCAATTACAATTGGCGATGTCAGATTATCCTTATATATAATAGCCAAAGCTTTTATTGTATTGGCATTTGTATTTTGGTTTACGAGCCTTGTTAGTAAGAAAAGTAAAAAATTTATTGAAAAAAAGCCAAATATACTGCCTAGTACCAAGACAATAATAACTAAATTTATCGATATAGGTGTATATTTCTTTATATTTATCATAACATTAAAAACTTTTGGAGTTGATTTAACTGCACTGGCGGTTCTTGGGGGTGCTGTTGGTGTTGGTATTGGTTTTGGTTTGCAAAAAATTGCTTCAAATTTTATAAGCGGTATTATCCTCCTATTTGAAAAATCTATTGAAACTGGAGATATAGTAGAAATCGATGGCTCAATCTATGGAACGATTAAAAGATTTAGTGGTAGATATACTTTGATTGAATGCTTTGATGGTAAAGAGATTATGATGCCTAATGAAGAATTTATAGTTTCACGGGTTGTAAATTGGACATATTCTAATAGTAGGGCAAGAATTAAATTATCAATTGGAGTTGCTTATGATAGCGACCTTGAAAAAGCTAAAAATATTATGCTTGATTGCGCCTTAAAGCATCCACAAACTATAACAAATGATCCCGAAATTGAACCAGGATGTTATTTAAAAGAATTTGGTGATTCTAGTGTTAATTTTGATTTATATTTTTGGGTTAATGATATAAATGAAGGTTTATTCGCCCCAAAAAGTGATGTATATATGTCAATATGGAAGGAATTTAAAGATAATAATATTATTATTCCATTTCCTCAAAGAGAAGTTACAATTTTAAATCCAAAATAAAATGTCAGACGAGTCAAAAAAGCATGTTATTGCAATATTAGTTGATAATGAATTTGGTGCGCTGGCTAGAATAGTTGAGCTATTCTCTGCTCGCGGTTATAACATAGAATCACTTAATTGTGCGCCAATTAATGAAGATAGAACAATATCAAGAATTACGATTACCACATATGGAACTTCTAAGACAATTGACCTAATATGTAAATTACTAAATAGAATTGTGCCAGTTCATAGAGCGGTAGAATTGACCAAAGAAGAGGGTTACATTGAGAGAGAATTAGCTTTGGTTAAAATTATCGGCGATGAAGATAAGAGGCATAAAGCAATGCAGATTGCTGATAGATATCGTACCAGCATTGTTGATATTACTGGCAATTCAATTGTGTTTGAGATTATAGGTACCTCAAAAACGATTGATGAAATTCTGCTTAAATTAAATACATTTGGACTTGAAGGTGTTTCAAGAACAGGTGCCGCTGCTGGGTTTAAGGGTGAAAAGAAATTAGATGACAGTAAATAAATATATTGCTTCATAATGAAGCATGTTTTATTATAAAACAGTTAAATATTCTAAATATTACCGATAGATCATATTATTGCATGTTTTAATGCTTTTGCTTCATTTAAGTAGTGTTTTACATTATATTTAAACCTTTATTATAAATAGGATTTATTATAATGTAAAAATTTAAAAATTAAATTTACTACATAAATGGATATTTCAAGCAAGCATATTGGTGCATTAATTAAAGAGGTTAGAAAAGAACTAAATTTAACACAATGCGATGTTGCAACAATATGCGGCACTGGATTAAGATTTATAATAGAATTAGAAAATGGTAAACCAAGTTGTCAAATTGATAAATCCTTATATGTTCTTCAATCACTTGGAATTAAGATCGGATTTTCTAAGCCAATATGCTCAATTCAAAATGATTATTAGATAATTTAATTAATGTCAAAGCAGCTTAATATACTTTACAATCAAGAAATTGCCGCTTCATTAAGTCATGATGAGTTTGGATATTTGCAATTAAAATACAATCAAGACTGGCTTGAAAGCAAAAACTCATGCGCAATATCTTGCAATTTGCCGCTTAGTGATGTTACATATAAAGAAGAAGATTTTAAAAATTTTTTTCTTGGAATATTGCCAGAAAGCTATAATAAGGATCTAATAGCAAATATTCTTAGGGTTGGGGTTTGCAATTATTTTGATTTATTAAAAGAGATTGGTGGAGAATGCCCAGGTGCTATTAGCTTTGTTAATGATGATAAGGAAATAATAAATGATAATCAACAATATAAGAAACTGAGTGAAATTGAACTATATAATTTAATAACTAAATTACCAAAAAATCCTTTATTAGCAGGGCATGATAGGGTTAGATTTTTACTTTCAGGAGAAAAATCAAAATTAGGAATTTGTATTGATGATGAGGGGTCAATATTTCTACCACTAAATAATGCACCTTCTACTCATATTTTAAAGCCCCAATTTAATGGATTTTCAAATTACGTAATTAATACTGCAATTTGCTTAAATTTAGCTAAAATATGCCAGATTCATGCCGTAAATGCTGTGATTGGAGTTATTGGAAATATTGATTGTTTATTGGTGCAAAGATATGATAGGATATTTACTAAAAATAATCATCTAGTAAAATTACATCAGGAAGATTTTTGCCAAATTCTAAGATTACCCCCTAAAAATAAATATCAGCAAGATGGTGGACCATCTCTTTATGATTGCTTTAATCTTCTTCGTAATAATTGTTCTATACCTGCGGCAAATTTAAGTGCCTTTTTAAATATGATATTATTTAACCTTATTATCGGTAATAACAGAGCTCATGGCAAGAATTTTTCGCTAATTTATTATAAAAATATTTCTAAAATTGCACCATTATATGATGCATTCTCAACATTATATTATAATGATACCTCGCAAATTATGGCAATGTCAATTGGTGGGGAATATAATTGCAACAATATTAATCTTAAAGAGATAGAGATTTTTTGCAATGAATGCTGTTTAAGTTTTCCATTGGTAAAGAAAAGAATATATGAATTAAGTAAAAAAATATATGATAATATTGATCAATTATCTCAGAAATATTGTGATGGAAAGGATGTTATAGCATTTATCAAGGCAAGATCAAAAATATTCCAAGATAAATTCTGCTAATATATTAAGTTATCTCGATCAGAGATTATAGGATATTATTGATAATTATTATAAGTCATTTTGCGGTTTGGAGTTTGTGGTATTTTTTTTGCTATTATATAATTTTGCAAAATCAATAGGATTAATCTGCAAGGGGTTTAATCCAGATTCTGCAGTAACATCGCTAATGATTTTTCTTAAATATGGAAATAATAGAGTAGGGCAATATATAAGCATAACCTGCTCTAAAACATCTTCCTTAACTGAGCTAAGATCAAATATACCGCAATATATTAATTCAAGATCAAAAAGTATTTTATCATTATTAATTTTGGCAATGGCTCCAAATTTTAGGGAAATCTCATAAATGTGATCTTTTTTTATCTTTCTTGCATCAAGATTTATTGATAATTCAACATCAGGTTTTTCTTTATTTTCAATAAATATTGCAGGTGCATCAGGAACCTCAAATGATAATGTTTTAATATATTGCGAAATAACTTTAGTTTCTTGCATTAGATAATAAATTTTGAAGTTATTTTGTCAGTTCTTTTTTGCGAAGAATCCATGATAATAGATTGAGTGGTAATAATATTATTATTTTTATTAATGCCATTTAGCAAATCGCCAGAAGTAACCCCGCTACAAGCAAATAGCACATCTCCTTTGGCCATATCATTAATAAGATATTTTTTAGATAAATTTGAGATGCCCATCTTTTTAGCACGATTAATTTGCTCTATATTATCATTAAAAATAAGTCTACCCATCATTTGACCACCAATTGTTTTTAGAGCTGCAGCCGCTAAAACACCCTCAGGTGCTCCACCAATTCCCATATAGATATCAATATTATTAGTACATGCAATAACTNCNGNANCATCGCCNTCATCTATTAATTTTACCTTAGAGCCAGCTTCTCTAACTTTGGCGATTAATTCTTCATGTCTTGATCTTTTTAATATTAATGTTGTTAGGTCGCTTATTTGGCATTTTTTAAAAAGTGCTAAATTTTTTAAATTCTCTGCAGGGCTGATATCTAGGTCAATAAGCTGCTCCTTGCAATTAATGCCTATGGCAATTTTATCCATATAGACATCTGGAGCATTTAAAAAGCAGTTTTTTTTAGCAAATGCAATTACTGCAAGAGATCCCTCTCTAGCATTGGCGCAAATTGATGTTCCTTCTAATGGGTCTAAAGCTATGTCAATTTCTTGACCTCCAATACCAACTTCTTCGCCTATATATAGCATTGGAGCTTGGTCTCTTTCACCTTCACCAATAACAATTGTTCCTTTGATAGCTGCTTTATTTAATTCTAATCTCATTGCTTTAACAGCTGCAGCATCAGCAGCCATATTATCTCCTTTACCTATCCAATCATAACAAGAAATTGCAGCTTTAATTGAAGAATTCAGAATAATATCTGACAATTTAGAGATGTTATTTTCCACAATTTCTTATATAATTAATTGATATTAAAATGTTAATTATCTTGAGTAAAATTCTGTAATTAAGCTTGGTTGCATTTCTATAGCATATGGAACTTCAGCAAATGCTGGTTTTTGAGCAATTTTAACTGAAGAGCTATCTTTATCAAGAATCAAATAAGGCGGAACATCTCTTTCAATTTTTTGAAGAGATTCTATAACTATTGCAATTTTCTGTGATTTTTTTCTAACTTCAACAATGTCGCCAATTTTTAATCTATATGAAGGTATATTTACAATTTGACCATTAACAGTAATGTGTTTATGGTTAACAAATTGTCTTGCTGCAAATATTGTTGGAACAAAATTAGCTCTATATATAACGCAATCAAGTCGTAGCTCTAATAAGGAGACAAAGTTTTCACTAACATCACCCTTCATTTTAGATGCTTGTACGAATATATTGTGAAATTGCTTTTCTGAAATATTTCCATAGCTAAATTTCATTCTTTGTTTTGCTCGAAGTTGGATACCAAAGTCACTATTGCGCATTCTTGGTGCTGCACCATGCTGACCTGGCCTATAATTTCTTTTATGAAAAGGATCATTAGCTTGACCCCAAATACTACCACCTAATTTACGGCTGATTTTTTTCTTAGCTTTAATTCTTTTAGACATGTTTCTTGAATTTATGTTTTTTAAGGGTTATAAAATGTTTTTGAGGAATAGTTAGCTATAATTACTCAAAAATTTATGCGTATATTTAAATAATTAAGTATATTTTAATGAAATATAAAACGCATATATAACCTAATTAATCCAACTAATAATATTAACCAAAGATTAATTGTCAATTATAAATTCCTAGAGGGTTATTCGATTTGAGAGACCATCTAGTGATACTTCTTCATTATTAATATCTCAAGAAAATGAAAAAAACTTCATAAAGCATCGTAAGCTAGTTTCTTACAATATAGCCAATGATTTTGCGAATTACTTCAATTTCATTGTAAAGCAGCAATTTGAATTTATTGGTCAAAAAATTATTAATAATGCTAATGATAAAGAGTTTATCAAGAAATTACTGAACCATCAGTTTTTTTTAGATATGAATTTAGAAAATAATAATATTAACCAGAGCATAAATTAGTTGCTATTTTAATCGGTCACAATTATCATTCTCTTATGAAAATAAGAGACGGAAGAAAACTAAAATTATCTCAGAAAGAACTAGTCAGGAAGCAGGCTGTTTATTTTGTTTTAAATCAAGGTATGGCTAGAGAAAAAACCGCTCTTCTTCTTGGTGTATCTGGTTATTCAGTTCGTAAATGGGTTAAAAATTATAATCTTAATGGGGAGAGACTTTAGACACTGTTAGCTAATTATTTACAATTAATTCAATCCACATTAAACTCACTTATTTCCAACAAAATAAGGAGTAT
>JAHXBS010000004.1 GCA_020054685.1 Rickettsiales bacterium | reverse complement strand
TAGTATCTTCAACCTATCTACCTGTGTCGGTTTTGGTACGGACTAATCGAGGGGCTATTTCCTGGAAGCAACTCCTCAGCATCTCCAATCCAATAAGGAGATACAAAAAAGAAGCTCCGTCACTCACCTCTTGGTTCAGGAATATTAACCTGATTTCCATCGACTACGCCTTTCGGCCTCGCCTTAGGTTCCGACTAACCCTGCGCAGATTAACTTGACGCAGGAAACCTTAGATTTTCGGCGAACGGGTTTCTCACCCGTTTTATCGTTACTCATGTCAGCATTCTCACTTGTGATATCTCCAGCAAACCTTACAGTTCACCTTCACAGACTTACACAACGCTTTGCTACCGGTTGCAAATGCAACCCCGCGTCTTCGGTATATTGCTTTAGCCCCGTTACATTTTCGGCGCAAAGAAGCTTAATTAGACTAGTGAGCTATTACGCTTTCTTTAAAGGATGGCTGCTTCTAAGCCAACCTCCTAGTTGTTTTGGCTTCTTCACTTCCTTTACCACTTAGCAATAATTTAGGGACCTTAGACGGCGATCTGGGCTGTTTCCCTCTCGACAATGGACCTTAGCACCCACTGTCTGTCTGCCATATTGAACTCTTTGGTATTCGGAGTTTGTTAAGGTTTGGTAAGTCTTTTGGACCCCCTAGCCTTTACAGTGCTCTACCCCCAAAGGTAATGATATGACGCTCTACCTAAATAGATTTCGCAGAGAACCAGCTATATCCGGATTTGATTGGCCTTTCACCCCTAACCACAGCTCATCACATAATTTTGCAACATTAACGTGTTCGGTCCTCCAACGAGTCTTACCTCGCCTTCAACCTGGCCATGGCTAGCTCATCCGGTTTCGGGTCTAATTCATTATACTATATCGCCCTGTTAAGACTCGCTTTCGCTACGCCTACACCTTGCGGCTTAAGCTTGCATAATAAAATTAACTCGCCGACCCATTATACAAAAGGTACGCCATCACCCCCTAATGGGGCTCTGACTGCTTGTAGGCATCTGGTTTCAGTGTCTATTTCACTCCCCTAATAGGGGTTCTTTTCACCTTTCCCTCACGGTACTTGTTCACTATCGGTTGCTGAGGAGTACTTAGGCTTGGATGAACTGGTCCACCCATATTCAGACAAGATTTCACGTGTCCCGTCCTACTCGAGATTAGTCAGATGCATTACCTATACGGGACTATCACCCACTATGGTTAAACTTTCCATTTTATTCTAGTTTTCACCTTAACTAATACTGGCCTGGTCCGCATTCGCTCGTCACTACTAACGGAGTCTCTGTTGATGTCCTTTCCTCTGGGTACTTAGATATTTCAGTTCCCCAGGTTCGCTTTCTTAACCTATGAATTCAGTTAAGAATATCCTCTAAAAGAAGATGGGTTTCCCCATTCGGAAATCTTCGGATTAAAATTTATTGACAATTCCCCGAAGCTTATCGCAGCCTGTCACGTCCTTCATCGCCTCTCTACACCAAGGCATCCACCAAATGCCCTTATCTTGCTTATTTTGACTATGTGCAGAATTAAATCACACATAATAAAATAACAAAACTACCTACACTAAATTTAATAAAATTTAGTTAAAATTGAATTTATGTAGATATTCATAAATATTATGTTAATATTTACTAATATCTTACGGTATTCTTACTAGTTATCAAATATTCACGATTTTAAACAGCTAAATCTCTTTAATTTAATAAGATTAAATTATTAAGAAATTTACCAATACTTTTTTAAATAAACTCTTTTACAAAGATCAGTGTTCTTAAAAACTTAATCGAAACACTATATATGAACTTGTATTAACAGAATTGATATATGGTTTATAAAAAACTATTCATCAAATCAATCCTTTAAAATAACTAATATAAAAGAAATAAAAAAGGAATTAAAATATTCCTCTAAATTTATTGAAATGTCAAGACCATTTTTAAAAAAATTTAACATTATTTTTATACCAAATTTTTAAGGACTCTACAGNTNTNTTTGAATAGNCAATTTTACGGTCTTTTTTTGCTATTTTTTTTGTTAATTTTAATGGTTCAAATAATCCAAAATTGACATTCATTGGTTGAAAATCTATTTGATTTGAGCCAATTGTTATATAATTTAATAATGAACCAATTGCAGTTTTGTTATCCGGAATATCTATTTGACTTCCAATTAAGTCACTATAACAAAAAATTGCACAAATCAAACCCATTGCTCCAGATTCAACATATCCTTCAACACCCGTAACTTGGCCCGCAAAATATAAATTATTACTTTTTTTAAATCTTAATTTTTGATCAAGTAATTGCGGAGAATTTATGAATATATTTCTGTGTATTCCACCAAAACGAGCAAATTCTGCATTATTAAGACCTAATATTTTTCTAAAAATCTCTTTTTGTTCCCCATATTTTAATTTAGTTTGAAAGCCCACCATATTATATAATGTTCCAATCTTATTATCTTGGCGTAGTTGGATTACAGCATGTGGCTTTCTTAATTCATGATTATGTTCAAAATTATCATTAGTAAGACCAACTGGCTTTAAAGGACCATATCTAAGAACATCCTTACCTCTTCTTGCCATTTCTTCAATTGGCAAGCAACCATCAAAATAAGGTGTGTCCTTTTCCCATTCTTTAAATTCTGTCTTTTGCGAATTAAGTAGATCATCAACTAATTGATAATATTGATCCATGGTTAAAGGACAATTTATATAATCCTTGCCATCACCCTTATCATATCTTGATTGCATCCATGCATATTTAAAATCTATTGAGTCTTTATATATAATTGGAGCAATTGCATCAAAAAATGATAAGTGATTTTGATTAGTCGCTCTTAAAATTGACTGTGATAATTTATCAGATGTTAGTGGACCAGTAGCAATAATCCATATTTCGTTAGAATTTAATGGCAATTCTTCAATTTCTTGTCTAATTATTTTAACATTTTTAGTCGCTAATAATTGATCATGAATAAATTTTGAAAATATTTCTCTATCTACAGCTAATGCATTTCCTGCTGGCACCTTGCTAAAATTTGCTGCCTTCATAATAAGAGAATCTAGCATCCTCATTTCTTCATGAAGAAGTCCAATTGCGCTTGTTACATCATCGCAACGTAATGAATTAGAACATACTAATTCTGCAAGATTATCAGTTTGATGGGCAAATGTTTTACGGTTTTCTTTACGCATCTCATATAAATTGACTGAAATATTTCTTTTTGCTAATTGCCATGCGCATTCACTTCCAGCTAATCCAGCACCAATAATATTAACTTTAAAACTCTTATCCATCAAGTATATCAAACAGATTATTAATTGATGAAGGTACAAATGATTTTATCTTTTCAGTGGTAAATTTTTCTTTATGATATTTAGAATCTTTACTAAATTTATATCTTATGCCAAACACACCTCCATCATCATCACCCCCAGTTAATAAGCCACTAACTACATTGCCCACTATAGGAATTTTGGCAATGCCAAATAGATTATTAATAGTATATCCAGGTATTATCATGCCTTTTATATTGTAGCTTTTATTATTAATATCGACAATACCTTTTGCTGTTAATCCAATTTTAAAATTATTTGCAATAAATGATTTTATTTGCAATTTTTGGTCATAAATTGCCAAGTCAGCTTCAATATTATCAAATTTTGTTTTTCCTTTGTTAAAAATAATATCCCTTATTTTTAAGAATAAATTATTACCAATAGTTAAATTTTTAATTTTCTCATTTTCAAAAAATGTTAATTCACTAATATTTTGTAATTTTGCTGTTATTTTATTTTGATTATTAATTAACTCAATTTTGCCTTTAACTTTAATATCGCCACCTTGAATCAAATTTGTAATATTTAGTGCTCTTGCTAAATATCCAATATCATAAATTAAGCCATTAATTGAACTATGTTTCTTATTATCTATCTTGGATATATTAATATTTAAGAATTTATTAGCGCCGTCATTTGCCTTGATATTGCGATTATTACAAAAGTTTTTAATACAGTTTAAATTAACAAAAAAATTACTTAAAATTTTATCATTTGAAAGATAGGCTTTTGTTATATCAATCGATAATCTAAGATCCTTTATCTGATTATCAGCTAAATTTAGTGGCAATTTATTATTAATTAATTTTGACAAATCTAGATTGGTGCCGCTGGCTTTTATAATTTTTAAATTATCTTTATCATTATAAAAAATATTATAATTATTATTGCCATAATTATGATTATTTAGCGATAATTTTTGAACTAATCTTAAATTTTGATCTATAATAATATTACCCGATATAATAGATTTTTTTACCTGACCATTAAATTGTCTTAAATCTTTTATTTTTAGCAAATTAATTTTATCAATTGATAATATATTATCTTTTGATTTTAAATTAAATGTAAGAGCAGATTTAATTTTGGGCTCTTTTTCAATACCAAAAGCAGGAATTGCCAACTTTAACTCATCTAGATTTATTGCAGTTTTAAAGGTTATACTATTAATGCCCTTGCTAAGTTTTACATTAGCAATGCCTTTTGAATATATATTATCAATATTTTCTATATCAGAATTTACCGCTATATTTACGTCTTTTAAAAGGATCTTTTTCTTTAATGGCAAATCAATATTAACCTCGCTTAATGCAGAACCATTAATAATATCATCCATCTTATTTATAAATTCTGATCGATAATCAATATGCTTTATAAGATCTATAGTTGGTCCGATAATTTGCGATGAAATATTTAAGATATTTTCTTTTGCAAAGAAGTTTTTTATTTCAACTTTTGAGTTTATTATTTTGCTATCAATTATTTTTCCTTCTGTTATTTCGATTGCCATTGAATTTTTATCAAATTTTGCTATAGCAGAAATATTTTTGACTTGTGGAAAATAATCATGATAATGCAAATTAATATTTGATAAATTTACAGTTGAATTAATAGATTCTAATTTATTTACATTACCATCATAATTAATTTTAAATGATGCATTAGCATGATTAATAACACCAGAGTAGAATTTATCTACTACCCATTTTCTAATATCTTGCCTTGGCAAGGAAATTGGCCAATATTTTTCAAGCTCATCATTTGAAATATTATATAAGTTAATGTCATAATTATATGATTTTTCTTTATCTAAAAAATTTGATATTAGTAAGGACATGCTAATTTTTGAGTCTAAATTATTAGATATTTTGCTTTTTAAATCTGCATTAATTTGCGATAAATTAATAATATTATCTTCAAGTGATAAAGTCCCTAAAGCATTGAGATTTTGATAATTAATTTTATCTGAGAAAAATTTTAAGAAACTAAAATCGCCTTTTTGACTGCTAATTTTAAAACTAATATCAGAGACTTTATTATTATAATATTTGAATTTTATTTGAGCATCAAATAATGCATTAATATTCTTAAGCCAAGAAAAATTATCAGATAATTTTGCAATTGCTTTACTATTAAAATCATTAGCAAAAATATTGCAATTTATGTTATCACCAGAGCTAATATTTGCATTACAATTTAGATTAAATTTTAATCCTATTTTATTATTAATATTTATATTATTAGAGCTAACAATTTGAAATTTATTATGGTTGTTGATAATTGTAATTTCAGATTTTTTCAGTAGGATTTGTTCGTAATTACTAGCATCTTTTTTATCTTCTTCATTAATTTTATTTTGGTAATTAATAGCTATATTATTAGCAAATAAATTAAAATTAGTAATATTAGATTTTGTAATTTTATTAATATTGTTATTAATAAAATTACTTAATAAAAATTCTTTGTTATTTTTTATCTCTTCTTTTGATTGCAGAAAATCAAAAGATAAATCATTAATTGTGACCTTGCTTTTTTTATAATTAAGAAAGAACAAATCAATTAGAGAAATATCGATCTTGATATTGTCAATTTTAATATTTGCAATATTTAGCTGATTATTTCCAATATTAACAAAATCGATTAATGTTAATTTTAAATTTGAAAAATTATCAACCTCTAAATTGGTTTTTTTTACTTTAACATCAATATCAAATCTTTGGATAATATTATTTACTTTATCTGTTACAAAATCAATAGATCTTGGCTCTATTGATAATATAATAATAAAATATATAAAAGATGTAAGATATATAGCAAGAATAGAGATAATTAATTTTGGTAAAAATAATAATGACTTATATATTTTATTTATTATATTTTTGACCATTATCTTAATTATTATTTGTAGTCTTTTATTGCATTAAGCGCCAAATAATAGCTATTATCATTAAAGCCACATATAACTCCATCAACAACATTACTTATCAAAGATTTATGTCTAAATTCTTCTCTTTTATATATGTTAGATAAGTGAATCTCTATCTTTATTTTCTGAAACATTTCCATTGCGTCTCTTATGGCAACAGATGTGTGTGTATATGCTGCAGCATTAATTATAATAGCATCATAATCATCTATAGCCTTCTGTATATAAGCTACAATTTCGCCCTCATCATTAGATTGTACAAAATTTATTGATAGATTTAAATTTCTTGCTATCTCATTGCAATTTTTTTCAATTTCTTCAAGTGAAACATTGCCATAAATGTTACTATCTCTTTTGTGTAACAGATTTAAATTAGGACCGTTGATAATTAGTATTTTCATTTTCCTTTTCTAATGATTGATAAATTAGTAATTATTGCAATTGGTATTGAGGCACAATATATGATACCAATAACCGCAAGAGACAACCAAGTTTCCAGCAATAGACCAATAATAATTATTGATAATATAATAATTGTTAGGTAATAAAATTCATTCCGAATAGGAATTTTTTTAATTGAAAAAGTTGCAATTGTACTAGCCATCATAAAGGAAATTATTGCCACATATGTCATAATTACATATGGATCATTATAAAAACCTGCACCAAACTCAAATGTCAAAACTAAGGGTAGCATTGACAATGCGGCTCCAACTGGAGCTGGAATCCCTTTAAAAAAATATTTATTTAATTTGCAATTATTGTCATTTAATGAATTATCAACATTAAATCTTGCCAATCTTACAGCGGCCGAAACTGCAAAAAATAAAACCAACGCCCAATCAAAAAATTTTATATCATAATCGGCATTAATCCAAAAATATATGATAATCCCTGGCACTACACCAAAATTTACAAAATCTACCAATGAGTCAAGCTGAGCTCCAAATTCACTTTCAGAATTAAGATATCTTGCCAATCTACCATCAAGCCCATCCATAAAACCAGCAAATAATAAGAAAAATGTTGCCATGATAAAATCTTGATTAATAGCAAATTTTACTGAGGTTAAGGCTATACACAAGCTTGTTAGTGTAACAACATTAGGAATTAGGCTAATTAAAGGGGTTGATTCTTGGGTCGATAATTTATTATTTGTCATTTTATAAGTTAGATGAATATTAAAATTTAATTATGTTAAAATAAGAATATTGCTTTTTTATATAATAATTTTACTTTTAAAAAGATTTAATTATTTATCTAGTTAAATTTATAAAACAATAATAACGAGCAAGAGCAATATAACTTAGTCTTTTAAATATGAAATATAGCAATGAAGAGCTTACTGCACAATTAGCTAATTGTGTCAGATTTTTGTCAATTGATGCCATTCAAAAGGCTAATTCAGGTCACCCAGGTTTACCAATGGGAATGGCTGATGTTGCAACAATTCTATTTACAGAATTCCTAAAATTTAAGGCATTAAGACCAGATTGGATAGATCGCGATCGTTTTATTTTATCAGCAGGTCATGGATCAATGTTGCTATATTCTATATTATATCTTACTGGACATAAGGATATAGATCTTGAAGATATTAAAAATTTTCGCCAATTAAACTCTAAATGCGCTGGACATCCTGAATTTGGCCATATTAACGCTATTGAAACTACTACCGGACCACTAGGTCAGGGCCTTGCAAATGCTGTTGGAATGGCAATTTCAGAAAAATTAATGTCTGAAAGATATGGCGCAGATATAATTAACCACAAAACATATTGCCTTGTTGGCGATGGCTGCCTTATGGAAGGTATATCTCAAGAATCAATTTCAATTGCTGGACACCTTAATTTAAACAAGCTTATTGTCTTATGGGATAATAACTCAATTTCAATAGATGGTTCAACAGAAATTGCCACGTCAGAAAATATGAAAATGCGTTTTGAAGCTTGTAATTGGCAAGTTATTCAAATTGATGGCCATAATTATGGTGAAATTAGACAGGCTTTTAATCAAGCTCAAAAATCAGAAAAACCAGTATTAATAGATTGTAAAACTAAAATTGGATTTGGATCACCTTCTTTTCAAGGTTCTAGCAAATGCCATGGTGCACCACTTGGAGAAGATGAGGTGATAAAGGTACGACAAAAGCTAAATTGGGACCATGCTCATTTTGCAATACCTAATGACTTATATGATTATTGGCATGATGCAGGAAAGAGACATCGTCAAGATTTTCACGATTGGGAAGAAAGATTTCATGAATTAAGCGAAAGCAAGCAACAAGATCTAAAAAGAATAATGCGCAAAGATCTTCCTGAAAATTTTGCTAAAAAACTTAATCTTTTAAAACAAAAAATATTTCTTGATCGTAAAGAGCAACCTACTCGCAAATCTTCGCAAGAAACATTAGAATTTCTTACTAAAGAACTTCCAGAAATGATAGGAGGCTCTGCCGATTTATCAGCCTCCGTTTTAACAAAAACATCATCAACTAAATCAGTAACCAAGGATGATTTCTCTGGTCGCTATATTCACTATGGAGTTCGTGAGCATGCAATGGCTGCCATTATGAATGGCATAGCCCTTCACTCCAGCTTTATACCATATGGCGGTACCTTTCTTGTTTTTGCCGATTATATGAAGCCTGCCATCAGGCTCTCTGCTTTAATGAAACAAAGAATATTATATATCTTCACTCATGATTCAATAGGTCTTGGCGAAGATGGGCCAACCCATCAGCCAGTTGAACATCTAGCAATGTTAAGATCCATTCCCAATCTATATGTATTTCGCCCTTGTGACTCACAAGAAACAATAGGATGTTACGAGCAAGCACTCAAGATCAAAGATGCTCCGTCCGCTATAATACTTACCAGACAAAAAGTATCTTTCCTTAGAAGTGAATATCAAAAAGATCAAGCTTCATGCAGCTATGGCGCTTATATTGTCTCTAATACTGCACTTGATATTGATCCAGATGTAATATTAATTGCTAGTGGCTCTGAATTATCAATTGCTATGGAAGCAAAAAACCAGCTCCACAAATATGGCTTTGCTGTTAGAGTTGTATCAATACCTTGCTTTGAGCTATTTGAAAAACAAGATAGTGCCTATAAAAATAGAATATTAGGAAAAAATAATACCCTTAGAATAGGAATAGAAGCCGGTATATATCAGGGTTGGAATCGCTATATTGGTAAAAATGGTATATTTATTGGTATGGATGATTTCGGAGCCTCTGGAAAGTCTGAAGATCTATATCAGCATTTCAATATAACAGCTGATAATATTTGCAAACAAGCACTTACCGAATTAAAATCTCGCAGAGTTCATGCCATAACAAGATATAAAGATAAGGATGATGAGCTTGATGAAATTGACAAAAGAGTTCAAAAAGAAATGGATGAAGAAGAAAATGAAGATTAAATTCATAAATTAATCAAAATTTTACCCAACTCATCCCTTTAAATATAATAAAATTATATTAATTTATACATAAATAATAACAATATTGAGCAATAATTAATGATGAACAAAATATAATTAATTACCAAATATAACCCTATTTTTAAATATAATTACCATATGTATTGTAACTTCTTAACAAAAAAAATAGATAATTTCTATGAAAATGTTATTGATGTTAGAAAAAATAAAAAACACCTTGTAATTGGTAAAAATAGCAATAAAGACTCCTTAATTTTATCAAGTAATGACTATCTTGCTATAGCTGATCACCCCAAAATCATCAAAGCACAATTAAAAGAAATAAAAAGTCATAATAATAAGGTTATTATGTCTGCTGTTTTTTTAAATGACCAATGCCTAAAAAACTTATTTGAAAAAAATATGGCCCACTTTCTTGGATATGAATCATCAATATTATGCCAGTCAGGTTGGGCAGCTAATGTTGGCTTATTACAGGCCATTGCAGATAATAATACCCCAATTTATATAGATTTTTTTGCCCATATGTCACTATGGGAAGGAATTAAAGCTGCAAATGCTAAAGCTGTACCATTCATGCATAATAATATTTGCCATTTAGAAAAATTACTAAAAAAACATGGCTCTGGAATCATTATTATAGACTCATTATATAGCACCATAGGAGATATAGCTCCTATTGCTGAGATTGCTGAATTATCGCAAAAATATAATTGCATCTATATAGTTGATGAGTCTCACTCAGTTGGAACTCATGGCAATAAAGGTGCTGGCCTAGTTAATCAGCTAGGACTTACAAAACAGGTTGACTTTATTACTATAAGCCTAGCTAAAACATTTGCTGGCAGGTCTGGGTTAATTACATGTAATAAAAGATTTGCTGGATATTTTCCTTATATATCATATCCTGCAATATTTAGTTCCTCTTTATTAGATTACGAAATTGCCGGATTGAATGCCACATTAGAAGTAATTAAAGATTCTGATTATTTAAGAAAAATGCTAGTAAATAAATCTAAATATTTAAGAGATGAATTAAAAAAACTTAATTATAAAATATCTAGTCAATCCCATATTGTTTCAATTGAATCTGGAACCGAAGAAAAAACCGAAATTCTTCGAGATGCCCTTGAAGATCGCAATATTTTTGGCTCGGTATTTTGCTCACCAGCAACTCCCAAAAAAAGAGCCTTGATAAGATTATCAGTTAATAGTAAATTATCATATAATAAAATTGATTATATAATTAACGCTTTTAAAGATATTAAAACTAAGAATATTTTTTAAAAAAATGGCAGAAAAAATTAAAAGAGAATATATTAATATTTTTAACTATGCTCAAAATAATATTTTTTTGGTTGGAATTTTAGGGCTTTTTGGATTTCCTTTATATTACTATATTTGGCAATATATATATCCACAAAATTATGAAAATCTCCAATTAAGATTATTTTGTTCGGCATTATTTTTGCCATGGCTATTTTATCATAAATTACCAACAAATCTTGCTAAAATTTTTCCTATTTATTTTTTCTTTTCATTATTTATTGCTATCCCACTTTTTTTTACCTTTATGTTATTTGCCAATAATTTTTCTGATATCTGGCTAATGTCTTATTTGGCAGCAATTTATCTGGCAATTTTACTGTTATATCATTGGTGGTTAATTATTATTATGTTTAGCTTGGCTATTGCATTTAATATGATTTTCTACTCTTTTGACACTATTGCCATATCACAATTTAATGGATTTCAAAGTAAATATATACCAGTATATTTATTTGCCATAATTAGCTCTATATTATGCCACAAAACAGAAAAAAGAAGTCAATTCAAAATACGAAATATGAGATCATATAGCGGCTCTGTTGCGCATGAAATGAGAAATCCTTTAAATGCCATTAATCTAATAGCTACAAGAATTAGAAATCTAATTATTACCAATGATAATAACATTAAACAAAATCTTGACCCTAAAGATATTGAAGAAATTAATAAAAACCTAAATATTATTTCAGGCTGCACTAATAAAGCTTCTGAAGTAATAGATATCATTCTATCAAATCTAAAAGAAAAAATAAAACAGCAAAAATTAGAATATTTTTCAATTTCAAATTTACTATTAACAACAATCAATCAATATGGCTTTAAAGATGACAGCCAAAAACAAATTATTCAATTGGATATTGATGATGATTTTACAGTAAAAGTTGACGAAGCTTCTTTTATATATGTTATTTTTAATTTACTTAAAAACTCTCTTTACTACACTAATTTAAGACCAAATCAATATATTAAAATCTCCCTTAAAAAAGCTGTTAAAAATAATAAATATCATCAACTTATCATTGAAGATAATGGACCAGGAATTCCCCATGATAAAATCAAATATATATTTGATTCATTTTATAGCTTTAACAAAAAAAATGGCGCCGGATTAGGATTAGATTTTTGTAAAAAAACAATGATAAATTATGGTGGCGATATTACATGCGAATCTCAGTTAAATAAATTTACTAAATTTATTTTAAAATTTCCCAAATTATCCAGCGAAAAAACCAGCACATTAGAAAATAAACACATAACTAATATTATAATTCTTCAAGAAAATAAAATATCACAAAATTCATTAAATTTAAAAAAAACCCTTGAAGAATTATCTGTTAGCGCTGATTTTTTAATAAAAGAAAATACCCTAATATCTAAGCTAAAATCCTGTGATAATTATAGCCTGATTTTAATTGATGCCAATATTAACAATATAAATAATATTATTAAAAAAGTTAAAAATTTTAATAAGAGCCTGCCTCTGATTATTTTTAACGCCAATAAATTGGATGATTATAAAGATGTAAAAATCATGCCAGATGAAATAATATATCAAAGCAATACTCAATCTTATTTAATTTATCGGACAATTGCTAAATGGCACATGATTAATAAAATACCTAAAGATTTTAATAAATTGCAAAATAACAACTCAAATCAAATAAAAATATTATTGGCCGATGACGAAGATGTTAACAGAGCAATGCTTGCCAAAATATTAAGTGGCAATGGTTTTAAAATTGATGAGGCAAAAAATGGTCAAGAATTATGCGATAAATTTTTTACAAATAATAGTTATGACATAATAATTAGTGACATAAATATGCCCAAAATTAGTGGCTATGAAGCCATAAAAAAAACAAGAAATTCATTTAAAGATATTCCTATTATAGCCTATAGCGGAGATAATCAAAAAGATAAAATTCACAAATTACTGAAATTAAAGATAAATGATTATTTTATAAAAGGTAATGATATTAACTACTTATCAAATTTAATAAAATTTTGGGTTATATATAAGAATGATAACGCTATTGCAAATTATCAATCTTAACTAAATTAAAGATAATTGCAAATAATATCAAAATACGTCCTTAATTGAAATTTGATTTTTTAAATATTTTTGAGTATGAATTTTGTTATAATGGTCTAATCTATTTTATTTTAATAGTTCGAGATTAGTTTGAGATAATTTTTCAGCTTTTGGATTATTAACAGTAGTTTTTACCGAATTAGAATCAATTGCTTTACTAACAACTACCTCGCAAAATTCAGCTGCGGTATCTACATATCCAAAACTAAAACCTCTTGGCAAATCTCCTATATCATCTACAAAATATACTCCACGCTTTCCAAGTTCTTCTTGGTAATCTAATAATTTAGTGAATCCATTTATGCCAATTGCTAAGCTACAGTTAGCTTTATCATTATGCCATTTTAAAGTCTCAATGTCTTTGGCTTAAAATTTACTACATTCCATTCCTTCATCTTTTGTTACCTTATTAAACATTGCGGCAAGATCCTCTTCTCTAAGTTCACCACTATAAAAAAATGTAAATACTCCAGCTTCACTTTGCCATAAATTTACAGATACTTTTTTATCAACAAAATTACATACTGGAAAATTTTCAACCTTTGTTGGGTCATTAATTTCAATAAATGCCTTTTTCCATTTTGCATGCTTTATATATTTTCCTATTTCTTTACTAATATCTTTAAAACTTTCATCTATGTCTGGCAGTATTTTTGCCATAGAATTGGTACCAATTGCAAAAATAACATTACTTTGCNTATCACCTTCTGTGTATATTATTTTTTTTTTATCTTCATATATACAATTTTTAGGTATCAATGTTGTTTCTGTGGCAATTTCTACCTCTGTTTCTTCTGTTAAATATTCTTTTAATGCTAGAACTAATTCAGCCGAGTTTATTAAAATCTTTTCACCAGGAAATAGCTCTAAAATATCTTTACCACCATCTTTATCTTTAATGACTTGCGCTTGCAAAATAAATGTAAGGGCGCTGGCTTCATTATTAGCTATTCCATTAAATGTACTATAAGACTTTCTAAGATAATCAAAATAATTATCTACCTTATCAGGTTCTAAGCCCCTCTTTTTAAAGTCCTCCTTAATTGTATTAGACCATTCATCAAATAATTGATCCAATGATTTTTTGTCATTTTCTTTAAAATCAGTGCTATTTACTTCTTCTTTGCATTTATTTTTTTCAAGATTAAGAAGATCTATAACTGCTTTTTCAACATCATCATCTGGATAATATAGATTTCGACCAATATATATCTTCTCATCTTCTTTAACCTTTCTTCTAATAATTTTTCTTTTAGTCTTATGTTCTAAATCATTAATAATTTCATGCAATTTTTTATTATTTGTATTATCATCAATAAATTCTGCTGCTGACATTTTTTTTGTTTGTTCAGGGTTAATTGCCCCTCCAACATTTTTAGCGCTATCAATAATTTTGATATTTTTACCTGAAACACCATTTCTTATCAATTCATAAGCAGCAAAGAGACCCCTAATACCTGCGCCAACTACAAGAAAATTTTGCCCTCTTACATCTTGAGATCCTGAATCTTCAGAAGAATCTTTCATAAAATTTAATTTAAATATTAATTATTGGTGATCTTTAAAAGAAATATCATTATCTCAAATAATATCATCATAATTACTGCCATTATTATTTGACTAATAATATCAGGTGGAGTTAAAATAGCGCCAATTAAGAAAAATGACAATATCCAATATTTTCTTTTATTTATTAATGATTCAAGAGAAATAATATTCATTTTATATAATAATATCAATATTATTGGTAATTGACACGCAACCCCAAAGCCAAAAATAATATTTTTACAAAAATTTAAATATTCACTAATTTTAATCTCTAAATCTAGGGCCATGGCTGAATTTTGGCTGATATTTTTATTTTCAAAATTTAGAAAAAACTCAAATGCCAAAGGCAATATATAGCAAAAAGCAATAATAGCTCCACCAAAAAATAAAGATGGCGAAGCAATAAAAATTGTAATAAAATATTTTTTTTCTTTTTTGTAAAGAGCTGGTGCAATAAATAAATATATTTGAGTTAAGAAAAAAGGTGTCGATATAAAAATTGCAGCAATTAAAGATAGCTTTAAATAGCTAAAAAATGCCTCGCCAGGGCTAGTAAATATCATTCGATATTGCTCTGGATTTTGGGTTATTGCAATAAATGGCCTTAAAAGAAAATTGTAAATTTCTAAACTGTAATTAAAGCAAATTACAAGCGAGATTATAAAAAATAATGTAATATAAATAAAGCGAGACTTTAACTCCGATAAATGTTCTTGCAATGTCATAAAATTATATTAATTTGGTATTTTATACTAAAATCCATCTTTAATTGAATTTTAATGGCTTTAAAGATGTCTTTTTATATTACCCTGTTCAAAAGCTACTATAATATTTTATTATTATAATTATGACTAATAAAAAAATCCATGAAATGATTAGAGTTAATCAAGCAGGTGAAATGGGGGCAAAAATTATCTATGAAGGTCAAAAAAAAGCACTAAAATTAAAAGGTGACACCAAAACATTAAAACTTATTAAACATATGCAACAACAAGAAATTGAGCATTTTGACTATTTTGATAAATTACTCAAAGATAAAAAAATCAGACCAACCATAATGCAGCCAATTTGGCAGGTGGGCGGCTTTATTATGGGATTTGCCACTGCAATGATTGATAAAAAGGCAGCAATGACTTGTACAACTGCTGTTGAAGAAGTTATTGATGATCATTATCAAGAACAGCTTGATTATCTAGATAATCTTGAAACTCATGACAAAAATAACAATAAAGATTTAAAAGAGCTTAAAGATAAAATTACCCAATTTCGCCAGGAAGAGTTAGAGCATAGAGATATTGGCTATGATAATGACGCTGATAAATTAATATTTTTTAAACCACTTTCTGCATTAATTAAACATACTACTAAATTAGCAATCTTATTTTCAAAAAAAATATAATATGAACCAAGAATTATTCTTAAAATCCAAATCATGGCCATTTGAAGAGGCAAAAAAAATATATAATAAAATTCAAAAAACCACACCAAAAAAAGGTTATGTTTTATTTGAAACTGGTTATGGACCATCTGGCCTGCCACATATCGGCACTTTTGGCGAGGTTGTTCGCACATCATATGTAATGAATGCCTTTAATAAAATTGCCCCAAATATTAAAACTAAAATGATATGCGTATCTGACGATATTGATGCTTTACGTAAAGTTCCTGATAATATTCCTAATCAAGAATTAATAAAAGCCAATCTTGGCAGACCCCTAACTTCTGTGCCAGACCCGTTTAATACACACCAATCTTTTGGTCAACATATGAATTCGCGACTAATATCTTTTTTAGATTCATTTGGCTTTGAATATGAATTTATAAGCGCTACAGATAAATATAAATCAGGTTCATATAATGACACCATGCTACAAGTAATGGCTAAATATCAAGAATTAATGGATTTAATGCTACCAACACTTGGCTTAGAGCGTCAAAAAACATACTCACCTTTTATGCCAATTGACAAAGAATCAGGTATTGTTATTGATAAAGGCGTTAAATCAATCAATAAAGAAAAAGCTAGTGTTACTTACTATGATTTAAATAACCAAGAAAAAGAAATATCAATCCTTGACGGTAATTGCAAATTACAATGGAAAATAGATTTTGGCGCCAGATGGTATAGCTTTGATGTTAATTATGAAATTTACGGCAAAGATCATGCCCCAAATGAGCCAATTTATCGCAAAATATGTCAAATACTCGGAGGTAAACCACCAATTAATTTCACCTATGAAATGTTTTTATCCAATGAAGGTGAAAAAATATCAAAATCTAAGGGCAATGGCATTGCTATTGAAGATTGGCTTAAATACGCCCCTCAAGAATCAATGTCTCTTTTTATGTATCAAAAGCCTAAAACTGCCAAAAGACTATATTTTGATGTTATTCCCAAAGCCATGGATGAATATATTGCTTATAGCAATTCTTACAATCAATTAGATGAAGTAAAAAAACTAGAAAACCCATTATTTCATATTCATAGTGGCAATGTTAATAATATTAACTTCAATATTAACTATTCTTTAATACTCAATCTTGCTTCAGTTTGTAATCCAGAAAATGATGACATATTATGGGGCTTTATTTCAAAATATCAAAAAAATCTACATAAAGAATCCAGCCCATTATTGACTAAAATGATCAATAATGCCATTAATTACTATAATGACTTCATTAAATCTAATAAAAAATATCGTACCCCAAATAGTAAAGAAAAACTTGCCCTACAAGATCTAGCCAATGAAATAAAAAAAGCAGATAACAATATCATCAATGATGCCAGCCAAATTCAAACAATGATATTTTCTATTGGCAAAAAACATGGCTATGAAAAAAATATGAGAGAATGGTTTCTAACATTATATCAAATATTACTAGGTCAAGATCAAGGCCCAAGAATGGGATCCTTTATAGCCCTATATGGCCAAGATAATTTTTTGCAATTAATTGATCAAAAGCTTTAGTAAAATTGAGCCCTCACCACTATCTTATTAGGAAAATTGGGGTCTGACCCCATATTACTTTACTATCTTGACCCTAAACTAAAAGTCACTGATGTATCTCTAGCTACCCTTAATACGTCTCCAGCAAACTTACCAGTAGCAGAACCAAACCCTGCAGCAGCTTTAGCGCCGCACCTCGCAGCACCAGCAACTTGATATCCACTAGGTATTTTTGGTGGTCCACTAGGAGCCATAAATTGAGCTACTGCTCCAACACTTGTTAAACTATCACCTATCGAACCCCCTGGTCTCGCCATCAATCCAGCAGCAGCTTTTGCAGCATCTAAAGAACCAGTAGCATCTTCCCATCCAGTCATCATATATCCTACACCTCTACCAATAGTTTCTGCAACTTGAGCAGACCCTTTAGCAAAACCTTTAGCCCCTCTTACTGCAGCTCCAGCTCCTTCTTTCACTTCTTCAGGTCCTATTTTAGTTGTCGAAGTTACGTGCCAATCTCCCCGATCATACCTATGAGTTTGAACTACCAAAACTTCAGGAGCCTTAACTCCTCTCCAATAATTTTTTAATCCTTCAAACATAGATGGACCCCTTTGTTCAGGAGCTTGACTTTTTTGAAAAGCTTTTTGATCTAATCTTTCGCCTCTCTTTCTTTGCTTTTCCAATTCTTGCCGCCTTCGTGACACTTCTTCTTTCATTTTCTGCTGTTCCTCCAACCTCGTAGCCTTTGCCTCCTGATCTCTTGCCATCCTCTCTTCAGTCCGAGCAAAAACTCCCTTCTCACCACCATTAACCACAAATTCTGCAGTAACACTACCATGCAATGAATCTTCTTTTTTTGAGCCACCACATATTTTTGCAAGTGAATCTTTTATTCTACTAATTATCCCCCTTTTTTTTGCTGAGCTATTTGAATCTGAAATGTTATAAGAACCTTCAGAAGTGAATGATGAGGCGCGCTCAAAGCTACCTCTACTACCTTCACTGCTAACTGAGCCAGCACCTAAAACTTTAGGGAGAACACCATTTTGAAGTGTTGAAGCGCTCTGCTTACTTGCACCATTCTTTAACCGTAAATATTCATCTTGAAATTCTTTAAGTTTTTTATCTAATTCTGAACCACTCGCTTCCTGACCTCCAAAACCTCTTCTATTCATAATCATTTCACAAGAATATGGATTTTCTTTATCACTTTTCAAAAGTTTATCTATATTCTTATTAACTAAATCTGGAATTGTCTCACTTATATCAATACCACCAAATGATAATTCTTGGTTATTACTCACTGCAGCAAGAATATATTTAGCAGCTTCAAGGTTAACATCCTTTCTTTCTCCGTTTTTACTAACTCCCTTTTTCGCCATAAAAACTACAATTAAATTAAAAGCCAAAGAGTAAATAGTAATTTTCATGAAATATTATCACTAATAATAGATAAAATTTTATAAAAATTATTTATTCAGTTTAATTGACCTAACAAAAAACTTTTATATAATAATATTATAGCATATTTTGCTTACTGTGTCAAATTAGATCAGTAATTTAACTTTTATATATTTATGAAATTTGTTCTAGAAGTAGCTAAATTAAATATCATAGCTGGTAAAGAAATTGAATTTGAAAAAAACTTTAACAAAGCACAAAAAATTATTTCAACCATGAAAGGCTATATCAGCCATGAATTACACAAATCCATGGATCAAGAAAATATTTATCTCTTACTTGTTAAATGGCAAAACCTAAAAGATCACCAGGAAGGCTTTAGAAAATCTCCACAATATCAAGAATTCAGAAAATTACTTCATCATTTTTATGACCCATTTCCAAAGGTTGATTATTTCTCAAAAGTGAATTTAGAGATATTTGATGATTAAATCTTTTAGCTTTTTAAAGTCATGATCTTTTGATTGCAATCTATTAATTACATGCTGCTCGACTCTTGGTAATAATTTTAAATATTGATCCTTGCCATCTCTAATTGATAATCTGGCAAAAATTCCAAGAATTTTTATATTTCTTTGCAAAGATATTATATTATATTCTGTAATAAAATTCTCTTTGTTAAGATTATTGCTGTTAATATAGTAATCTAATATTTCATTAACTGTTTTGCTAGCCACGTCTCTTCTGGCATCTTCAAGTAAAGATAAAATATCATAAGCATTAGAACCGATCAAAGCATCTTGAAAATCTAACAAACCAACATTATCATTACCAGCAATATCAACCATCATTAGATTATCTGCATGATAATCTCTTAATACTATATAGCTACTATTTTGTTGCAATAAATCAAATTGCTTAAACCATAATTTTTTATATAATTGACGCTTTTTTAAAGAAAAATTTATTTTTTTATAAGGTAAATACCAATCAATAAATAGCATTACTTCTCTACATAAAACACTATTATTATATTTGTCTAGAGCAATATTATCAGATGAAATTTGATTAAGCTTAGTTAATTGATCACATGCCATTTTATATAATCTTAACTCTTCATTAGGATTTGTGGTCAAAAATTTTGTATAGCTAATATCACCAAAATCTTTTAACAACAAAAAGCCATTATTTTTGTCAATTGCTAATATCTCCGGAGCTAAAAAGCCATTATTAATAAGAAATTTGCCAATATTGATAAAAGGTTGAATATTTTCATATTCAGATGGTGCGTACATTAAGATTATGCTATTATTTTTGATTTTAACTCGATAATAAGACCTAAAAGATGCATCGCCACCAATTTTTTTTATCGTAAAATTATGATAATTATTTTTCTGCAAAAAACTAACCGCTAAATCGTGATTTAATTCAATAGCTTTACTCATATTAGAAATCTAAATTACTATACCATTCACAAGGCTTGAGATTGCTGAGCCTATCTTCTAAAATTGCAGAAAATAATTTTTGTGATTTAATAGTACTATACCATTCTTTCATTAAAGGGTAATGAAGCCAATTAACATCGCCAAAATAATCTAATAATGAAATCTGCGCAGTTGCCGCAAAATCAGCAACTGATATTAATTTGCCTGCAAGATATTTTCTTTCATCAAGGATTTTTTCAATATATTGGAAATGCTTTTCTGAATTTTGCCTGGCAATTCTGATAATTTCAGTATCTGGAGACCGAGCTATTGAAAAATAGCGATAAAAAAACCTTTCATTTAGAGTATATTTTAAAACCTCGTTGTAAAATTTTTCATTAAACCAGGCCTGCAACCTTCTAGATTCGGCCCTTAATTTAATATTATCGCCGATAAAATTTCGACCTTCTTGATGCTTTTCTTCAATATATTCTGTAATAGCCCTAACATCACAAATTGCTATTTTTTCTTTATCATCAACTAATATCGGGGTTTTAGAAGTTGGATTCATTTCAACAAATTCTCTTCTTCTTTGCCAAAAATTTTCTTGTACTAATTCAAATTTAAGTTTTTTAGCTGCCAAATGAATCCTGACTTTTCGAGAAAAAGGACATATTGGATGATGATATAATTTATACATTATTTATATTAATTGATAAAATAACAATTATTTATAATTAAGAATTAACTTTAAAAAACTCAATAATAATATTATAACTTAATTTAAAATTAGATAATAGTTAGATGACAAAAAAAATTGCAATAATTGATGGTTATGGTTTTGTTTTTAGAGCTTATCATTCATTACCTCCTTTAACCAACCCTTCTAAAACTCCAGTTGGCGCAGTATATGGCTTTACTAATATGATAATCAAGCTACTTGCCGGACTAAATGTAACTCATATTGTAATTGCACTTGACTCTGGCAGTAAAACTTTTCGCAATGATATATACCCACAATATAAAGCTAACCGCCCCGAATGCCCTGAGGATCTAAAGCCACAATTTCCAATAATTAGAGAAGCTGCTAACGCTCTTAATATAAAAGCAATTGAAAAAAAAGGCTATGAAGCTGACGACATTATTGCCACAATAGCTAAAGACGCATATCATCAGGATTTCGAGATATTGATTGTATCATCTGACAAAGATTTAATGCAATTAATAAATGACAAAATTTTCATGTATGATGCAATGAGAAATAGATTTATCAGAGAAAATGAAGTCATTGATAAATTTTTTGTTCCACCAAATCAAGTGCTCGATGTCTTGTCACTTATTGGCGATTCTTCAGATAATGTGCCAGGGGTTAGAGGCATTGGGCCAAAAACAGCTGCCGAGCTCATTAAAGAATTTAGTAATTTAGAAAATTTACTAGAAAATTACGACCAAATAAAGCAAGATCGCAAAAAAAATTTAATAAAAGAAGGAATATCTAATGCCAAATTATCGAAAACATTAATAACCCTTAATAATAATGTCGATATTGATATTAATTGCTCTGATTTAGCAATTAAACCATTTGACCCAATAACTTTAATTAAATTTCTTAGCTTTCATGGCTTTAACTCATTATTGTCGCGCATTAAAAAAGAATTTAACATTGATAATACTCAAATAAACAATAATTTATCACAAAATAAAGAGCAAATTAGCAATAAATCCAAAAAAATTAATAAGATCTTGATCGATAATTCTGATCATATCAATAAAATATATAATCAACTTATCGACAAGCCTTTTATTGCAATTGATTATTGCTGCCTTAATAATAATTTGGAATTTATTACATTATTACTTTATAAAAATGATGAATTTGATGATTTATATTATTTTAAAATTAACTCACAAAATCAAACCAGGAATCAGGATCTATTTAATCAATCAACCAATAATATCATTATCGATAATTATGGCTTAGATTTACTGCAAAAACTCATTAATGATGATTCTATTATTAAAATATTCTTTGATTTTAAAAATTTTTATAAATCTGCAATTAATAATAAAAATCTTAGAAATATATTAACATCTAAAAGAGATATCACATTTGATGATATTAACCTTATGAATCATCTTCTTACCTCTTCAACTAAGAATCAAATTAGTACCTTAATTACTGCAAATATTGATAATGATAATAATGATTTTTACGAATTACTTAACCTTATAGATAAAAATAAAGAATTAGAAAATATCAGTGAAGATAAAAAGCTAGAATTTTTAGCTTTTAAAAATCAATCAATTTACAACATCTATCAAATTTTAAAACCACAAATTTTTGCACAAAAACTTAACGAATCATATTGCATGATCGAAAAACCTTTAATTTTGTCACTTGCTAGAATGCAAGATCATGGCGTTAAAATTGATATTTCAGCCATGAAAAATCTTTCAGATGAATTTGGCAAAAATATCAATCAATTAACCAGTGAAATACACCAAATGGCTGGTTGCGATTTCAACATTGCGTCAACTAAGCAATTATCAGAAGTTTTATTTGATAAAATGCAAATCTCATCTTCAAAAAAATCCAAAAAAACCGGCAATTTATCAACAAATTCTGCAGTATTAGAAGAATTATCTCATGATGGCCATGAAATTGCTAACAAAATATTAGATTTTCGAAAATTCCCTAAACTCAAAAACACCTATAGTGATGCTCTACCAAAAGAAATAAACCACAAAACCAATAGAATTCACTCTAATTTTTCTTCAACATCAACAATTACCGGAAGACTCAGCTCAAGCAATCCAAATTTACAAAATATACCAATTAGAAGTATTGAAGGTAAAAAAATCCGCCAGGCTTTTATCGCTAATCAAAATAACATATTAATTTCTGCTGATTACTCGCAAATAGAATTAAGAATCATTGCCCATATGGCTCAAATTCAAAGCCTAATAGATGCTTTTAAAGAAGATAAAGATATTCACAAAATTACAGCCAGCCAGGTATTTAATATTCATGAAAGTGAAGTCAGTCAAGATTTGCGATCAAAAGCTAAAGCAATTAATTTTGGTATAATTTATGGAATTAGCGCATTTGGCCTAGCTAAACAGCTAAAAATTTCAAGAAGTCAAGCTAGCGACTATATTAAATCATATCTAGCAACATATCCTGGCATTGATCAATATATGAAAGAATCAATTCAATTTGCCAAAATTAATGGCTATGTAAAAACAATTGCTAATCGCAAATGCTTTTTAAAAGATATTAATAATAAAAACCCTATCATCAAAGGAGAGTCTGAGAGACTAGCAATTAACGCCCCAATCCAAGGAAGCGCAGCAGATTTAATCAAAAAAGCTATGATAAAACTTGATAATTACTTTTATGATAATCAAATTGCAGCTAAAATAACCATGCAAATTCATGATGAATTAGTTATTGAAACCAATCAAGAAAATCAGGAACAAATTTGCAAAATTGTAAAAAATATTATGGAAAATGCCTTTATTCTTGACTTGCCACTTAAGGTTGACATAAATTATTCTAATAATTTAGAAAAATAATGAGGATTGACATCTCAATAAATTCAGATAAATTATGAATCTATCAAAAAGAATTTTTATTAAAAATGCAGCATTATCTTTTGCATTACTTGCAAGCTCATCATTAATTGCCAATACTGCATTTGCAAAAAAAAACTTTATTAATAACTTTAAATTCAAAAAAACTATGCCTATTGAATTACCAGATTTACCATATAAAAGAAATGCTCTTGAGCCTTTTATTTCTGAAGAAACTCTTAATTATCACTATGGCAAGCATCATCAAGCCTATGTTACTAATCTTAATAAATTAATTACTGGTACTGATTTAGAAAATAAAACCCTTGAAGAAATTATCAAAATTAGTGCTAATGACGATAAAATGGTTGGCATATTCAATAATGCTGCTCAAGTTTGGAATCATAGTTTTTATTGGAACTCAATGAAACCAAATGGTGGAGGCAAGCCGCTTGGAGATCTTTTAGCAAAGATTGAGGCAGATTTTGGATCTTACGAAAACTTTATTAGTGAATTTAAAAATGCAGGAGCAACTCAGTTTGGATCTGGTTGGGCTTGGCTTGTTTTAGAAGATAACAAACTCAAAGTTACTAAAACCGCTAATGCCCATACCCCCTTAACAACTAATGCCAAGCCCTTAATGACAATGGATGTTTGGGAACATGCTTATTACCTAGATTATCAAAATGCACGACCAAATTATATTGAAATATTCCTTGAAAAGCTAGTAAATTGGGATTTTGTTGCAAAAAATTTATCATAAAATATGCGCATTGCTGAAATTACCAGAGACACTAAAGAGACCAAAATCAATGTTTCAATCAATCTTGATGGTCAGGCAAAATATCAGATTGATACTGGTATTGGGTTTTTAAATCATATGATAGAACAATTATCTCATCATAGTTTGATTGACATCAATCTTAAATGTCAGGGCGATCTTAATATAGATTTTCATCATACTACTGAAGATTGCGGCATTGCAATTGGTCAGGCCATTAATAAAGCACTGGGCGACAAAAAGGGAATTAATCGCTTTGGTCATAGCTATGTGCCAATGGATGAAACATTGAGTCGCTGTGTTATTGATCTATCTGGCAGAGCATATACTATTTTTAATTGTGAATTTAAGCGCGACAAAGTTGGTGAAATGGATTGCGAATTATTTAGAGAATTTTTTCACGCTCTTGCTCAGGCAATTGGCTGTAATCTACATATTGAAAATCTCTATGGCATTAATAATCATCACATTATTGAATCATGCTTTAAGGCGCTAGCAAGAGCACTTAGAGAAGCTATTACAATTGATGATCGCAAAAAAAATATTATAAATTCAACCAAAGGCATTCTTTAATGAATCTTTTACAAAAAATTGCCCATAATAAAAATATCAAAAAACCTGTAATTTATGGAATTGAATCATTTGAATTAAATGATAAGGAAAAATATTTTTTTGCAAATTCAGGTCCGGTTGGATTTATTATTTTTTCACGCAATATCAAAGATAAAGATCAGCTACTTAAATTAACCAACTCTCTTAAAGAACTCATGCAAAGTGATGTTCTTATTTTAATTGATCAAGAAGGTGGCAGAGTTTCTCGCCTAAGTCCACCAATATGGCCAAAATATCCGAGTGGTCAATATTTTGGCGACATCTATGCCAAAGATAAAGAGCAGGCAAAATCAGCTATTTATGATAATTTTCAAAAAATATCTGACGACCTTATTCAACTTGGCATAAATGTCAATTGCGCGCCTATTCTTGACATTATAACGCCTATTACTCACAAAGTTATTGGCGATCGTGCATATGGCGATAATTCGGATCAAATTATTGATCTTGCAAAGCAAATATGTAAATCTCTCTTATCAAAAAACATATATCCTGTTATAAAGCATATTCCAGGACATGGCTGAGCATTATGCGATAGTCATTTTGAATTACCAGAAATAACTAATGATTATAATACTCTAAAATATAGCGATTTTTTACCATTTAAAGCCTTAAATCAACAAAAATTTGCCATGACTGCTCATATTTTATATACCAAAATTGATAGTAATTTTTGCGCCACTCATTCATCAAAAATGATCGATATTATTCGCAATGAAATTAATTTTAAAAATATTTTAATGACAGATGACATATCAATGAAAGCATTAAAAGGTGAAATTGGTGACTCAGCAATCAAAGCTTTAAATGCTGGGTGCGATTTAATACTTCATTGCAATTCAAATATGACAGAAATGCAACAAATTGATAAAGCACTACCACTGATCAATGACAATTTAAGAATTAAATTTAACTAAAATTATGAATAAATTTGGCGAATTATTCTCTTTTACTTCATGGGGTGAAAGCCATGGCAAAGCAATTGGTTGCGTTATTGATGGATGACCTTCTTTAATTGACTTATGTGAAGCAGCTATTCAAAAATATCTTGATTTGCGCAAACCAGGCCAGTCTAAATTTACAACTCAGCGCCAAGAATCAGATAAGGTTGAAATTTTATCTGGAGTTTTTGAAGGCAAAACAACAGGTACTCCAATTAGTTTAATAATTTATAATAATGATCAAAAATCTCATGATTACCAAGAAATAAAAGATAAATTTCGCCCCTCTCATGCTGATTACACTTATTTTAAAAAATATGGTATTAGAGATTATAGAGGAGGAGGCAGATCATCAGCACGCGAAACAGCAATGAGAGTTGCAGCAGGATCTGTGGCGCGCAAAATTATTGCGCAACATAATATTGAAATATATGGCTATATTACCCAAATTGGAGATTTAAAAATTAATCGCCAAAATATTGATCTCAACCAAATTAATAAAAATGACTTTTTTTGCCCCGATTCTTCTATAATCGATGATTTTAGCAATTATTTGCTCGATATTCGTAAAAAAGGTGACTCAATTGGTGCAGAAATTGAGATAATTGCCAAAAATGTACCTATTGGCCTTGGGCAACCAATTTACAATAAGCTTGATGCCAAATTAGCAATGGCCATGATGTCTATTAATGCAGTTAAAAGTGTTGAAATTGGTATAGGCAAGGAATGTTCTTTACAAAAAGGCTCAAATTTAGCTGATGAAATGTGGTTTGAAAATAATAAAGTAAATTTCAGCAATAATAACTCTGGCGGTATTTTAGGAGGAATATCATCTGGCCAAGATATAGTAGTTAGATTTTGCGTAAAGCCAACTAGCTCAATTTTAGTTGAGCGCAAAACTATTGATGTAAATAATAATAATTGTTCAATCATTACTAAAGGACGACATGATCCTTGTGTTGGCATTAGAGCAGTTCCGGTTGGAGAGGCTATGATGGCAAATGTATTAGCTGATTTTATTTTACTAAAATAATGAAAAAGTCTAAAACTAACAAAAAAAAGATTATTATTAAAAATCAAAATGATATAAATAAATTAGAACTTATTTTATCTAGGACTAATAATAATAGTGATTTAATCATAATATGTAAAAATAATGATTTATCTTACGATGATTTATCTGCGCAAATTTATCATATCCTTTTAAAAAATCGTAATATAGCCCAATTTAACTTATTAAGACTAGATATAGATATTAACCCAATATCGATGGCACAAATTTATGAACAATTCAAAATCAAACGATTAGAGCTACCAAGAGCCAATATTAAAGATCTTGAAGCTATATGTTATTATTTAAATGAAGATTTTCCTGGAGTTGACCCAAATTTCACATACGCCCCTTCTGAAGTAGAAAAATTAAATCAAACACAAGAAAAAATTGCACAATAATAAAGCAAGAAAAATACTTAAAGAAATATTTGGCTATGATAATTTTCGCTCATCTCAACAAGATATTATCAATAATATATTAGCTAAAAATAATAGCTTTGTTTTAATGCCAACTGGAGCTGGCAAATCTCTGTGCTATCAGATTCCTGCCTTGCTATTTGAAGGATTGAGTATAGTAATTTCACCACTAATTGCTCTGATGCAAGATCAGGTTAATTCCTTGAAAGAAAATGGTGTTAAGGTTGCAGCTATTAATTCATCAATCTCATATCTTGAAATTAACAATATCAAAGAGCAAATAAAACATAATCAACTTAAATTATTATATATTGCTCCTGAAAGATTATTAATGGATGAATTTCTTAAATTTATAGCTAATATAAATATCTCGCTTTTTGCCATTGACGAGGCTCACTGCGTGTCGCAATGGGGTCATGATTTTAGAACATCATATGTTGAATTATCAATTCTTGCTAGTAAATTTCCTCATATTCCAAGAATTGCCTTAACTGCAACTGCAGACCAGCCAACTAGAAAAGATATTATCAATAATCTAGAACTTCATAATGCAAAACATTTTATTTCAAGCTTTGACCGCCCCAATATTAAATATAGCATTAAAGAACAAGATAATCCCAAAAAGCAATTAACAGAATATATTACCAATAATCATCCAAATCAAAGTGGGGTGGTATATTGTATATCGCGCAAAAAATGTGAAGAAATTAGTGAATTTTTAAGAAATAAAGGTTTTAATGCTCTTTTATATCACGCCGGCATGCATAGCAAAATGCGCAGTAAAAATCAAAAAATATTTCTAGAGCAAGAAAATGCTATCATGGTAGCCACAATAGCTTTTGGCATGGGAATTGACAAGCCAGATGTAAGATTTGTTATTCATATGAATCTACCAAAAAATATAGAAAGCTATTACCAAGAAACTGGCCGCGCCGGAAGAGACCAGCAACCAGCCAGCGCCATCATGTTTTATGGCTTAAAAGACATTGCCATGCAGCGCAATTTTATTGAAAATTCTAACAGCCCAGATAATCAAAAAAGAATTGAAATCCAAAAGCTAAATTACTTACTAGGCTTATGCGAAGCAACATCATGTCGAAGAAAAATATTGCTAGAATATTTTGATGATAAATGCCATAAATGCGATAATTGCGATAATTGCAATGAAAAGCCACAAACTTTTGACGCAACAATTGCAGCTCAAAAAGCAATTTCTTGCGTTTATCGCACCAAACAATTATTTGGTGTAGCTTATTTAATTGATATTTTACTTGGAGTAGATAATGATCGTATAAAAAATTTCAATCATCATCAGTTAAGTGTTTACAATATTGGTCATGAATATGACAAACAAGAATGGAATAGTATTTTTCGTCAATTAATAGCTAGAAATCTGCTAAAAGTTGATATGGTAGGTCATGGCAGCTTAAAAATAACCAAGCAAGGTAGCGAATTTTTATCTAAAAAACAACAAATTGAACTTAGAAAATATCAGAAACAATCCAAAAATCCTAAAAAAGACCTAAAAACAAAATTAACATTAACTAAAAACCAGCTAAANGANGATGATCTGATTTTATTTGATCAATTAAAAGCCAAAAGATTAGAATTAGCTAAAAGCCATAATCTGCCTCCTTATATTATCTTCCATGATAAAACATTAATCCAGATGACCCAAACAAAACCACAAACATTAGAACAAATGTCAAAAATTAGCGGTGTTGGTCAAAATAAAATATCAAAATATGGCCAGATATTTCTAGATATTATCAATAAATAATAATTTTCCAAGTTAAGGCCGAATAATATATCTAATTAATATATTTAATTAACAAGCTAATTTTTTTTATTATTTTCTACAAATTTGACAATATTGTCTTATACCAAAGTTAACCTATAATACAACATAGTTAACATTACAAACTTTTTTAATAATTTCAGGGGTTAGTGTTTGCATAAACTTACAAACTTTATCTTCTAGATCTTTTAAAGTTTTAAATATTTTATTTTTAATGGTATGATCTTTGAAGCATTGTTAATCTAAAATAGATAATAACCCATTTCTCTTCAAAATCAATAATTTTACAGAATATTCTAACATTTCCTTAGACTTGCTATAGCATTTACTTTTTCTTCTAAACCTAGCAAGAAAATGCCTAAACAAACTATTGTAACCTTCTTCGACTGTAAATGTATGTGTAAATGTATGAGCTTTGGACTGAATATGCCTCTTCTGAGGAAGAAAATTCTCATATGGCTTCCAATAATCTGTAGCAATAAAGCCATTAGCTCAATTTTTTATTCCTTTCCAAAGCTCTTTCCCCGTCTTTGCCGATCTGTCGCCAATAGTGAAGTTGACGAATTTTTTTGCATATCGATCAACAGCAATCCAGATCCACATTGCGTTTTTTTTGAACCAACATAGCTGTGCATTTCATCTATCTCCGTCAGGCATACTTTATGATCATTTTGTAACAAGTCTAGGCTTTGACCGTATTGTTTAACCCAATTACAAACACTAACATGGCTCACTTTTATTAGCCTACCTATAGATCTAAAACCTAAACCCTCCAAATATAGCTCGAGTGCAAACCTTTTTAAAGACTTGTCTTTGCAATTTCTACCCTTGGTATAGTTATAATTACAATCTTTGCACTTATAGCGTTGCACACCATACATCTTACCATTCTTGCAAACATTTTCACTAGAGCATTTTAAACATTTCATAGCCTGATTGATTGAGTTAAAATGTTAATTTTATACTCAATTATGTTAATTGCTAGTAAAATCTATTTTAGATTAACAATGCCGAAAAATTTAGGATCTAAAAATATCGTTTCAAAAGAACAAGTTGCAGGCATAACTCGTAGTAATATAACAGATGAACCTGCTACTACAACATTCACTATAGGCGGCGTATCAAAATTGGTTGAATATTTTGAATCCTTAAAGAATTGTCGTTAAAAATCTACGGCACAATATCCTATAATTTTTGTTGAAATTTGATCATTTATTTTTGCAAGGTCTTTATCATCTAAATACCCCAATATTTCAATTAATAGTGATTTATTTTGACTATTATGAGTTATTATTGTTAGTTTATATCCTAAATCAGTTATTTATCTCTTAATTTGACAGAGATCTATGTCATTATTATATTTGACACTTAATATTGTGGCATCATTTTGACTTGGCTCAACATTTTTAATTGCTAGGCAATATAATTTATGATCAGAGTTGCTTTGAAAAGGAATTTTAGCAAAAATTTTAATATTACCTTCCTCTAAATATTGCCACCAATCATTATTGTCTAAATTACATGATATAAGTGCAATATTTATGTTTTTATCTTTAATTTCTTTGATCATTAATTCTGTATTATCATAGCTTTTGACAATAAATTCCTGGCTGTAATATTCATTAATTATATATTTGTAATCAGTAATATTATTTGGGTTATATAGGCCAATTTTTATATCTTGTTCTCGCAAATTTGAAGCAGCTATTATTTTGCGCCAGATTGAAATTATATGCGATTTAGGATAATAATCTTTGAGCCTATCAGATATGTCCTTAATCATGTCAGCTTCGCGATTGGATTTTATATATAGCGCATCATCTTGCGATTTTTTGAATAATGCAACCTGATCTACTATTTGCATTCTATTTATCAGTAAATCTATTATTTGGCTATCAATTTTGTCTATTTGAGTTCGTAGCTCTAGCAATTTTGGGTCAATAATGTTATTTTTTTTGATAGACATTTTTTTTGAGTTATATAATATAATTTTTTAATTAACAACTTGTTTGATGTTATATTTTAAATATTATAATGAAAGTTAAATCAAAATTTGGACCAAATTATAAGGAATTTGAAGTTGGTAAAATTGCTATTTTAGCCAAAGATAAGCCTCTTAAATTACAAAATGGTAGCCAAATTGACAATTTTGCTATGGCGTACCAAACATATGGCACCCTTAATAAAGATAAATCAAATGCTATTTTAATTTGCCATGCTTTAACAGGCGATCAATATGCGGCATCGCCTCATCCTATTACTAAAAAAAAGGGTTGGTGGCATTTTATGATTGGCAAAAATAAACCCATTGACACTAATAAATATTTTGTAATTTGCAGCAATGTTATTGGCGGCTGTATGGGGTCGCTTGGGCCCAAAGAAAATAACCCCAAAACAAATAAACCTTATAATCTTGATTTTCCTATTATCACTATTGATGATATGGTTAATGCGCAAAATCTTTTAATTCAGCATCTCAAAATAGACAAGCTACATGCTGTTATTGGTGGATCTCTTGGTGGAATGCAAACCTTATCATGGGCTATAAATTACCCACATAAATGCAATTTAATTGTTCCAATAGCATGTTCTTATCGCCATAGTCCACAAAATATTGCCTTTCATGAAGTTGGGCGCCAAGCTATAATGGCAGATCCCAATTGGCAGGGCGGAAATTACCTAGAAAAAAAACAATATCCTCAAAAGGGTTTGGCAGTTGCTAGAATGAGTGCTCATATTACTTATCTTTCAGAATTAGCACTTCACAATAAATTTGGCCGCAACCTTCAAGATAAAGATAATTTTTCCTTTACTTTTGACAAGGATTTTAAAGTTGAGAGCTATCTTCACCATCAAGGCTTTAGCTTTGTTGACCGCTTTGACGCTAATTCTTATTTATATATAACTAAAGCAGCAGATTATTTCGACCTAGAGAGCGATAATGACGGTAATTTAGCTAAAGCATTTATTGATATTTCGCAAAATTACGATTTAAAATTTGTTGTTATTTCATTTACTGATGACTGGCTATTTCCCCCTAAAGAAATGAAAAAATTAACAAAATCATTAATAGCATGCGACATAAAAGTTAGCGCCATTAATATTGAAAGCCAGGCTGGTCATGATTCATTTTTAATAGAAAATCAGGCTTTAAAAGAAACTATTAGTAATATTTTATGAATATTGAAATAAGTCATAATAATATTGGTCAAAATATTATTACTAAAAAAATTAGATATGACATTGAAATTATATCCCAACTTATCAAGCCTCAAAGCAAAGTACTTGATATTGGATGTGGTGATGGCGAATTATTATATTTTCTTAAAAATACTAAAAATATTGATGTCAGAGGGCTAGAAATATCACAAGAATTAGTAACAAAAGCTATAAAAAAATCTATACCAGCAATTCAGGGTGATTGCGAAAAGGATCTAGAATTTTACCCAAATCATAATTTTGACTATGCAATTCTTAGTCAAACAATTCAAGCCACCCAAAACCCCAAAAAAATGCTCAAAGAAATGCTGAGAATCGCAAAATATGCTATAGTGTCACTACCTAATTTTGCTAATTTTAAAAATAGATTACAGCTTCTTACCTTAGGGCAAATGCCAGTTAATAAGAATTTGCCTTTTTCTTGGTATGATACCCCTAATATTCACTTCTGCTCTATAAGGGATTTTGAAAATTTATGCAAAGAGTTAGATTTTCAAATTAATAGTAAAATATTCCTCACTACCAAAAGCAAATCTCCAAAATTATTTAATTATGATATTGCACCAAATCTATTAGCTGATTTTGGAATATTTATGATCAGTAAAAATGAATTATGCGCAACCACTCAAGAAGAATTCATTTTGAGTAAGGCTCTAAAAAATAATATATTTAATATCAGCAAACCAATTACTACTAATAATAGCAAGAATAACTAATATAAAATGACAAAATTATTCAAAAATTATTTTTGGTTAATATTTTTATTTACCTTTATATTAAACTCTTGCTCCTCAAGCCAATCAAGTAAATTCACAAGAATTAAAAGTAAATATAATGATAATAATTGGACAGATTTTACAAAAAATAACAATAATAATAATTATAACAGCTCTATCAACAATAATCCAAATAAAAAAATAGAATATATAGATACCTATTATGACCAGCCAGATAATAGCTATAAGGGCCATTACAAAATAGGTAAACCATATAAAATTGATGGCATTAAATACTACCCCAAAGAATATAATGAATTTAGCGAGCAAGGCACTGCCTCATGGTATGGACCAAAATTTCATGGCAAAAAGACTGCTAATGGAGAAATTTATAATATGAATGAACTAACAGCAGCACATAGAATTCTTCCTATGCCTGTGATTGTTAAAGTTACAAATCTTGAAAATAACAAATCAGTAATTCTTCGTGTTAATGATAGGGGTCCATTTGCCAAGGATAGGGTGATTGATTTATCCAAAGCTGCTGCGCAAAGACTAGAATTTATTAATAAAGGAACCGCAAAAGTTCAAATTGAGTTACTTCCTAAAGAAACTGAAGAATTGCTTAATAGGCTTGGATTGCTTTAGATTGCTAATTATTTATAACTAACACCTTGATATTTCCTATGCCCTACCTGTGCTCACAGCAGGACCATCAACGAGCTGTTTTACTCCTTCGCAAGAGATAGTTGTATTAGGATTATGATCATCTTTATTCAACGCTTCTTGAGTAGAAGGACGCCCTGTCGTATGATTACCACATTGATGATCTGTTGTTTCTGTTGCAAAAGGTCTGGGTTTGCCTCCATCAGCTAATACAATACTATTTAATGCAGCTAAAATAAAACAAAAAAATGATTCGACAGGTTCTCCAAAGGATTTATTTATTTTTGCTCCCATTTTTTTGCCAAAAAATAATGTTCCAATATTAGATGCACCAATTTTTACAGCACTTACTGTTAAAGTCATAACAAAAACTATAGCTGAGCATAACAATCCTAATGCCCCTCGAATTGACTTAGCACCACCTCCTTTTTTATCTATATTTGAAGCTGTAGAATCGCTTTTCATAATAATATTTTTAATTAAATTAATAATTTAATTATATCATAATTAATAAAATATATCAAATAAATTTTTACAAAATTTTACTAATTATGATATTAGCTAAGTTAAGCGGATTAATCTCTAAAATTTATAAATTGTAGGGCAATATCACTTGATTGCGCTTTAACAATTGACATTGCCTGCTGTAAATCATCGCGTTTTTTGCCTTCAAGCCTTACTTCATCGCCACGAATTGAAGCTTGGATTTTTAATTTTGAATTTTTAACTTGCTTAACAATTTTTTTTGCAGATTCCTGGTCAATACCATTTTTAATTTTAACTTCTTGACGAAATGAATTATTAGAAGCATTTTGTGGCTCGCAAAATTCTAGCGATTTAACATCTATTGATCTTTTAGTAGCATATACTTTAAGAGATTCTTGAATTGCTTTTAATTTATATTCATCTGGAGCATTAATCTCAATAAGATTTTCAGATTTTTTAAGTTCAATAGTAAATTTTGCACCTTTAAAATCATAACGATTAGTTAATTCTCTAAGTACTGAATTAACAGCATTATCAACTTCTTGTAAGTCAATTTTTGAAACTATATCTAAGCTAGGCATATATTATTATTTAATTAAAAGTGCATTATTAATATCATTAATTAGATCATCCACATCTTCAAGACCAACAGATAATCGACATAGGGACTGACTAATACCAATTTTTTGCTGCTCATCTTTTGAAATATTAGAATGAGTTGTTGAAGATGGATGAGTAATTAATGATTTAGAATCGCCTAAATTATTTGAAATATCAATAATTTTTAGATTATTCATAAAATTAAAAATTTTATCCTTGCTACCATCAACCTCAAAAGCAATTAAATTAGAACCATATTGCATTTGTTTTTTTGCAATTTTATATTGCGGGTGAGACTCAAGCAAAGGATAATATACACTTTTAATTTGAGTAGATGCTTCTAAAAATTTTGCTATTTTAAAAGCATTTTCGCATTGCTGCTTCATTCTTAATTTAAAGGTCTCCATAGCTTTAAGTATGATCCAGCTATTAAAAGGGCTCATTGCCGGGCCTGTATGACGATGAAATGGTAATAAAATATCCTCAATAAATTCCTTACTGCCCAAAACACAGCCACCAATTGTTCTACCCTGTCCGTCAAGATGTTTTGTTGTAGAATATAATACAATATCAGCACCAAATTTAAAAGGGCTTTGGCAAAAGGGCGAAGCAAAAATATTATCAATTATTAATTTGGCATTATTTTTTTTACATAAATTTGCCACAAATTCAATATCAATAATTTCAAGATTGGGATTGGCCGGTGTTTCAATAAATACCAACTTGGTATTTGATTTAAAGGCTTTTTGCCATTCATTATCATCAACACCATCAATTAATGATACTTCAATATTATAATTTGGTAATATTTGCGTTAAAATATGATAACATGAACCAAATAATACTCTAGATGCAACAATATGATCGCCAGCTTTTATCTGACACATTATTGAAGCAAAGACCGCAGCCATACCACTAGCCATAACGCATGCTGCTTGGCAACCTTCAAGTAAAGCCAGTCTTTCTTCTAGCATTTTTAATGTTGGGTTTGAATATCTTGAATAAACATAACCTGGTTCTTCATTGTTAAATCTTTTTTCTGCAGTTTGAGCATCATTATAACAAAAACCAGAATTCATAAAAATTGCCTCTGATGTTTCACCAAAATTAGACCTAAAACTACCACCCCTTATTAATTGTGTTTGATCCGCGTAATTTCTAATAGTGATATTCTTATTCTTACAGTTACTCATAAATAATTTTGCTTAATTTAGCTTTTTATATTTTAAAAACTCTTTAAAAAAACTTCGAAAAACCACTAAAGAAATCAACTTTTCTTGTCTTTATCAATATTATAATCCCTATCAAATTTTGGATTGCAACATGTAATTTCAAAGACTTAAAGCCCTATAATTATATATAAATTTGACAATGAGGTTTTTTGCAAAAGATAAATATCAAGATCAAATTTATTTAATATTTATCTTTGATTTTACATGCCGACATTAGGTGAATATTCACAAGAAAAAACTCCCATAGTAGCACCACCAATAGAAATTGGTGTCGCCAGCGAAAATCCTTTTGTCTTATCGAAGATAGTCTAGCAATGGATCTAGTAACAACAACTATGAATGGTGCTGAATTTAAAATAAAATTAAAACAAGAATTTGCAAGATTATATTGCCCCAATGAAACTCAATTAGACACCATCAATATATATAAATTTGAATCTACAAAAAAAACGGCAAATCGAGATTGTCATTTTATTATAGAATATAAAGAAAAAAAATATCACGCCAAACCCGCCCTTCATGGTAGTGGAGTTAGCAATAATTGCAGATATAATGAAGCTGCTATGTATTTCTTGTTAGACAATTTAGGATATGGACCACATGCTCAATCATCTGTTATTAATAATGTTTTAGTTATTTTTAGCGAAGATCTATCTTGTAGATCACGCCATGATAAAACTTTTAAAAAAACTTCTTTTGAAGATAATAATCAAAATAATCTCTTAAAAACAATACCTGAAACACAAAAAGATAATATTCATCGCTGCGCGATAGAGTTAATAATGAAATTATTCTGCCTTGGAGATCTTGAAAATAATTTAGGGAATAGCGGCTTTGAAACTTTAACAAAAGAAGATAACACTAAAGAACAAAAACCTGTTATACTTGACTTTACAATTCTGAACGAAACCGCCATATCTAGAAGAGCATCGCCAGATAATTGCGAAGCAGGAATATTCTTTCCAGATCCAAACTATAATATGGTTTCAAAAGTAGATTCTGCCAGAATATATGCTGATATAATAGCTTCATATCTTGATAAAAACCAAGAAGATTTCCCAGATGCTTTATTTTCATTTACAGCTACAGGTGATATATTTCAACAAGCCATAAAAATGCTATTTTTTGACAAAAATATTAAAGAACAAATCAAAATTTCATTTGGTAAGGCTAGGAGTATTGTTACAGGTAGCGATTTCACTGAAAACGACAATAATATAAAAGAATTAAATAAGAAGGAAGAAATTCTTTTACAGTGCATTGATGCTTTCTTAGATAATAAATCAATTGCTTTACTTACAAAAAATGGAGATATTATGCAAGAGCACTCTGGCAAGAGAAGTTTAGAAGGACCATCCACTACCCTAACTCCAATACCAGATGGAGCAGAAAGGAAAAAACAAAGAATGTAAAAATATTAGTAAATAAATAGTATTTTTTATCTTATTTGGACTTTAAGCAGTAATTTCCATGATAAATATTTTTTAAGAGACATATTTTGCTATAAAATCAACCACCTCCAATAAAATGCACAATTTCAATTTGACAGCCATTATTGATATTGGTTTTGGTGTAATTTTGTGGCAATATAATTTCTAGATCTTTTTCAATTGCCACTTTATTAATATCTATTGCTAAATCCTTGATTAGATCTGCAATTGTTTGATCTTGTGGTAATTTATGATCCTTGCCATTTAATTTAATGGTAATTGTCATATTTTCTTAAGAGATATATATTGTTTGATCTCGCTTAGGGCCAGTAGAAATTATTTTAATTTTAACTCCGCTTAATTCCTGAATTCTTGCAATGTAATCTTTGGCATTTTGTGCTAGATCATTAAATTTAGTAACTCCATATGTAGATTGCTGCCAACCAGGGAATTCTTCATAAATTGGTGTAATTTTTGACCATAAATCTTGAGATTGCGGCAAATAATCTATTACTTTATTGTCAATTTTATAGCCAGTGCAAATTTTGATAATTTCAAGATCATCAAGAACATCTAATTTTGTAAGAGCAACTTCTTTAACATTGGATAATTTAACAATGTAGCGAAATAAGCAAGCATCCAGCCAGCCACATCTGCGATTTCTGCCTGTAACTGTGCCAATTTCTTGACCCTTACTAGCTAAATGCTGGCCAATTTCATCATCTAGCTCAGTTGGAAAAGGACCAGAACCAACTCTAGTAGTATAGCATTTTAAAATACCAAGAGTATGATGCAAATCTGCAACTCCAAGACAAGATCCAAGAGTAACTTGGCCAGACATAGTGTTAGAAGATGTAACAAAAGGAAAAGTTCCATAGTCAATATCAAGAAGCGCTCCTTGAGCACCCTCAAACATGATCGGAGTTAAAGAGGATAATTTTTGGGCAATTTCATAAGGCTCCATAGCAAAAGGCTTAATCCTGTCTTTAATAGAGCTAATTTCAGCAAGTAAATCATCAATTTTAACTTCACTAGCATTAAGGCTTTTTCTGAGCAAATTATGATAAAAAAGAAGATTTTCTAATCTATTATGTAATATTTGATCATCAAATAAATCAGCCAATCTAATTGATCTACGACCCATTTTATCTTCATAGGCTGGCCCTATTCCTCTGCCGGTGGTGCCAATTTTAGCCTCTCCTTTTTGCTGCTCTAATAATTGATCAACCTCACGATGAACAGATAATATCAAGCAAACATTATTTGCAATTACAAGATTTGTTGGGTTAATATCAACCCCTTGAGCCTTGATAGCGTCAATTTCTTTAAATAAAGCCACAGGGTCAACCACCAAACCACTACCAATAACTGAAAACTTGCCCTGCACCACTCCAGATGGCAGCAAGCTTAGCTTAAATGTTTTATCGCCAACTTTAATAGTGTGGCCAGCATTATTACCACCTTGAAATCTAATAACTGAGTTAAATTTGTCAGCCAGATAATCTACTATCTTGCCCTTTCCTTCATCACCCCATTGCAGGCCAATTATAGCTGTATTATTGGCGTTATTATTGTTATTTGTCATTTTTTTGGTTATGTGAAACACTTTGTTTAGTGGTAAATAATTTGCTACAATAAGGACATACCACAAAATCCTTATCGCCCATATCAAGATAAATTAATGGATGGCTAGAAACTTCGTCAGAACCGCTACATGATACTTTTTTACTTTTGACCCTCAGGACTTCATATGCTGTATTAGTGATTTTTGAATCTTGTAACATTTATCAATATTTTGTTGGGCTAAATATAGTTTAAATTTTATCTTTAACTACTAAATTTCAATAAATATATTATTTTTACTTTATGTAAATTCAAGCGCTTATTTACAGCTGGCTTTTTTGAATAATGTAATTTTGGCTGTTGTAATATTTTTTTTCAAACCTTTGTTGCTATGCAATCGAACTGATGATTAGGAATACTAATTTCCTCTCCCCGCGCCATTTGATCTTACTGCTGCTCGTGAAGCAACATGTTCTTTACTACCTTTGCCTATATACTCTTCATAGCTTTGAACTTCATAACTATTATCTTGCTTCTTTTTGTAGAATTTCCTCTCAGGAATATCACTTTGTTCACCCAAAGGAGAAATGCCATATAACAATTTTATAATTTCACTTTTGCTACCTAATTTAGATTCACCTCCAGCTATAATTTGACTCCCACCTTCTATACCACTCCATATTTCAAATAAAGGACCTTGTTGATCATCTGCAACGCTTTTTGTCTTTTCAAGATTTCTAATTCTTGTTATAACCTGATCATGTTCTTCTGGCTTACATTCAAATACTATGTGTAAGTCTCTTTCCTTATTTTGATGATAAAACATTGATGCCAATCCACCTTCAATACAGTCAGTAATTTTATATTTATATGTAAATTTTTCTTGACTGTCTGCTACAGGAGGATCTACTACTAACTTAGCCATAAGACCAAGACCACTATATCTTCGTGGGTACCAGAATTCTTGTTGAGCTTGTTCTATAGCATTTGCTTCATCACCTTGCTTTGCTTTATTTAAATCTTCTAATAATTTATAATTTATTTTATTTGCTTCAATTTCGCTTTGTTGCTCAGTATTTTGCGGAGTAGGACTTGGTGATGGAGTTCCGCTATCTTCAACACCCCCCCCAAGAGAAGTTTGTTTATCTTCTTGGAATTGATTATATATCCGTTCTGGAATCAGCGCTGAGAAATGTTTTCCACCTTTATCATAATCAAAATAAAGACTTTCTTTTTCTGTGAATTTTTCTATCTCTAGTGCTGACTCTAGTGCTGACTCTAGTGCTGAAGTTAAATTTTGTAATACTTGAGGTGATTCTATTTGATCTTTTATTTTATCTTTAAACATTAAAATTTTTACTAAAAATTTGCTTTTATCATCATCCGAATCGATTCGAGGCATAAGAAATAATTTCTTATCTTCATCATATCCCAGATAATTTTTTGCACTTTCTCTTAAAGCATTTTGATCAATAATATCACTTAATTCTTTATTCGAAAAATACCTAGATGAAATATCCATAATAACCTTATTATCTGGAAATAAGTAATCTCCGTAATCTATTAACTGTTGATGCTCAAGATCATTACCCTGTTCATTTTTATGATTCAACTCTTCAATATTAGGGTAAATACTAGCTAAATAAGATCCAACGATCAAATGATATAGCTGCTTATTTCTTCTTAATGCATCAAACCAGTCCTGACTTTTTGTATTAATATTACTTAATTCAGCTCCAATAAGTTTTAGGTTATCTAATGATAATTTGTTTTTTTCAGCAAATGCTTTATTACTTTCTAAACAATCTTTGCTTGCTTCAAGTAATGCTTCTGTGTCTTGGCCTTGTTGAGCATCTAGATTAAAATCTTTATTTTGGTATGTATCATAGACTTCCCTTAATTGGTTTATGTGATGCGACAGTGTGTAATAATTGCCACGGCTATTTTTCTTATCTTTTTCAATTAAATCTAAAAGTTTATTAGATTCAATTGAAAGATATCTTGAACCTTCGGCTATTGTATAAAAAGCGCAATATAAATTGCCTCCAACAGCTGTTTTTAATTTAACATAACCCTGAAGCTTCTTTTTATCGGCTTCATCAAGGTGATCAACACCACCACAAATAATTTTCTGATCAGTATTAAAATTGTGAGGCATAACAATAAAATTAAATTAAACCTAAATAATTAGGCAAAAAATCACTTTATATCTATTATAGCACATTTTTGCACAAATTGCTATTTATTTTTTGATATGCTAGTTTTAACATAGTTAAAATCGGTTATAAATTTAACTTTTTTACATTAATGCATAAATTATTTGCAAAATTTACATTATTTTTATTCATTAATATTTTTGTAATATTTAACTCTTATGCTGCAATTTCTAATTGGCATTATTTTGCCAATAATAATGTTAGTGCCAGAGCTTTAGCAACAAAATTTATTGATCAAAAAACTCAAAAAATAAGTGATAATAAATTACTTATTGCTGTTGAATTTAAAATAAAAAAAGATTGGAAAATATATAGCTATAATTCTTTGGATGTTGGTATTGAACCGCAATTTTATTTTGATAATAATATTGTTAAAAATCATAAAATTTTTTGGCCACAACCAATTTTTATTGAAGAAAAATTCGACGATCTAACCCTATCTTACAATATTTATCAAGACCATATTATTATTCCTGTTATAATTTCTAGCGATAAAAAAATAGCTAATAATAATTTTAATTTTACTATTGATTTTGGCTTGTGTAAAGAAATTTGCTTGAGCGAATCTCAAAAATTTTCTGTTAATTTATCAAATGAAATTGATCAAGATTCTTTAAAGTTAATCAAAGAATTTGCTCCGCAAAATCTTAATAAAATTATTAGTCAAAATAATATCAAAAATAATTCTCATAAATCATTTTTCTTTATGATTTTTATTGCTTTTATAGGTGGTGCAATTTTAAATATCATGCCTTGCGTTTTGCCTGTTTTGTCAATTAAATTATTATCAATAATCAAACAAAGAAATAACAAAATTGCCGAAATTAAATCATCATTTTTAGCAACTATTTTTGGTATTTTAACTTGCTTTATTATTTTTGCTTTAACAGCAATTATCATAAAATTACTCGGCAATAATTTAGGTTGGGGTTTACAATTTCAAAATCCTTATTTTTTAATTTCTTTAATTATAATTTTAATATTTTTTACTGCCAATCTCTTAGGAATTTATCAAATTAATATCGCTAATTTTTTAATAAATATTCTTAATAATAAAATTGATCAAAATATTGAAAATAAGCAAAATTTTAAGCAAAATTTTAAGCAAAATTTTTTAGGCAATTATCTTTCTGGTATTTTAGCAGTTATGCTTGCCACTCCATGCTCAGCACCTTTTTTGGGTACGGCAATATCTTTTGCTTTAACTCAAGAATTTTATGTAATTTTCATAATATTTGGCTTTATTGGTATTGGATTTTCTTTGCCTTATATTATCTTACTCATCAATCCACAAATGGTCTATTTACTTCCTAAAAGTGGAAAATGGATCAATAATTTCAAACAAATTATGACTGGCCTATTAATGGCAACAATATTTTGGTTAATATATGTTCTAATATCAATTATTGGCTATTTACCAGCAATTATTACTGGTTTATTGGCAATATTATTAATACCAACACTAAAATTAAGTAGCCGTATCATCAAAAATATCATTATTATTTTTGTTACTATTGGTTTATTCACTATTCCCTTTGCTTTAAAGCATAATTTTGAGAAAAAAGAAATTTTATATAATGAAATTTGGCAAGAATTTGACGAAAAAAAGATTGAAAATTATGTCAATCAAGGTTATGTTGTTGTTATAAATATCACCGCTAGCTGGTGTTCAACATGTAAATTTAACGAATTTCGTGTTTTAAAAAATAAAGAAATTTTGCAATTACTTAAAAGCAAAAATATCATCCCTTTACAAGGTGATATATCTAAACCAAATCCTGAAATTATGAAATTTCTGGAAAAATATAATAGATTTGGAGTGCCTTTTAATGCAGTTATTTGACCAATGGCACCTGAAGGTATTATTACTAGTGAATTTTTATCCAAAGATGAACTAATAAAAGCAATTAATAAAGCTAAATAACATGACTGAACTAACTAAATTATCTATTAAACAAGCCATTACAGGTCTTAAAAATAAAGATTTTAGCGCTATTGAATTAACAAAATCATATATTAAAAATATTGAAAATAACCTCAAAATCAATGCCTATATTACCACTTTTTTTGATAAATCCATTAAATTAGCAGAAATATCTGATCAAAAAATTGCCAATAATAATGCAAGAGAACTTGAAGGAGTGCCTCTTGGTATTAAGGATCTTTTTTGCACTAAAGATATTCGCACAACTTGTGCGTCAAAAATGCTTGAAAACTTTATCCCGCCATATGAATCAACAGTAACACAAAATCTATTTAATGCTGGCGCTGTTAATATTGGCAAATTAAATATGGACGAATTTGCTATGGGATCAACTAACACTAATAGCTATTTTGGTCCTGTTATCAACCCTTATAAAAAGAAAAATTCTGACCAAGATCTAGTTCCTGGAGGCTCGTCCGGTGGTTCAGCAGCGGCAGTATCTGCTAATTTATGCGCTGGTGCTACCTGCACTGATACTGGTGGCTCCGTAAGACAGCCAGCATCATTTACTAATATTGTTGGAGTTAAACCAACTTATGGCAGATGCTCTCGCTATGGCATGATTGCCTTTGCTAGCTCGCTTGATCAGGCAGGTTTTTTTGCAAAAAATATATATGACGCATCCTTGCTTCTTAAAATTGCTGCTGGTCATGATATCAAGGATTCAACCAGCCTAAATGTTGCAGTGCCTGATTTTAACAATAACCTAAATTCAAACATTAAAGGCAAAAAAATTGGCATTGTTAAGGAATATCACCTTGATAATATGAATCAAGATATTGAAAAAATAAGACAAAATACTATTGATATTTTAAAAGCTAGAGGTGCTAAGATTATAGATATTTCTCTACCTCACACTAAATATGGCCCTGAAGTATATTACATTATCGCTACTGCCGAATGCTCATCTAATCTTGCTCGATATGATGGGGTGCGTTATGGTTTTAGGTGCCCAGATAATAATATCAATCTTGAAGAATTATACAGCAAAAGCAGATCTCTTGGATTTGGCAATGAAGTTAAAAGAAGAATTTTAACCGGATCTTATGTATTATCTGCCGAATATTACGATGCCTATTATAAAAAAGCCCTTAAAATTAAAAGATTAATCAGCAATGACTTCAAAGAAGCATTCAAAAAAGTTGATGCAATATTAACACCAACCACACCAAATAGCGCTTTTCCAATTTCATATTTAACTGGCGACAACCCTGTTAAAATATATCTCAATGACGCATTTACAATTCCGGCAAATCTAGCTGGTCTTCCTGCTATATCAATTCCTGCTGGCTTTGATCAAGATAATCTTCCAATTGGCATGCAATTAATGTCTGACAAACTTAATGAGCAAATAATTTTCGATATTGGTCTTGCTATTGAAGAAGAACTTGCTTTAAAAAATAACAGCTAGGATTGGTCATTAAATTTATTTATAATAATGACACCTCGCACCATAATTAAAGACATATTAAGCACAAATTATTGTTTAATAATTTACTTATAATTATAAAATTTATTAATTCGTAATTTCTGTATATTTATCAATATTTATGAATAAAAATCGCAAAAAAATATTAACAGCTATAATCGCCCTTATTGTTGTTTTTTTTATTGCCTTATCAATTATTCCCAAATTACTTTTTAAGGGGCAATTAGGTGGTTATGGTGGTGGATTTTTTGATCCAAATCGAGTTATAGATGTCGATATTATTAAAATTGCTCAAGAAGAAATCATCATCTCTAAAGAATTTCCCGCTCGTGTTAATGCTTATAAAATTTCACAAATTCGTCCTGAAATTTCAGGAATAATCGAAAAAATAACATTTATCGAAGGCTCTAAAGTTAAAAAAGGACAGCAATTATATCAAATTAACGACTCAGTACAAAAAGCAGAAATAAAACAAGCTCAACTTAATTACGAGGCAGCTAAATCTCAAGCCACTAGATTTAAAAAGCTACTACAAGTTGAAGGAATCAGCAAGCAAGAATATGAAGATATATTATCAAAAGAAGCTCTTCCCAAAGCCAAATTAGCAAATGCCAAAGATCAAATTGATCAAACAAAAGTATTGGCACCAATTTCTGGCAATATCAATAAAACTAATTTCACTGTTGGGGCTTTAGTAACTGCAAATCAAGAAACTGAATTAACCACCATTACTTCATTAAGCCCAATTTATGTTGATATTACCCAACCAACTTCACAAATTATTAAAAATAGCAATAATTTAAAAGTTAGTTTAATTATCGATAATAAACCTTATAGCGAAATTGGCACTATACAATTTCAACAATCCTTTATTGATCAGTCAACTGACTCTATCACATTGAGAGCTAAATTTAACAATAAAAGCCAACAGCTAATACCTGGTATGTTTGTTAATGCCTTTATCCATATTAAAGAATATATGGCAATTACAGTACCACAAAGCGCAGTAATGCGCCAACAAGATGGTAGTCTTATGGTATTTATTATCAATAAAGATAATATCGCAACTCCAAGAATTATTCAAGCTGATCAATTATATAATAATAAATGGATAGTTAAAAAAGGGCTTAAAGAAGGAGAAATAATTATTAATAAAGGTTTATTTAAAATTAGACCCAACGCTAAAGTCAAATATGATTTGAACAATAAATAATGTCTGAATTTTTTATTAAAAGACCAATTTTTGCCTGGGTTATCTCGATCATTGTGATGATTGCTGGGATTTTTTCACTTTTTAAAATTCCTGTTGAATTATATCCAAATATTGCACCACCTACAGTTTCAATTTCTGCTTCTCTTCCTGGAGCATCGGCACAAACTGTTGAAAATTCTGTTACTCAAATTATAGAGCAAAATATTAATGGTGTTGATAATTTACGATATTTTTCATCAAGCAGCAATTCTGATGGCTCTGCTCGAATATCTCTTAATTTTGAACCTGGCACTGACCCAGATATTGCCCAAGTTCAGGTGCAAAATAAACTTGAATCAGCAATACCATTACTGCCGCAATCTGTTCAGCAGCAAGGATTAAGAGTTAGTAAATCAAATGATAATTTCTTGCTTATTGTTGGCATATATTCAAAAACCGGAGAAACTAGCGAAGAAGATCTTAATTCTATTTTATTTAGTAATTTAAAAGATCAAATTTCAAGAATTGATGGGGTTGGCAATGTCACTATTTTTGGCAATCAAAAGGCGATGAGAATATGGCTTAATCCACATAAATTATATAGCTACAAATTAACGACTCAAGATGTTATAAATGCTATTAAATCGCAAAATAAAGATATGGCAGTTGGGCAACTTGGCGGCCTTCCTGCGGTTAAAGGCCAGCAAATTAATGCCACAATCACAGCTCAATCTAGATTGCAAACTGTTGAACAATTTGAAAATATCATTATTAAAGCCAATAAGGACGGTGCGCAAATTTATCTTAAAGATATTGCCAAAATTGAGCTTGGTCTACAAAATTATAATCGCGTTGCCCGCTATAAAAGAAATCCAGCAGCTGGCATGGCGGTTATTTTATCATCAGGGGCTAATGCCTTAACAACAGCTCAAGCGGTTAAAAAGGAAGTAGCAAAATTACAACAATTTCTACCCAAAGATGTTGAAATTATCTACCCTTACGACTCAACGCAACTAATTAAATTATCAATTAAAGGGGTTGTTATCACCCTATTTGAAGCTGCTATTTTGGTATTATTAGTAATTTTACTATTTTTGCAAAATTTTCGCGCTACTATAATTCCTGCCCTGGCTGTTCCTATTGTATTACTTGGCTCTATTGCCATTTTATATGGTTTTGGCTATAGTATTAATACACTAACATTATTTGCAATGGTTCTTGCAATTGGTCTGCTTGTAGATGATGCAATTGTTGTAGTTGAAAATGTTGAAAGGCTAATTGAAGAAGAAAATCTATCTCCAAAAGAAGCTACTTTAAAATCTATGAAGCAAATTACTGGAGCCTTAATTGGTATTGCTGTTGTTTTATCGGCTGTTTTTGTTCCTATGGCATTTTTTCCTGGATCTGCCGGCGCAATTTATCGCCAATTTTCAGTAACAATTGTCAGTGCTATGACATTATCTGTATTTGTTGCATTAATTTTATCGCCCTCCTTATGTGCTGCAATCTTGCAAAAAAAGAATGATAAAAGCAATTTTAGCAATAAAAAATTCTTTACCAAATTTAATGCTCTACTCAAAAAACTACGCAAATTTTACATTAATAGAGCTAATTTTATCACTAGAAGAACCCGCAAATTTATATCAGTTTATTTAATATTAATTATTGGTTTAATTATTATTTTTAACAAATTACCTAAATCTTTTTTACCCAATGACGATCCAGGATTTATGTATTTATTTGTTAAAACTCCAAGCTCCGCAACAATGGAAAGAACACTTGAAAGCTTAAAAAAAGTTGAAGATTACTTCCTTGAAGGTCCTGATTCTGACAATATACAAGATTTATTCACAGTTACAGGTTTTAGTTTTGCAGGTCGTGCTCAAAATGTTGGATTTGGATTTGTTGGCCTTAAAGATTGGTCAAAAAGACCAAAAGAAGAGCAATCAGTATTTAATATTTCTGCTAGATCAATGGCAAATTTAAGCAAAATTAAAGATGCTCAGATTTTTACTTTTTTTCCACCGCCAATTCGCGAATTAGGCAGCGTATCTGGCTTTAATGTTCATATTTTAGATAGCAAAAATATTGGGCGCAAAGATCTAGTAATGGCCAGAAATCAAACATTAGGCATGGCAGCTCAAAATCCTAAATTAATCGGAGTTAGACCTAATGGACTTGACGATGTTGCACAATTTAAACTCGATATTAACTATAAAAAAGCTGCAGCACTTGGAATAGACATAAATAATATCAATCAAACAATGCAAGTTGGTTGGGGCTCATTATATGTTAATGACTTTATTGATCAGGGTCGTATTAAAAGAGTTATTTTGCAAGGTCAGGATAAATATCGCATGAATCCGCAAGATATAAATAAATGGTATGTCAAAAATAATGAAAATAAAATGGTGTCACTTGGCAGTATTATAAATTCAAGTTGGAGCTATGGACCGCAAAAATTAGAAAGATTTAACGGCATTTCTTCAGTAAATATTGTTGGCTCTGCATCACCCAAAATTAGCTCTGGAGACGCTATGAGTGAAATTAAAAACATTATCAATAAATTACCCCAAAATGTTGACTATGCCTGGTCTGGACTATCTTATGAAGAGCAACAAAATAAGAATCAAACCACAATATTATATATAATTTCTATTTTAGCGGTATTTTTATCGCTTGCTGCACTTTATGAAAGTTGGTCAATTCCATTTTCAGTAATGTTTATCATTCCTTTTGGGGCTCTTGGTGCAGCTATTTTTGCTAGTATTTTTGGCATGAATAATGACATATATTTTCAAGTAGGTTTCTTAACAACAATTGGCCTTTCAGCAAGAAATTCAATTTTAATTGTTGAATTTGCTAGAAAACTATATTTAAAACAAGGCAATATCGTTAAATCAACCCTAATGGCCACTAAGCAAAGATTTAGGCCAATTTTAATGACTGCTTTGACCTTTATTTTGGGAGTATTTCCACTTGCACTTGCTAGTCAAGCAGGTGCAGCAAGTCAAAATGCAATTGGGATTAGTCTAATTGGTGGCATGCTGGCAGCAACATTTCTAGCAACATTATTTGTGCCAATGTTTTATATTATAGTGCATAATATTAGCACTAAAAAATTAAATTTAAAATTACTCAAATATTAATAATGATAAGAAATGTCATAAAACTCATTATCATTACCTTAATTTTTAGCTCATGTAGTTTGGCGCCTAAATATATAAAACCAAAAAGTCCGATATCTCAACAAAAAATAGATCAATTATTTAGTAGTAAAAATCATAAAGATATATTATGGCAAGATTTTTTTATTGACCAAGATTTAATAAAAATTATCAACCTATCACTTAAAAATAATCGCGACTTAAAAATTGCCGCTCTTAATATCGAACAAGCCAGAGCTCAATATAATGTCTCCTTATCTAATATATTTCCTAAAATAAGCGCAACTTCTTCACTTGAAAGAGCTAGCCAGTCAAGCAATAATTATAAACCAACTAATAATTTTACTGCTAAATTAGCTTTAACTAATTTTGAAATTGACTTATTTGGCAAATTGCAATCAATTAAAAACTCTAACAAGCAACTTTACTTATCTTCAAAGCAAAATCATAAAATAATCAAAATTTCTCTTATTGCTCAAATTGTTGATTCTTATATTAGATTTATTGCCAATCACCAGAAAATGATATATTCTTACAAAATAAAAAATGCCATTGAACAAAAATATAATATTGCCAAAATTCGCTATGAAAATGGCATAGATTCTAAAAGCAATTTAATAGAACAAAAGTCGCGATTAAATAATGCCAAAATAAATCTTGCAAATGATCAAAATATCGTATCACAAAGTAGAAATTTACTACAAATATTAATTGGCAATTACGACAAAAAAATATTTGATAATTATACTAAAATCAAAGAAATTGATAATATTAAAATTGCTCATAAATCACTAAATTTTATCCCTTCATCTAAGTTGCTATCTAGACCAGATATTAAAAGAGCTGAGCATAATCTTAAGGCTGCCAATGCTAATATTGGCGCAGCTAGGGCCATGTTCTTCCCTTCTATAATGCTAACTAGCAATATTGGCTATGCTTCAAATCAATTAACTGATTTATCAACCACTAGATCAATATGGAATATTGGCCCTAAAATTGATTTACCGATATTTAGTGCTGGCTCTAATTATGCTAATTTATCCTTGGCCAAAATTCGCAAAAAAATAGAAATCATTAATTATCAAAAAGCAATTGAAATAGCCTTTAAAGAATTAAAAGACCAATTAAGCAAGAAAAAATCAATAGATCAAGAGCTTGAATTAGCTCAAGAAATTTTCGACCTAAAACATAATGAATATGATATCACTAAAACTAAATATGATATTGGCAGTGAATCAAAATATAATCTAATTGATCAACAAATTGCCCTTTATCAAACCAAGCAAAATTATATAAATTACAAACAAGAAGATCTAATAAATTCAATAAATCTATTCAAAATATTAGGAGGTGGCATTGAATTACCGAAAGTAATTCAGTTACAATTTTGTTAAAAAAGATATATAAGTTTTGAGTGTAAAAATTTAGCTTAAAATTCAATTTTTAATTATTTTGTGGTAACTTTGGGGTCAGACCCCGGTAACTTTCGATTTTCCTATTGGGGTCAGACCCCGATTTTCCTAATTAAATTCTTTGGTAACTTTGGGATTTTCCTTTGGGGTCAGACCCCGATTTTCCTAATTAAATTCTTTGGTAACTTTGGTGGTAACTTTGGGGTAACTTTGGGGTAACTTTGGGGTCAGACCCCGATTTTCCCATTTGTAGGTTGTTCTTATACCTTTTCAATTGGCGGGTAACTTTGGGGTCAGACCCCGATTTTCTAATTAAATTCTTCATGTTAATCCTATTGGTAATCCTATTGGGGTCTTGAAAGGAAAGGTAATGGCCAGTGTCATTGGTATATATATTGCTGCTTTTGCTTTAGGGAGTGCAATTTGCATTGCGGCAGT
>JAHXBS010000026.1 GCA_020054685.1 Rickettsiales bacterium | reverse complement strand
CTTATATGAAGTAAGTAACTCTTTTATTTCTTCTTCAACTAAATCAATCATTTCTTTATCATCAACTTGATCTACTTTATTTAGATAAACACAGATTGCTGGCACACCTACTTGTCTAGCCAAAAGAATATGCTCTCTAGTTTGAGGCATAGGACCATCAGCAGCATTAACTACTAAAATTGCTCCGTCCATTTGTGCAGCACCAGTGATCATGTTTTTTACATAATCAGCGTGACCTGGACAATCTACGTGAGCATAATGTCTTTTTTCAGTTTCATATTCAACGTGAGCGGTATTGATTGTGATACCTCTTTCTTTTTCTTCAGGAGCAGCATCAATTTGATCATAACCTTTTTTTTCAGCCATGCCAGACTTTGATAGATAAGTTGTGATTGCAGCAGTAAGTGTTGTCTTACCGTGATCTACGTGACCTATGGTTCCAATATTAACGTGAGGTTTGTTTCTTTCAAAAGTTTGTTTGGACATATAATTAATTTAATCTTAAAAATTTTAAATAAAAATAAAAAAAGGAAGCTATTACTTCCTTTAAGTAAATTGATAATTGTTTTAAACAGCTCCAACTGGTAAAAAAACAGTTAATAAACTCAGTTTTAATTACATTCTAGTAATTATTAATATGTAAATTAATTATGCAATAGTTTTTATTGATAATTTTTTACTAATTATATGGCTGCCATCGTGCTTGTGGTTTAAATTTTATTGAATCTCCTTTTTTTTGATACTTATATTTCTCTATTGCTGCCCATGCTATCATAGCCGCATTATCTGTACATAAATTTATTGGTGGCGAAATTATTTCAAAATTTTTTTTATGTGCCCAATTCTTTAGATTTGTTATAATATATTTATTAGCAGCTACACCACCAGAAATTATTAATTTTTTTATTTCATTATTTTCCTTTACTTTTAATGCATTTTCAAGCCTGTTAATTATTATATCCTTTATTGTTTTTTGAAATGATGCTGCAATATTTTTTTTCATATATTCAATCTGATCTTTTTTTATGTTAGTTTTTTCTTCTTCTATTTTTCTTCTTACTGCAGTTTTTAATCCTGATAGTGAAAAATCACATAAGTGATTATGATTTTTATTATCTATGAGAGGTTTAGGAAATTTATAGAGATCTTCATTTCCTTCTTTAGCTTTCTGCTCTATTACTGGCCCTCCTGGATATTTATATCCTAGCATTTTTGCAACCTTATCAAATGATTCTCCAATTGCATCATCAATTGTTTCTCCTATTTTTGTGTAATTATTATATTTATTGCAGCGTAATATTTGGCAGTGCCCTCCTGATACTAGAAGTTGTAAAAATGGATATTTAATTTTATTTCTTATTTTTGCTGATGCACTATGTCCCTCTAGATGATTTGTTGCCAGAAATGGCTTTCTATGAATAGATGCAAGTGTTTTGGCTGCCATCATACCAATTATAACACCACCTATCAATCCAGGACCACATGTTGCTGCAAATATATCAATATCTTTAAAATTTAAATCTGCCTCTTTTAGTGCAATCAATATTAATTTATCAATAATTTCAGCATGGCTTCTTGCTGCTAATTCAGGAACAACCCCACCATATTTTTCATGAATGTTAATTTGTGATTTAATGATATTTGCTAAAATATTTTTCTTATCATCCATAATTGCAACCGCACTTTCATCGCATGATGTTTCAATTGCTAGAACTATCATAATTAATGTTGCGTGTCTAAATTACCAAACCTTGTAAATTCTGCATCAAAATATAGATCTATACTACCAACTGGTCCATTTCTTTGCTTTGCTATAATAACTTCTGTTTTATTAAGAACTTCTTGCATCTTTTTACTCCATTGCTCAAATTTATCAGCCTCATCTTCGGGAGGTCTTTTTCTCTCTAAATAATAGCTATCTCTATATATAAAAGCAACAACATCAGCATCTTGCTCAATTGAGCCAGATTCTCTAAGATCTGATAATTGAGGCCTTTTATCTTCCCTTTGTTCAACTGCACGTGATAATTGCGAAAGAGCCATGACGGGAATATTAAATTCTTTAGCAATTGCTTTTAATCCCTGAGTAATTTCAGACACTTCCTGTACTCTATTATCATTAGCTCTCGATGAAACACCTCTAATAAGTTGCAAATAATCAATTATCAAGAATGATAAATTATGTTTTCTAACCATTCTTCTAACTCTTGTTCTAATAGCAGATATTGATAATGCTGGAGTATCATCTATAAAGAATGGTAATTTTGAAATTTCAGCAGATCTCATGGCAATAGCCTCCCATTCCGCTTCACTAAGCTGGCCACTTCTAAATTTGGTAGAATTAATACTGCACTCCATTGATAATATTCTAGCAGATAATTGATCCGATGACATTTCTAATGAAAAAAATCCTACTGCCTTCTGCTTTTCTTTATCTGTAATTGATTGATTAAGAAATTTACAACTATTAACTGCCAAATTAATTCCAAGAGCTGTCTTTCCCATTGAAGGTCTACCTGCTAGAATTATAAGATCAGATTCCTGCATGCCTCCAAGAATTTGGTCAAGATCAACTAAGCCAGTTGAAACCCCACTAATACTACCATCTCTTTCTTTAGCTATGAGCGTTTTATCAAGCGTAATTTTAATTGAATGTGAAATATTTTGAAAATCACTTTTACTTGTTGTACCCTCTGCAAGTGAGAATAATTTTGATTCTGCGCTTTCTATAAGATCGCTTGCATTTGAGCTACTATTAGATTTATTTGCATCATTAACAATATCTTCACCAATCATCACCAATTCCCTCTTTAAAGCAAGATCATGAATTATTCTACCATAATCTGCAATATCTATAATAGTAGATGCACATGAAAGCAATGTAGATAAATAATTTGAGCCACCATATGATTTAAGAGACTCTTCATTATCAAAAAATTGCTTTAAAGTAATTTTATTTGCAACAATATTAGTTTTTTCAATATTTTCATATATTTGCTGATAAATTTTTTGATGAGCTGGCTCATAAAAATGATGAGATTGCAGAAATTCAACCACCCTATTTAAATAGTTATTATTAATGATTATAGTTCCAAGAACTGATTGCTCTGCCTCTATATTAAATAATTCCTGCCTTTCAATTTTATGACCTTCAAATTCTATAATGTTACTTTTCACTTTTTATTTCACCTTCTTCATTTTTAACAATAGCCTTAGATAACTTATCATTCATTATTTCAATAAATTTATCAATCCCTTTAGTTGATATTGTTGATCCAAATTCCGATCTTTGAGTTTCAACAAGGCTAATTCCCTCAGCAATAATATCAATAATTAAAAATTTATCATCAAATAATTTGACTCTAAAATCTATATTAATTGGTTTTTGCGATGATTCAATGTCAAATTTTGTTTTAACTAGATAAAATCTTGTCATCTTTTCTACATCAATAACATTAATACCATAGCTATTATAATTTGTAAATTTGGGGCTATAGGTATTAATCATATATAGGCGATATATTTTAGAAAATTTAGCAATTTGATCCTCGCTCATTTTTCTATAATTTGAACCTAGAACAAAACGTGAAATCCATTTAGCATTAACCGAGATATCTATATGGTTAATTATCTCTTGAATTTTACTAATATCAGATATCTCCTTATCTTGAGTAATTTTGATAATTTTATCACAAAACTTACCAATAAATTCACGAGCTTGAAGCGACTGATCTGAATTAGCGTATGAATTAAAGCTGAATAATAAAATAAATAATATGGGTAATGTTTTTTTAAGAGTCATATTAACGATTAATTTCAAAATTTCTATTTTGGATATAGGAGCTTCTTATGGTACTATAAAAATCAAAAGAATCAACCTTAATATCACTAATAATATCTATTAAAGATTCTCTTTTATCAATTAATGATATAGAATTAATTGTAAGTTTAAGACTATCAGTGATAATATTGCTTTTACTAGCTATCTCAAATTTATTTACATCAAATGGATTAATTAATTTTTCAATAACTATTCCTGAAAAACCTCTAATATTTGACGGCTCAAAAAATGGTAATACAATATATGGACCCTGTGGAAATTTATAGTAAGCAAGCGTTTGACCAAAATCTTCTACATTATATTTAATATATTTATTACCAGCAATATCAAATATTCCTGCAATACCAATAGTTGAATTGATTAGAAATGTAGATGATATTGCTGAAGAATTTTCTATTTTACCTTGAAGAACAGAATTGATAAAAGAAAAAGGCAATTTAATATTTTTTAGGAAATTTCTAAATGATGATTTTATGATTTTAGGTGTATAATTTCGATATGATGTTGCAATTGGCAATAATAGTTTTTCATCAATGTAATCATTAAATTTAAATATTTTTCTATTTATATTCTCAAGCGGATCATTATTTAATCTGGCTTTTTTTATATTATCATCACTAATAGAACTATCTACTTCAAAGAAATCTGCAAAATCATCATCACTTTGAGCGTAGCTATTTATTGAGCTAAAAAAAAATATAAAAATTAATGAGATTTTAGGAAATAACGACATATTTATTTAATGTTACTTTCTATTTCAGCTATTTTTTTTACCATTTTGGAATCGGGATTAGAAATATTTTGTAAAATTTGGCGCGATTTTATATAATTATTTTCATTAAAATAGCATAATGCTAGCTGGTATTTTGCCTCATTATTTTTTGGCCATAATTTACACATAATCCAAAATCTAATCTTAGTCTCCTTTAAGTCCCCTTTGCCTTTATGATATAAAGCAAGATCCATATTAACCTTCTCAAGATTTGATATTTTTTGCCTTATAGTAATAAATTCATTAATGATACTATCTAATATAGAATTAAGATTTTTAGTAAAAGCATTTTTTTTAACTATGATCTTACTCTGTTTTTGAAAAAACTTGAAAAACATTTATATAATAATTTATTTGACGCAAATAAAAATAGAAATACTCCAGCTTAAGGTAAAATTATCTTTTACACAATTGCGATAATTAGTAAATAATTTGAAATTAGATCTGTTAATATAAGCTGTCAATTTATTAGAATAATTAGCTCCTATTTTTTTTATTTTTTTCAGAGCAGCTATTGGATTATCATATTTTTCAAAATATCTTACTTCCTTATTATGAATTATTTTAAAATTTTGTTTAGAAATATATTTAAATATATCGCCATGAGATGGCAGCTTATTAAATGAAAAATTGCAATTTGACAATTTAGAAGCATGTTTTAATTCGCTAATACTATCACTATTTGGTACAGCAAATAGCAATATCTTATCCTTAGCAATATTAGAAGATAATTTTACTATTAATTCTTCGATATTTTTAGACCACTGAAATGAAAAATTTGAAACAACCAAATCAAAATATTTTAATTTTACTGGCAAATAATCCATATCAGCTTGGATTTTTAATGAATTATCACAATTACTGATAAGCATTTTTCTTGAAATATCAAGATTTACAATATCATTATTAAGTATTTTTGATAAAAATGAATTGCCGCAGCCAATATCAATTATTTTTCGATTATTATAATCGTAATTAAGGTAATTAAGATATTTTACTAACTCACTGGCCGAAAATTTCTGAACATCACTAAAATTATCATAATTATTGGCAGCATTATCAAAGTTTGATTTGATTTTTATTTTATTCATCAAATTAGTGATTTCTGCTCTATAAGCTTGACAATATGGTCAACTAACTCATCACTTTTGACTTTATGACTAGCCTTGCCGTCAATATAAACATTATGCTTATTCATGCCACCTCCAGTAATACCTATTTCAGTATGAGCAGCCTCACCAAGACCATTAACTACGCAACCAAGAATTGAAACTGACATAGATTTAGTAATATGAGAAGTTCTTGCCTCCACCTCATTAACTATATCTACTACATTAAAAGCCTGCCTTGCACATGAAGGACATGAAATAATATTAACACCCCTACTTCTGATTCCTAATGACTTTAATATATTATATGCTACTTTAACCTCTTCAACAGGGTTAGCAGATAAAGAAACTCTAAGAGTATCTCCAATGCCATTTAGAAGTAAATTGCCAATTCCTATAGATGATCTTACAACTCCAATACCCATTGATCCTGCTTCAGTAATACCTATATGAAGAGGGTAATCATAATTTAAAGATATTAATTCATAAGCCTTTATTGCCAGAAATATATCAGAAGCTTTAACGCTTATCTTAAAATCATAGAAGTCATTATCTTCTAAAATTTCAATATGTCTCTTAGCAGAATCGAATAAGGCTTCAGGAGTTGGGGTTTTATATTTTTGTAGAAATTCAGATTCTAAAGAACCCGCATTAACGCCAATTCTAATAGCGCATCCATAATCTTTGGCAGCTTTAACAACTTCTTTAACTTTATTATCAGAGCCAATATTACCTGGATTTATCCTAAGGCATTTAGCACCAGCTTTTGCCGCCTCTATTCCACGACGATAATGAAAATGAATATCAGCAATTATAGGAATATTGCAATGTGGAATAATTTTTGCCAATGCCTCTGAAGAATCCTTATCAGGAATTGATATTCTCATTAATTCAGCTCCAGCTTCATAACATTGCCTAACTTGCTCAATTGTGGCTTTTACATCTATTGTTGGTGTATTTGTCATCGACTGGACAGAAATTGGTGCATCACCACCTATAATAACATTTCCAATCTTAATTTGTCTTGTTTTTCTTCTTCTTATAACCCTAAAAGGCCTAATATTTTCAATATCATTAGACATATTTATAACATAAAATCTTCATCTGGAGCCTCGATAACTTCAAATTTACCCTGACCAACTTCTAAAATAGCTAAATTCCTTTGCACTAAACCATTATTATTATAACGAAAAACACCATCAATACCACTGAAGCCATTTAGATTATCATCAGAAAATTTAGTAAAGTCTATTAATGTTAGGTTGATATCTTTCTTCTTGTCAATTATTTTTGCAATTGACGCTATAGCATCATAAATTATTGAAGAAATGCGCGGAGGAAATTTTGAGAATGATTGATAATATTTTCTTTCATATTCTCTAAATTTCTCATTAGCAGGAGCAGCAAACCAACCACCCATTAAAACAATATTACCTAATGTAGAAACATCGTCCCATTGACTTGTGCCAATAATTTTTATATCTCTTAAATTAGTGTTTTCATATTGAATTCTTCGAGCAATCTGAGCCAATTTCTTACTCGAATCTGGCACTAATATAACTTGTGCATATGTTTTATCGATATCTTCAACTATAAAATCATCTTCTAAAATATTTCCTCCACCCTCTGCCAAGTTAGATGGAACGCTAAATGCATTTACTGCTCTTTTTACAGCATTATTAATCCCCTTGCCATTTGCCGAATATAGTTCAGAAGTAACAAAAATTCCATCTCTATCTTTAACCATTTTTTTGTAAAGAGCTGCTGTCATAATTCCATATTGATTATTTGGAGCTATAACTGCAAAGCTTGTTTTACCACTGCCTATTGCATAGCTTACAATTTTATCTATTTGAACTTCTGGTATCATTCCCGCAAGAAAAACACCTCCATTATGATCAATATTATTTATTAATTTTTGATCATTTGAAAGAGATATTACAATAATTTCATTTAAGATAGCCTCTTGAGCAATTTTCTCTACCTCATGACTAAATATTGGTCCAATAACTATTTTTATATCTTGATCAATTATATCTTTAAAGGTGTTTTTTATATCTTTTTTAGTTGATGCACTATCAAACAATATTAACTCAATATTATTTTTATTATCATTTTCAAAAAGTGAAAAAGTTGCAGAATTCAATAACGCATTACCAAGTATTTTATTTTTTCCTGTTACGGGCAGTAGCAATGCAACTTTTAGCCTTTTTTTATGATGAGTTATATCCTTAAGATCTCTTGACTCAAATTGCTCATTTGATTGAGCAATAACTTTATTTGACTTAATGTTATCAATTACTACAGTTTTGTAATCCTTATTTACTTTAATACATGAAGAAAGAATAAGTATCAAAAATATTACTAAAAATCGAGGCATAAATGTTTATTGTAAAAAACTATATAAAAATTAATAATTAATCATATTAACATCCATTTATTAATAATAAATAAATAATTAATGCATCAAAAATCTATTTATGAAAATGCTCTATATATAGTTGCAACTCCAATTGGCAACATGCATGATATTACTTATAGAGCTGTTAATATTCTAAAAAATTGCGATATTATCTTATGTGAAAACCCAAAAAATTCTATAAAATTACTAAAATTTTACGAGATAAATAATGTAAAAATATCTAATTATAATGATTATTCAAACCAAAATCATCGAGAAAAAATACTATCACTGGTAAAAAATAATAAAATTGCATTGATTAGCGATGCTGGAACACCTTTAATTTCAGACCCGGGATATAAACTAATTGACTATTTAAGACAAAATAACATTAAGATAATACCCATTCCTGGAGCCTCTTCATTGACAAGCGCAATATGTGCATCTGGTATTGCATGCGATAACTTTAAATTCCTAGGATTCTTACCTAAAAGCAAAAATAAGAGAATAGAATTAATTAATAAAAATATTAATAACACTTTTATTTTCTTTGAGAGCCCAAAATCAATAATAAAAACATTAAAAGAAATAGAACAAATTTCTCCAATAAGAAAATGTTGTATAGCTCGAGAAATTACAAAAATATATGAAGAAATATACACTGATCAAATTAGTGAAATTATTACTAGAATTGAAAATAATAATATTAAGGCCAAGGGAGAATTTGTTGTTATATTAGAAAAAAGTAGTGCAGAAAATAAATTAACTCAGCTCGAAATTATAGCCGAGCTGAAAAAACTTAAGAGAAAGAAAATGTCTTTACGAGATATTGTTGAATTAATATCTCAAAAAAATAATATTGCAAAAAAGGAAATATACAAAATTGCAATTGATAATTTATGATAGTAAATCAGGGTGAGCTCCACGATAAAAACTGACAGATATTTCAAAAGAACTGGTTGCGGGGGCTGGATTTGAACCAACGACCTTCAGGTTATGAACCCAAGGTTATCAATCCAATTATCTATTAATTTATTTAATTTTATTTTATTCAAAAAGCTTGAAATATCAGGATTATAAGCCTATTTTTTTGTTTATCAATATTTTTAGTTTTTCACTATTTTATTTATATTACACCAACAATATAATAATGAATAAAAACAGTTATTCTACTTTTTCGAATAACTTCAAAAACTAAAGCCAAGTAGCGCAATAATTGAATAAGTTCAAATTTTGTTAATTAGCCAGTTATCGCAAATTTAGCACATACTTAAAACCCAACTGTAAAAGAAATTTTGACAGTTCAAATTAAAATAAAAAATAAATGAGCAGCATAGAAATATATACCAACAAAAATAATGAGACCTTAATAGAAGTTAATTTTGATGACGAAACGGTTTGGTTAAATCAGAAACAAATGGGTGAACTGTTTGGTAGAGGCAGAGTAGCAATAACTCAACATATAAGAAATATATTTAAAGAAGGGGAGCTTGAAGAAAAAGTGGTATGTAAGGATTTCTTACATACCACTCAACACGGAGCTATAAAGGGAAAAGAACAGAAGATCAATGTAAAATATTACAATCTTGATGTAATTATTTCAGTTGGTTATAGAGTTAAATCAAAACAAGGTACACAATTTAGACAATGGGCAACTTCTCGCCTTAAAGATTATCTAGTTCAAGGCTATGCAGTAAACCAAAAACGCTTGGAACAACTTCAAAAAACTATTGAATTAATAGCCAACAACAAAGAAACCAATGATTTAAATGAAGCAAAAGGATTGTTAGAAATCATCAAAAAATATAATAAAAGCTTTATCCTCTTAAATCAATTTGATAGCAATAACCTAAATACTAAAAAAGCTAAATAAAAATATCACTTACGAAATCAAATTTGAAGAAGCACTAAAATCAATTGAAGAATTAAAAAGACAATTAATACAAAAAAAAGAAGCAACTGGACTTTTTGGCAATAGAAAAGATGATGGTTTTGAAGGAATATTAGGTAATATTATACAAAGTTTTGATGGTGAATATCTTTACAAAAGCATTGAAGAACAGGCGGCAAACCTGCTTTATCTTATAATCAAAAATCATTCTTTTTCAGATGGAAATAAAAGAATTGGCGCTTTTATGTTTATTTGGTTTTTGGAAAAAAATAAACACGCTTTAAAAAAAGTGGAGAATTGAAAATCAATGATAATGCATTAACAGCACTTGCCTTGCTTATTGCAAATAGCAGTCCAAGCGAAAAAGATTTAATGATAAGCTTGGTTATTAACTTAATTAAAGAATAGAAAGATCATAAGAAATTCTTAAAAATTAGAAAAATAAATAATTAATTTAGAAATATTTAAATTATTAAAAACAAAAAGCATCTTTAATTGAATGATAAATAGGTAATTTTAAGAAAAATTCTGCAATTGACAGATAATACAGATAATATATAGGAAATGGTTGCGGGGGCTGGATTTGAACCAACGACCTTCAGGTTATGAGCCTGACAAGCTACCGGGCTGCTCTACCCCGCGATATGTAATAATAAATAATTTAATCACATATAATATTAATTGCAACTAAATAATAATTTTAAAATTACTAAATTTTGTGATATGGATGATTATTAATTATAGTAAATGATCTATATATTTGCTCAATTAAAATTAATCTAACCAACATATGGGGAAATGTTAACTTACTCAGTGATATGGTAATATCAGCTATTGATAAAATTTTTTTATCCAATCCAAAAGCTCCTCCAATAATAAATGTAATCTCTTTACTCGATAAATTTTCATTAATAATTTGCGAGAATTTAATACTATCAAATTGCAGACCTTTTTCATCCAGAGCAATCTTGAATGAGTTATTATTTATATTTTTTATAATTATATCAGCCTCATTTTTTTTTACTATATCCCTATTCTTAATATTACTCTTTTTTATATCAATTTCTATTAATGATATCTTATATCCAATCCTTTTAACATATTCGTAAAAATCATCTTTAAGATTAGAATTTCTAAATTTACCTATAGATAAAATTGTAATATTCATATTTATTGCAATTTATTAATATAATTTGTAATATATTATATATTATTATTTTATTTAGTTATATTAAATAATTAGTCACTTTTAATTTATATAATCTATATCGCAGTAATTAATAAATCAATTATTGCCCCATAATTAATACCCAATAATATATTTTATGAAAATAGGAATATATCCAGGAACATTTGATCCAATTACATATGGACATATAGATATCATAAAAAGAGCTGTACAATTATTCGATAAGTTGATTATCGCCATTGCAAGAGACTGCAATAAAAACACACTTTTTAATATTGATGAAAGGCTAGATATGGTAAATAACGAGATAGAACTATTAACAGATAGTAATAAAATCTCCGCTGAAATATTTTCGGGTCTTTTAGTTGATTTTGCTAATAATATTAATTCTAAATTCATTATTAGAGGCTTAAGAGCTGTTTCTGACTTTGAATATGAATTTCAAATGTTTGGAATGAATTCTAAACTTGACCCAAAAATACAAACTATTTTTCTGCCTGCATCAGAAAATAATCAATTTATAGCCTCAAAATTAGTTAAAGAAGTTGCAAGATTAGGAGGCGATACCTCTAAATTTATAACACCTTATATTAAAGAAAAATTAATTAATAAAATTAATGGATAAAAGAATATTAATTTTATTCGATCACAGGCCTGGAAATAATAATCAGTCAATTGCACTTGCCGAAGAAATTGGACTAAAATATAAAATTGCCAATATAGAATATAATCATTTAGCTAAATTACCAAATATATTACTAAAAAAATCACTTAATATTATTACTAAAAATAGTAAAGATAATCTATATCACATCTTAGATAACTTCAATCCCGACATCGTAATATCATGTGGAAGACGCCTAGCTATTATTGCTGTAACAATCAAAAAAATATTAAAAATAAAACCAATAATGATCCAGATCATGAACCCCATGATGAATTTTAAGAATTTTGATCACATTATATTACCTTATCACGATAAATTACCAAAATATAAAAAATTTAATAATAATATTATATATATTAATGGCGCATTAAATAAAATAAATAATAAAAACCTTAATATTGCAGTAAGTAAATTTAAAAATGATTTTAATAATATAAAAAAAAATAAATTAGCATTAATAATAGGTGGTAAAACAAGGGATTTTGACATTGACAATAGCACAATAAAAAAATTGGTCAATTTTATAAATGAAATCGCAAATAATAATAATTATTACATATTTATTTTAAATAGCAGAAGAACATCACCACAAATTAGTAAATTTATTAAAAATAATATAAGTTGTGACTATAAATTTTTTGATTATAATCATGTAAAAGAAAATAATCCATATTTAGCAATTCTTGCTTATAGTGACTTTTTGATTGTCAGCCCCGATTCTATCTCAATGATTAGCGAATGTTGTAGCACAAATAAACCAACTTATGTCTTTAAATGTAAAAAAAACACTTCCCAAAAGCATCAAAATTTTGTAAAATATATGATAGAGAGAAATTTTTTAATGGAACTAAATTTGGATCAAAATTATCTAAACGGGTTTACTCCAAAAATTTTTCAAGAAACAAAAAGAATTGCTTTAATAATCAAAAATTTGATTTAAAAAAAATATAAATAGTTTTATAAAAGATTTTGAAAGATATTTTTACAAAAATCACAAATAAATATATAAAAAAATTATCAATATTACTAATATTGATAATAACTTCATCATGTCAAGATTATGCATGTCATGAAGCTGATGATTATGGGCAATATCAAACAGAAACCCTTACAATAAAACCTTTCTCAGAATCAGCATCTTGCGAGATCGACACAAGTGACGTAGAAAATCTAAATATAGAAAATTTAAATACAGAAAATGAAAAATTGCGAAAATGTATCGCGGTTGGTCCCACTACAGAGTATGGTAAAATTCTATATAATAAATTACAACAAGAAACAGCTATAGAAAATATAGCTGGGTGCTTATCTGAAGAATCATCAGAGGATAAAAAAGATTGCATAGAATCATGTAAAAGTAAGTGCAAAGAATTAAAAATTACCGATAAAACTTATGATTCCGAGCCATTATGGAAAGCTACCACTCAAAAATCTGCCAATATGAATTATGGAGTAAGAATTTCTCCAGGATCAGAAATATATATAAAAGCTTCCGGCGAGGTTTATTTTGGACCAACAGACAAGGCAACATCCATGTATAACGTATTACCAAGCAATGATCATTCACATCTATTAATTAATTCAAATACAGATACACAGTATAATCCTAGTACTGATATATATAGCATCTTATTTGCAGGTAGAATTGAAGAAAAAATTAAAACTGATGAAAGCAATACAGTAACAAGTTCAAGACAAGATGACTTTGATACACATGACGAAAAAATTGAAGACGCGGCAAAAGAGATATTACATCTAGGGAAGAAAATTTTAATTCATTACGATTATTTTCCTGACATATCAAAAACTGTGGAATGTGCAGAAGATTCTTGTAAATTTAATACTCAAGAGATACCAAGCAGCGAACTTGATAGCACTCAATATATTGGCATGATAAAGAAAAAAAATAGCTGTAAAAATATAATTACAGATATTTTAGATAATAAAGAGTATTCACCTTCAACTTTAGATGAAAATTGCCCTGTTGATATTCTAAATGAAATCAAACCAAAAGAGGTTGTGTTTTCTGAATGTAGTGATAGTAAATGTGATATACATCCTAAATTCAATACTATTTTTTCTATAATTAATCCTGATGGAGGAACTATTAGGAATAATAGCCAGAAACATATTCAGTATAAATTTTTTAAGATAAGTGCATTACAATGCGCTACTAATGAGCTTCTTTTCAAGATTATAGATAAAGAAGGAAATGAAGTAAAGGATATTAATGGTAAAACTCCAGACAGTGAAACTTACCCATTTAAATTTAATTTAACCGATTCAACATACAATAATCGTGAAGGAATTAGTAACTTTAATAAGTATAAATTATACTTACAAGAACTAATTCTTCCGCCAGGATATCGTATTCAATATAAAGATACAGGTTGTTCAAATATTGCAGCACTAAAAAGTCCTCTTATAAAATTTGATATTAATAAGTCTGGTTATGCAAAAATTAAGACAGCTGAAATAAGCTCATGTAATTTTAAAGCTAGAATAATTAATCCTGCCGCAAATTTCAGTCACGAATATTTGCTAACAGACATCGGCGGGATAGATAACTATATAGATCCTGGCTATTATGAATATGCACATGCTGATGACCCTCTTTATAAAAATCCTGATGGAGCAATTAACAAAGAATTCTACATAAGAAAAGGACAATCAATATTATTTTTTCCAAATGAGTGTAAAAATCTCTACATGCAAATTGAAAAACCATTGCCTGCTATTATGTGCCTTCATAATACAAATGAAACTACCAATATAAAGAATCCAAATTGCCATCCTGATGGTTCAGAAGGATGTATGCCTACATACGCTAAATGCTTTGAAGAGGGTAGTGATGAATATTGCCCCACTTGTCAAAAAGTAATAACAGATGGTGTTAAACAAGATCAATTTATGTATATACAAGAAGGTATAGAAAATGACTGCGAAAACGAAAAAACTCAATGTGATAAATGTGACGATAAAAGAGTAGAAGCATCAAAAGCAGATCCAGAGTTACCGGTATCTCAAAAAATATGCTATGATTTTGAGTCTTATAAAGGGTCAATTCAAAATATAACAAGATTTGATCAAGATCTTCTTAATGTTGTTTTGCAAGAGAATACTAAATATCTTTATGATTTAAAAAAAGTCTCAGAATTTAGTAATCAAGATGGATATGGTGTTATAAAAAGAATAACAAACTACTCAAAGAATTTATTAAGAAAATATAAAATAGATGATACTGAATATTATTTTGCAGAATCAATGCCTATATCGATAACAAATGTTAATAATAAATTGTTAAAATCATATATAATCCCTTTTAGTGGTCAATATTCTTCATTCTTAGATATAGACAATGAAAAAAATATAGTAGGAAACAAGATAGCACTTATATTTAAAAGTAAATATTCAGGATTAAATGGAAAATATATGAAGGTTAAACTGTGCAAAGAAGATCAGCCAGGTAGTTGTAGTAGTGTAGCAACTACTGAAGAAGAAGGTGAAAATATTGTTGATTTTGCTACAGAAGATATTGAAGCTAAATCTTCAACAAAATATGAGATAAATAATAATGGCAGAATAACAAGAATAAAAACAGCTGATAGCAACGTTGATTGTGAAGAAATGTTTGATGGTGCCCAATATTATTGCCATACTAAAGATAGCGGAAGCGATGACTCTGAATTTGATAAATATAGATTGATATTTAAGATTTATGACGCAGAAGAACTTCATTGTGCAATAGATGGTGGTGAATCAAATGATGGTATCACAAATAAAAGTGGCAATTGCGTTAGTGTATATTCAGATAATAGTGGGGAATATAAAGTTAATATAAAAGTAAAAACAGCAGATACTGATTATTCTAAGATTATTGGTTCTGTTATTGAGCCTATAATTAAAATTATTGATGGTAAAGAAGGTGAGCAAGGTAAAGTTGAAAAGACCTATAAAGCTCTTATTGAAGACCCGAAATATAAGATGATAGTTAGAATTTCAATGATTGCAATGGTGACATTTTTTGGAATTTCTTATTTAATGGGTGTTAGTGAGTTAAATAATAAGGAGATAATATCAAGAATATTTAAAATTGCCTTAATATATTTATTTATTGGAAGTACAGGCTGGACGTGGTTTAATAATTTAATTGTAACACCATTTAAAAATGGAACAGATCAAATAGCATTTCTAATGGCCTCTTCATTTGATAACTCACCAGAGCTAATTAAGGCAATTGCTGATAAAAATTATGGTGATAAATCCGTATTATTTTCATCTATTGATAAAACATTTACACTTATTATGAGTGATGTTGTCATGAAGAAGATCACTGCATTAATTTTTGCTGATTTCTTTGGTTGGATCTATTGTATATTAGTATTATATGGCATGTTATTATATATATATGCTGTTGCAAATGCTGTTTTAATATATTTAACAGCTCAAATATTCTTATCAATATTATTCACATTAGGGCCAATATTCATATTATTTACTCTATTTAAACAAACTCAAGATATGTTTGATAATTGGCTAAGTGGAATTATTAGCTTTTCATTACAGCAGATTTTCTTACTAACAACATTAGCTTTCTTTAATATATTAATATATGAAATAATAAAATTAGTATTAAATTACAGAATTTGTTTTGGACCAGTATGGATAATAGATATATGGATAGCAAAAATAAATCTACTTAATTGGTGGCATGTTGCTTCTGTTCCACCATCTCTAACTGCAGCTTCTAACCCTGGGATTAATGTAAATACAGAATCTTTTCCATCGTTTTTTTCAGTGTTGCTAATATGGGTAGTAGCCTCGATCATGGGCAAATTTATTGAATTAATGTCTGAGCTTGCTCAACAAATTAGTGGAGGAATATCAGCAGTATCATTATCATCAGGAGTAAGGCAATTAGGAGCTCAGTTAAAAGGATTAGCAAAACAAGCGGGTAGCAAAGCAATGGATTTTGAAGTTCCATATTTAGGCAGTGTTAATTCAAATGTACAAAGATTAGATAAATATTTATTTGACTCAGGTAAATTAGCCAAAAAAGAAAGAAATAACAAAAGACAGCAAGATAAAGTTAAAACATCACAAGTTAATCAACTTAAAAAAGCAGCCAATAAAGCTGAGGATCAATATAAGAGAGATAATGCTCTTAACTTAGCAAAACACAATAAAGCTGACCAGCTTCAAATGATAAAAGGTGCTAGAAATGAAGCAATAGAAAAAGAAGGAAAGAAAATGGATTTAACCCCTGATCAAATTAATGAACTAAAAAGATTTAAAGGTGCATCATATCAAGGAGATCATCTTATGGGATTGATTGCCAATAAGGCAATTCATTCTGTAAAAGGAGATACAACATCACTTAATAGATTAGATAGAAATGCCAAAATTTCTCTTAATAAGAGTCAAATTTCCGAAGCTCTTGCAAATGAAAAAGATGAAGACAAGAGAAAAGAAATAAGATCTGCTATCGCTGGTAGCGATTTAATAGTAGAAAGAACAGCTCTTGAAAGTGCAAAAAAAGATTTAAATATATTTAAAAATATTAAAAAAAATGCGAAAAAAGGTTATGAATTTGGAAAAAAAATACCTGTGATTCCGGGCGTACAAACTGATAAAAATATAGTGGCTGGAGGCATTGGAATGGCAATTGGCGCCATAGCAGGTGTAGCAGAGACCGCTTTAAGATCACCTAATGCCGCTATTAAAGCAGTTACAGGTGTAAAACCTACAAAAGCTGTAAAATCTGCAGCCACATCAGTATCAGATAAGTTTAAGGATACTAAAAGTAATTTAGAATCTAGCATAGAAAATTATAAAGACAAAGATCTAACTGCTAAAATATTTGGAACAAAAGCATCTAAACTTGGAAATTCAGCAATGGATGATTTTAAAGATGCAATGGGTAGTAATAGGGAGTTAATAAGATCCCCAAATAGAAGATCTCTAAAAAAATCTCTAAATAAAGTTAAGCTTACTGCTCAAGCTTTACATCAACGATTTAAAGAACGTGATATTGACTTTGCACATACAAAAGCTGGACGGGAATTGATCAATTTAAGAGAACAAGAAGCTTTAGAGCCTAAAAGTAAGGTTTCGTTAGCTTCATCAGGAATGATTAAAATTGCTGGAGCAGCTCTTCAAGCAATAAAAAGTCCTATAGATAGCGCTTTAACAATAAGAAGTAATGAATCTCGTATAGCAATTAGAGAACTAACTGAAAATGATGATAATAGTAACAGCCAAACTTTTAGTGCAAGTGAAATTCGTGCAAGAGTGAGGTATAACAGAAATAATAAAATTGCTAATAGAACTGATCAGCTTAAAAATAGCAAGAAAAAAATTGAAAAACAGAAAAAAAAGTTAAACAAACTTCCTAAAATAGATGAGCAATCCCAAAAACCTGATCCATAGTTACAGCTCTATATTTATTTTTAAATTAAAGTAATTTATTTTTAGAATTATTACAATGATTTATAAGCCATCATAGCCATATCTCTTGCTTTTTTGTGATCTATAATTGGCAATGGGTAATCTTTTCCAAGCTCAATATTTGCTTCTTTTAACTCGAATATATTTGCTTTTATTGGCTCACAAATTACTTTATTTGGCAATTTAGCTAATTCTGGAACCCATTTTCTAATATATGATCCATCTGGATCAAATTTTTGACTTTGTAATGTAGGGTTAAATATTCTAAAATAAGGTGCAGCATCTGCCCCACTTCCGGCAATCCATTGCCAGCTTGATATATTACTAGCCATATCAGCATCGACAAGACAGTCCCAGAACCACTTTTCTCCTTCTCGCCAATTAATAAGTAAATCCTTAACTAAAAATGATCCAACTATCATCCTTACCCTATTATGCATCCAACCCGTATTCCATAATTCCCTCATTCCAGCATCAACGATTGGATAACCAGTTAGTCCCTTTTGCCACCTTTTTAATATTTCGTCATTTTCATACCATGGAAAATTATTAAATTTTGGGTTAAAATTATTCTCTAACAAATTATCAAAATTATATAATAAACTATATGAAAACTCCCTCCACCCAATTTCAGATAAGAAATGATTAATATCTTTATTATCTAACAAATTATTAATTTTTTGAAAATTTCTTACCTTATTAAAAATATATCTTGTTGATATAGCTCCAAAATGCAAATATGGCGATAATTTAGATGTTGCTTCAATAGCTGGAAAATCTCTTTGTTTTTTGTAATTATCTATCTTATTTTTAATAAAATTATCTAATTGCTGCAATATATCATTTTCACTAAATTTCCAATATTTTTGCATTTTATTGTACCATTGTGTCTTTGGTAGCGATATGAGATCTTGAATATTAATTGACTCTTTTAAAAAATAATTACTTAAATGTTCATTAATTTTTTTGTTATTTTTTACAATATCTAATGGTGCTGATATTTCATTTTCTCTAGCTAAACATGATTTCCAAAATGGTGTAAATACTTTAAAATAAAACCCTGAACCATTAAGCACCTTATTAGAAGGAAATAATAAATTCGACTCTTTTACATCTATCTCAATTTTATTACTAGTGCAATAATCGCTAATTTTTTTAATTAAATTATGTTGCGATGGCTCAAAAGAATTATTCATAAATATTTGTGAAATATTTAAATCCTTATGAATTTGAGTGATTATTTTCAAAGAATCTCCTTTAAAAAAATATAAATTACAATTTGCTTTATTTGATAATTCTTTTTGAAAATTTTGTAATAAATTATTTAAAAACCATTTAGACGCCAATCCTATTGCTCTTTTATTAATTTCATCTAATATATATATAACAATTATATCTTGCATATCTTTATTAGCCTGATTTAATGCATAATATAATGCCGGATTATCATGAACCATTAAGTCTTGATCAATAATAACTAAATTAATCAATGAGTAATATTAAAATTTATTTAGCACAAATAAATAATACTGTTGGCGATATTAATGGTAATTTCAACAAAATAATTAATAATTATGAAATTGCCTGTCAAAATGATTGCGATTTAATAATATTTCCAGAGATGACAATATCTGGCTACCCAGCAATGGATTTATGGCATAAAAAATATTTTATTGAAGATTGTCAAAATAAAATTATCGAGCTTTGCGAAATATCTAAAAATTCTAAATGTCATATTATTGTTGGCTGCCCAACAATTGAAGAAAATAAAGCTAAATCAATCGTTAGAAATTCAGCAATTATTATATATAGAGGTAAAATTTCTAAAATAATTAATAAAAAAACCTTACCAAATTATTCTGTATTTGACGAATCAAGATATTTTACCCCCTCTTCAACTCTTTCAACAAAAAAAATTAATGATTTTTATTGCAATTTAATGATTTGCGAAGATGTATGGGATGATAAAAATACCTTTCTTGCTTTGCAATCAGAAGTTGATTTTTCTATTATAATTAACTCATCTCCATATTCTATTAATAAATATCAGCAAAGATTAGATAAGTGCCTTAAATTTAGCAAAAAAACTCAAAAACCTATAATATATCTTAATCAAGTAGGAGCTTGTGACTCTTTAATATTTGACGGCAACTCATTTATCATTGATCATAATTCTGAAAATATTGCTAATTTATCTTCTTTTAGTGAGGATTATGTTATTATTGAAATTGATAAATCATCTAATATTTCAGTAATTAATTCGAAAAATCATAACTTTAAATTTAATAATTACATTGATGATCCATTATCTTATATGTATAATGCCTGTATCTTAGGGGTTAGAGATTATGTAAGAAAAAATAANTTCAGCAAGGTATTAATAGGAATGTCAGGAGGAATAGATTCTGCCCTAGTTGCCACAATTGCCTGCGATGCTTTAGGTCATGAAAATGTTGAACTATATGCGTTAACTACAATATTTAATAGTAAAGAATCTCTAATAGATGCCAGTCAATGCTCCTTAAATCTAAATATCAAATTAAAAGAAATTAATATTCATAACATTTTTGAAAATATGCTCAATCTTATGGGTAATATTTCTGATATTGCTCAGCAAAATTTACAATCACGCATAAGAGCCAATATATTAATGTCTATTTCTAATAGTAATAATTCGCTATTATTATCAACGGGCAATAAATCTGAATTAGCATGTGGCTATGCAACATTATATGGAGATATGTGCGGGGCTTATAATCCAGTAAAAGATTTATATAAAACACAAATATATCAATTAGCTAATTGGCGTAATAAAAATATACCTATTATTTCAAGCTACAATAAGATTGATATTATACCAGATAATATTATCAAAAAACCACCATCAGCAGAACTTAAAGAAAATCAAAAAGATAGTGATTCTTTACCTGAATATGATATTCTTGATAAAATATTATATCAATTAATTGAAAAGCAACAATCAATAAGCTCAATATGTGATCAAGGATATGATCATAATCTAGTTAATGAAATTGCTAATTTATTTTACAAAAATGAATATAAAAGAAAGCAATCCGTAATTGGCCCAAAAATTTCTGAAATGTCTTTTGATAATGAACGTAGATATCAAATAACTAACAAATATATTAAATAATGACTATTAAAGTAAGATTTGCCCCCTCTCCTACTGGATATCTTCATGTAGGTAATGTTAGAGCTGCATTAATAAATTATCTCTATGCCAAAAAACATAATGGTAAATTTTTATTAAGATTTGATGATACTGACCTATTAAGAAGTAAAGATATATATAGGGATGCAATTATTAGCGACTTAAAATGGCTGGGAATTAATTATGACGAAATATTTAAGCAATCAGATAATCTTGACAGATATGAGGAATGTAAAAATATATTAATTAAATCTAACAGATTATATGAATGTTACGAAACACAGCAGGAATTAGCAATACAGAGAAAATCACAAATTAACTCAGGCCAAAAGCCAATATATAATAGAAGCGCACTAAATCTTACCGCAGAGCAAAAAAATAATTTACAAAAATCAGGAATTAAGCCATATTACCGCTTTTTACTAGATGATAAAAAAATTTCATGGAATGATAAAATTAAAGGAACTGTTACATATGAGGGTCGTCATTTTTCTGACCCAGTTCTAATAAGAGAAAATAGCAGCCCAACCTATACATTTTGCTCAGTAATTGACGATATTGATCACAATATTACCGACATTATTAGAGGCGAAGATCATGTTACCAATACTGCTATACAAATTCAAATTTTTGATAGCCTTGGATTTAAAGCTCCTAATTTTGCTCATTTATCATTAATTCAAGCAAATAGCGGTAAAATATCTAAAAGAATTGGTGGATTTGATATAAAATCACTTAGAAAAAATAATTTTGAACCAGCNACAANNACTAATTTTTTATCACAAATAGGTACATCAAAATCAATAGAGATACATAGAAATCTTGAACAAATTATAGCTGATTTTAGTTTTGACAAATTTTCAAAATCAGCAACTAAATATAATATTGACGAGCTTGAAATTTTAAATCACAAAATTTTACAAATTATTGATTTTGCTGAAATTAGCAAAAAATTAAATAAATTAGGTATAAATGATAATAATGTTGAAGATTTTTACCATAAAATTAAGCCAAATATTAATTTTATTACTGATGTAAAAAAATGGCACGATATTTGTTTTAACGATTTTAAATATAATAATGATAAAAGTGATCAAGAATTTCTATATGATATTATTAAATATATACCCGATAATTGCAGCAATAACAATGCATGGCAAGAATGGCTTAGCCAAATTAAGCAAAATACCACCAGAAAAGGTAAAGACTTATTCATGCCAATAAGGCTAGCGCTAAGCGGTGAAGAGAATGGCCCAGAAATTGCGACATTAATTAATATAATTTCAAAAGATAAAATTATAGAGAGATTACAAAATTAATTTATAAATATTCACAAATAAAGCTAATTATTAAAAATTTAAAGATTACTAATTATTAAAATTATAGATTATGAATTACCTTGATTTATAATCAAAATTTTATATAATATAAATTAGTAAGGCATACAAATCCTATTAATTTATCTAATCATGTGCTTTGATAATCAAGTTAAAATAAAATTTAGCGATCCTAGCGCTCAACTATTGTTATATCCACTAGTAAGTCAATTTAATTTTTTAACACCAGATCAAGTTAAAATAATATCAAGTGCAATTAGTTCATCAAAATCACTAAAATCAATAAGTTTATGTGACTGTAATTGTATTACAGCTATTCAGATTTCTAGCCTAATTACAACACTAAGTAACTCAAATCACTTGGCTGAATTATATCTAAATAATTTAAGAATAAATAACGAAGCAGCAACTTGTTTAGCGACACTTATAAATAATTGTCCACTAGAGAAACTTTCTATTACTAGTATAAATTGTAGTGTAAAAGATTTTAAAATAGTAATAGAATCCCTAAAAGAAAACAAAACTATTGAATCACTGATATTGGGTGATATAACTATTAGTAAAATAGTCGCTTTAAATGATGCTCTTTCACATAATACGACAATAACAAATCTTAAATATAACTTATCAGATACTTCAACTAATATCCCTAGTAATTATGATAAAACTGCATCGCAAATTGTTAGTAAAATTAATCGCAACATTGAGGAAAAAATAGAAAAACAGTTGGAGTAAGATATTTTAGAACAATTAGCAAGAGAGGAATAAGAGCGTCGTTACTTTATAAAATTTATAAAATGTTGCGAAGAGATGTGTGTTGATCCCCCCACAACAAGTCCGTATCCTGACGGATCAACAGTTTTCCTTGATTATGATCTTCAAATCTAGCTAGTGAATTTGTATTACATCATTAGTGAATAAATTATATTATGTAAAAATTATTCAACATTTTATCATCTTCTTTAAGAATAATATAATCAAATAATTTTACAATTTTAAATATAGATTTATTAACTATAGCAAGTTCATCAATATTAAATTTTTGCAAAACATAATCCGCAACATCAATATTAATATTAGATGGCCTACCAATACCCAACCTTAATCTTTTATAATTAGCTCCAATAATTTTATCTATAGATTTTATACCATTATGACCACCATTACCACCTGCAAATTTTACTTTAATTTTACCAAGATCAAAATCTATATCATCATGTAATATTAGTAAATTATCATTGTGCATCTTGTAATATTTCATTATTTTTGCAATAGCTTGACCAGAATTATTCATATATGTAGCTGGCTTGAATAATATACAATCATGATTAGCAATTATAGCCTTTGAAACTAAACCATCATATTTACTTGCAAAATTTGGAAAATTATATTTTTTAGCAATTTCATCAATAACCGCAAATCCGTAATTATGCTTTGTTAAGTCATATTTACTTCCATAATTTCCCAATCCAACAATTAATTGCATTTATAAATTTATTACTGTTAAAATCTCACTAAAAATTAATGATATAATATATTTAAATGACAATCTTTAAAAATAAACTGACATTATTAATTATATTAATCTTCTTATCATTTTCATGCTCTAGTAATTTTAAAAAAGATAAGGATTTTTACATTATCTCAAATGACCCAGCTATAATAAAGTTTGAGCAATCAGATCATAGATTTTGTAACTCTTTAAATCTTATCGTTACTAATAAAAAATCTGAAAAGAACGAGCTATATTGGCGCTGCAGATTATCGCTAACAAAACATAGGCTTAAAACCGATATCACGCAAAAAGAATCTATTGATCACAATATTAAAATAGGTAAAATAATCACGCAAGTATCACGAAAATTATCCAAAACTCCAAAAATGCTACTTGAAAATGCAAATGCAGATCTAGATAAATATGAACATGAAAAATGTCAACTTATGGGCTATAATCTTGATACTGACAATCAAGAAAAAATTGATGAATATTTTCTATGTCGCAAAATTCTTATAGAAGACAGAATTTCATTCCCAGCATTTTATCAAAATGATTTTTTAGATCATCAAAATGATCAATATAATCTGGGATATGCAATAGATAAAAGATTAGATTATAGCATAAATGAATATAATCGAGCAAAAAATAAATATCCAAATTGCATTATTCATAAAATTTCATCTCAAGATTTTACTAATTGTAGTGCCGCATACGATGCTTCACGTAGGTGCTTTTTAGAAATAGATAGTAAAAAATTTAATCGAGAAGCGCAAAAAAAAATCACATGCCAAAGACAAGCAGCTATAAGATTTCCTGATAAATTTATCAATCAAGATAATATAAGTAATAGAAATATCAAAGCCAGATCAGATTACTATAATAATAATGACTTCTCTTCGCTTGGAATTGACGATGTTACCAAATTCTACGATACAAAAAAAAGTGATAAATCAGATGAAGTAGAGCATAATTCGCTAATTGGCTCTAAAAATCAACTTTATAACAAGTTTGAAATTATAAAATTAAGAGAAAAATATATAAAATCCTGCCAAGTTAATGCCGATATTGAAATAGCTGATTATGTAACACAACATAGAAATGCATGCGAAGCTCTAAAAAAATATAATTAATTACCAAATTATTAAAATATTATCTCAGCCATTTAAAATGCTAACCCATCTACTTCTTGCTCTTAATCTTCTAGCATCTATTCTTCCTCTGATTTTCTGCCCTCTTTCTTTAAGTAAATAATTTTCTTGCCAACTATTCTTATAATTAAAGTCTTTTTTTCTAGGGTTATAAGTAATGATTTTTTTATTTCTTGATTCATCTTTATTTTTAGCTAAGTTATTAATTTGCCGTGATTTTATTAATTTATCTTGCTTGTCATGTATTCTTCTGTGATGCATAATAATATTATCGACAAACCATCTCCTTCTAGAATTTCTGAGTTTTCTTAGCTGTCTTTTATTGAATCTATTTAACCTTGGTATTCTTGATCTAGAATATAAAAGCCTAATTAATGAATAGCTAGCAATTTCATCAATTAATCTTGGATGCTCTTTTAGTAGTCTTTTTATGTCTAAAGACAATCTACTTATTGATCTTGAATCTATTGTACTCAATTTTTAACCATAAAATTTAAACTAACTATATTCTACAATATTTTTTATATAAATAAAATATATTTTTTTAATTTTTTGATATATATTAATATTTGAAAATTTTAGTAAAAAAATTAGACTAAATTAAATATAATTATACTGATAATAGTAATATATTAGTTATTTATCGTAGCAATAACTTTTGATTTTTAATTTTAGCCAAATATAAACATTATCTTTTATTGTGATATCTGTAATGCTTTGGAATCATAAAATGCCCTTTCCAAATACCAATTTTTTTGGTTTTTGCAATATTTTCTAAATTATGAATTATTTTATCATTATTATTTGCAGGATTATAGATAATTGCCATTCCTGATTCTATCATTTTGTAATTAATATTAATTATATCATTAAAACATATTGCTAAATATCTGTCATATATATCTTTTTTTTGATAGTAGCAATTTATTATATTATTATTTATGATGGACTTTAGATATCTTAAACTGTCAATACCGCATTTATAGCTATTGCCTTTATTATCATAACAATATTGAGATATTTCTGGTGCATCTATCATATATAATCTAATTTCTTTTTGATATATAATGATAGAATAGCTATCAATAGCTTTGGCATACCCACGAATTATATTTTGATATGAATTATAATTATATAATTTTAACTTAGGATATATATGATTTTTATGTAAAGCGATACTGGCAATTATAATGACCACTAATGAAAAAAATATAATCATGAAGAAGCATCTAAAAACTAACTTCATTTTATTTTCTGACCAACTCTTGGTAATCTTTCATTAATTGCAATGTTATTTCACTTGGTTGAAACTGATATTTATCTTCTATTTCACTGATTCTTGTGACCTCTGCAGCACTTCCAGTAAGAAACGCATCTTTTGCATTAGCTAATTCTTCAGGCATTATGTGGCGCTCAATAATCTTATATCCACGTACCTTTGCAAGTTCAATTATTGTTTGCCTAGTAATGCCATTTAAAAAACAATCAGGTATTGGAGTATGAATTTCATCATTATTCATAATTATGAATAAATTTGCACCCGTAGCCTCTGCTAAATAACCCCTATAATCTAGCATTAATGCGTCATTATATCCCTGATTTTCTGCCTCATGCTTAGAAATTGTGCAAATCATATATAAACCAGCAGCTTTAGCAGATGTTGGTGCAGTGTCTGGACTTGGTCGACAATATTTTGCAATTTTTAATCTTAAACCTTTTTTTCTAGCTTCAGCAGAATAATATGGTGGCCATGGCCAACAAGCTATCGCAACATGAATAGTATTATTTTGAGCTGAAATTGCCATTTTTTCAGATCCTCGCCATGCAAAAACTCTCATATATCCATCAACTATCTCTTGCTTTAAAACTGTTTGCTCCTTGGCTTTAATAAGGTCATCAATTGAAAATGGTATTTTAAAACCAAGCTCGCCTGCAGAATAATGCAGCCTTGCAGAATGCTCTTTATTTTTAAAAATTTTTTTATTATAAACTCTTTCACCCTCAAAAACACATGATGCGTAATGAAGACCGTGATTTAACACATGAACTTTAGCATCTTGCCGATGAACGAATTCGCCATTATACCATATGTAGCCTTGTCTTTTATCAAAAGGAATAATATCTGTCATATACTCTTAAATTAATTATTTTTTCTTAAATTATCAACTATATTTACAGGAATCAATAAGTAATATTCACCTTTTGATGCCATATATGATGCATTATCTTGTGCAACTTTACCAAATCCGAAAAATATATCACCCCTAACGGCACCTCTAATTGCACTTCCTGTATCTTGAGCAATTAATAAATTATTAAATTTTACTTTATTTTTATTTGCATCCTTTAAATGTGTTTCAACCCATATTGGTAAACCATATGGAATATAATCATTATCAATTGCAATTGAATGCATTGCAGTTAAAGGAACATTTTGAGCGCCAACAACATATTCATTTTTTGATAATTCAAAAAATGTATAAGCAGCATTTTGGTTCATTACTTCTATTGCTTTAATGGGGTTATCATTTAGCCACTTCATAATTGTTTTTGCATTAACATGGTCTGCACTGATATATCCCTTATCAACCATATAACCTCCTACTGAGGTATATGGATGATTATTTCTTCCAGCATATGATATTCTAACATTACTTCCATCAGGTAACTCTACCCTACCCGAACCCTGAATATGCAAGAAAAACAGATCTACAATATTATCAACATATAATATTTCTAGACCCTTCGAACTTAATACACCAGATTCAATTTCTTGTCTACTATAATATGGCTCATATGTAAGATCAGTTGGTACTTTATATATTGGATGGCGATATTTATCTGTTTTTCTAACATTTCCTTTAAGGCTAGCTTCATAATATCCAGTAAATAATCCTCTTGACCTTCCTGATCTAGTTGCTATCTTTAAAGGTCTAAACCAATTTTCAAAGAAATTTTTTGCCTGTTTAGAATCCATAGCTCTAACAACATCAGCAATATCGCATACATCCCTAAAATCTTTGATAAAAATACTACCAATTTGCCCACCAACTAATTTATTTTGCGGCATTTTAGCAAATTTATTACATGAATGATTAAATGATTGCAGAGCCTTTTGATGATTTACTTCATTCCAATTTTCAAGATCATTATAGCTGACTTCTTTAAAACTTATATTACCCTTACCGTTAAAACTTAATTTAGAGGAAGAAAAACAGGATGATAATAATAGTAATAGAATAAATAATCTCATTAAATAAATATGTTTGAATATTAATAATCAATCTCATAAATTAGATTAGTAAATTTTTTTTAAGTAAAGTATTTTATTGTAATCATGTCATTAAAATGTGGTATTGTTGGCCTTCCTAATGTTGGCAAATCTACTTTATTCAATGCCCTAACCCAAACAATTGCAGCTGAAGCTCAGAATTTCCCTTTTTGCACAATTGAGCCAAATATAGGATTAGTTAATGTACCTGATGAAAGACTGCATAAACTAGCTAAAATCGCCAACTCTGCACAGATAATTGCTACTAAAATTGAATTTGTTGATATTGCTGGTCTTGTCAAGGGCGCTAGTAAAGGTGAAGGACTTGGTAATAAATTCTTATCCCATATTAGAGAGGTAGATGCAATTATTAACGTTATACGGTGCTTTGATAACGAAAATATCACCCATGTAGAAGGAAATATTGATCCAAATAGAGATCTTGAATTAATTCAGATCGAACTAATACTTGCCGATCTTGAAAGTTTAGAAAAAAGACTTCCAAATATTGAAAAAAAGGCTAAAAACGACCAGGATCTAGCTACTCAAATACCACTAATTAAAAATCTAATTTCTCATTTATCAAGTCAAAAGCCTGCATCATCTTTTACTATAGAATCCATTGAGGATCAAAAAATATTAAAAAACCTACAATTAATAACATCAAAGCCGCAATTATTTGTTTGTAATTTAAATGAAAATGAAATTAGTGGTAATAAATATAGTCAATTAATCAGCAATTATGCAGGTAATAGTAATTTTCATTCGCTAAATATTTGCGCCCAAATAGAGTCTGAAATTGCAAATCTAGAAGATGAAAATGAAAAAATTGAATCTCTAGAATCAGTGGGATTAAAACAACCAGGTCTTGCGCAAATTATTAAAAAATCATATGAAATACTAAATTTAATTACTTTTTTTACCGCTGGACCCCAAGAATGTCGAGCCTGGACAATTAAAAAGGGATCAACTGCGCCAAATGCTGCTGGCGTTATTCATACGGATTTTGAAAAAGGCTTTATTAAGGCGCAAACAATTTCTTATAATGATTATATTGATAATAATGGCGAAGAAGGTGCAAAAAATAGCGGTAAACTTCGTCTCGAAGGTAAGGAATATATCGTCAATGATGGTGATATTTTTCATTTTAGATTTAATAATTAACATATGAAGATACTTGTAACAGGAGCATTGGGCCAAATAGGAAGCGATTTAACAATCGAACTTAAAAGAATATATGGTCATGATAATGTAATTGCGTCCGACATATTGCCACAGCAAAAATCACAATTTGAGCCTTATGAAGTCCTTAATGTCATAGATAAAGATAATATAGCATCTATTATTAAAAAACATGATATTAAAATTATTTATCATTTAGCTGCTATTTTATCAGCCAATGGAGAAAGAAACCCTAATTTATGCTTTGATGTTAATATGAACGGTCTACATAATATTTTAGAAGCATGTCGCAACTTTGAATTAACCCAATTAATTTGCCCAAGTTCAATTGCTGTTTTTGGACCACAAAGCCCACCCATTAACACTCCGCAACAAACTATATTGCTACCAGAAACAATGTATGGCCTAACCAAGGTTGCTGGTGAATTATTATGTGATTACTATGTTAAAAAACATAAAATAGATGTTAGAGGTTTAAGATATACACGATTAATAGGCTATAAAGCTCTTCCAGGTGGCGGAACCACTGATTACGCAGTTGAGATATTTTACGAGGCTATAAAAAATAAAAAATATAATTGTTTTTTGAAATCTGATACTATCTTACCAATGATGTATATTGATGACGCAATTAGAGGAACAATTGAATTATCTCAGGCAGATTTTGGTAAATTACAAGATTATGCCAATTTTAATTTTGCTGCAATTAGCTTTTCTTGCCAAGAGCTTGCTAATGAGATTAAAAAACACATATCTGACTTTGAGATTCAATACACACCAGATTATCGCCAGAAAATTGCTGATTCATGGCCAAAATCAATCGATGATACCCCGGCCCAAAATCAATGGAATTGGAAGCCAGAATATGATTTAAGCAAGATGTGCAAGGTCATGATTGACAATCTTTCAATTAAACTTAAGAGTTAAGAGCTATATAGATAAATTATACTAGTTTTATCAAAAATCTAATATTTAGTGAAGTTATCTTTGGTCAAATTTTTATTAAATCTAGGATTAGTAATTAGAATATTATTAACTAAATTTTATCATGATTTAAACTAAAATTAAGAAAAGTAACAACCAGCACTATAGATAAAATACGCTATATCTTAAAAATATTGAATAGAAATTAAAGAGAAAGTAAGTAAGAAAATAAATAAATAAACTATATTAAGGCAATATATACTTAAATATATTCTAAAATTAGATTCTTTTAATTTTATACATCAAGATTGACCACTTTGAGTGCATTTTCTTGAATGAATTCTCTTCTAGGCTCGACTACATTACCCATTAATGTTGAGAATGTTTCATCAGCTTCGTCAAATTCTTCAACTTTTACTTGAAGTAATGTTCTATTTGAAGGATCTAGCGTAGTCTCCCATAATTGCTCTGCATTCATTTCACCAAGACCTTTAAATCTTTGAACTGATATTCCTTTTTGACCTATTTCTTGAATAATACTGGCTAACTGAACAGGTCCATGAGCATTTCTAGTATCATCTTGTTTTATTATTGTGATATTTTCAGCAAAATATTGATTGATATTATTTGCAATATTGCTTAATGATGAAATTTCAGGATAATCATAGAAAGCTTTTTCGATTTTAAATAATGTTTTAACTCCGCGATGTTCTTTTGATATTACAATATCATCAGCGTCATCTTTAAAGACATTCCAGGACATTTCACTTAAGAATTTGCTATTGCATTTTTCTTGCAATTTAAAAATGACTTCATCCTTTAGCGATTGATTTTGATGAACATTTTTATCAAATGCCTGCACTAAAGCGCATATTTCTGAGATCTCACTCGGTATAATTCTTGATATCTGATTTATTAATTCCGAAAATTTAATAACCATCGTGACAAAGTCAACTAAGTCAGCACCTGCCAAATCACCAGAAGATGTTTTGATAATAGTATTTTTCAAAGAATTATCAATAATATAATTTTGTAGAGCTTGCTCATTTTTAAGGTAAACTTCGCTAGATCCTTTTTTAACTTTATATAATGGAGGCTGTGCGATATATAAATAGCCTCTTTCTATTAATTGAGGCATATGTCTAAAAAAGAATGTAAGAAGTAATGTCCTAATATGTGAACCATCAACATCAGCATCAGCCATAACTATAATCTTGTGATATCTAAGCTTTTCAGGGTCAAAATCCTTATCGCCTATTCCGGTTCCAAGTGCAGTTATAATCGTTCCTACTTCTACAGATGATAGCATTTTATCAAATCTTGCTCTTTCGACATTTAGTATTTTACCTCTTATTGGCAATATTGCTTGATATTTTCTATCTCTGCCAGATTTGGCAGAGCCACCAGCAGAATTCCCCTCAACGATAAATAACTCGCATAATGACGGGTCTTTTTCTTGGCAATCAGATAATTTGCCAGGTAAATTAGATACTTCTAATGCAGATTTTCTTCTTGTTAATTCTCTGGCTTTTCTGGCAGCTTCTCTTGCTTGAGCTGCTTCTAAAGACTTTGATATTATGGTCTTAGCTTCTGATGGATGCTCTTCAAACCATTGAGATAATTTATCATTAATCCATGCTTCAACATATGTTCTAACTTCAGAAGATACAAGCTTGTCTTTTGTCTGAGAAGAAAATTTTGGATCTGGAACCTTAACGGATAATACTGCTGTTAATCCCTCTCTAATGTCATCGCCAGTTAATACAACCTTATCTTTTTTAAATAGTTTATTATTAGAAGCGTAATTATTTATAGTTCTAGTTAATGCTGACCTTAATCCAGCAAGATGAGTTCCTCCATCTCTTTGTCTAATATTATTTGTAAAGCATAATATGCTTTCATGATAACTTTCATTCCATTGCATAGAAACTTCCATTGCTACTCCACTTTTATCATCTTCGACATTAATTGTTATAGGCTTATGAACGCCTTTTTTACTTTTATCAATATATTGAACATAGGCCTCAACTCCACCTTCATAGAATAACTCAACTTCTTTTTCTTGATCTAATCTTTGATCCTTTAAGAAAATTCTAACACCAGAATTTAAAAATGATAATTCTCTTAATCTATGCTCTAATGTTGAATAACTAAATTCAGTAACATTAGAAAAAGTATCATGAGAGGGATAAAATGATACTTGAGTACCTTTTTCATTACCTGCATCACCAATTTCTTTTAGAGGGGCAATAGCAACACCCCTTTCAAAACGAATCAAATGCTTTTTATTATTACGCCAAATTGTCAATTCTAGCCAATCAGATAGAGCATTTACCACAGATACACCAACACCATGCAAACCACCTGAAACCTTATATGAATTTTGATCAAATTTACCACCAGCATGTAATTGAGTCATAATTACTTCTGCAGCAGAAACACCTTCTTCCTTGTGAATATCAGTTGGAATACCCCTGCCATTATCCTTTACTGTAACTGAGCCATCTTGATTTATAGATACAAGGATTTTATCACAATATTTAGCTAATGTTTCGTCAATAGCATTATCAACAACTTCATAGACCATATGGTGTAATCCGCTACCATCATCAGTATCTCCTATATACATTCCAGGTCTTTTTCTAACAGCCTCTAAGCCTTTTAGAACCTTAATAGAATCAGCTGCATATTCTGTATTAGCTATTTCTTTTTTATCTTGATTATCATTTAAGGTCATTGCTTTCATAATTTAATTTGCTGTATTTTGTAATATTAATTATATAAATTCAAAGCTCAATAGTAATGTTTGATTTATTAGTAGAGCTTGTCGATATCTTGCTTTGATAATTTTTTATAAAGCATATTGAGTTTTCTTTATCCTGACAATAATATATATTACCATATAGAATATAATTTTTGTTTTTTTGCAATGAAGATAAATCAATATTATTATTTATAATGTCACGCCAATCGAATAATTTTAGTAGCTTTACATTATCACTATCAATAATTTGTAAAAAATTTAAAAAACTTGGTCCCTGATCATTTATTTTCCATCCTTTTTTAACTTTTATATCAACCTCAATAATTCTATCAGATGTAACTTCATGATTTATAGCAATATTATTATTAAAGGATAATTGATCAAATGTTTTTTTGGCAATTTTTTGATTAGGCATGATATTAAATAATGACGAATTGTAATTTGTTCGATTAATTTGAATAATCCTATGATTATTTGAATCAGCTATATAAAATTTATCAGAAATACCAATAATTGATGTTGGCTCAATAAATTCTAGTGATTTAGCCTTAATATTCATTGCTTTATAATTATCAATTTGTTTGGAATTAAAATTATGACGCCTTATTGCATTATTTAAATTATCAATTATATATATTCCGGTATCGTCAACAGTTAATGAAGTTGGATTTTGCATATTTTTATCTTGATGATTTTTATTATTTTCCTCGCCAAATTTATTTAAACCATCTCCAATAATTGTTACCACATTACCTTTTAAATCTAGGTATCGCAAAGAAGATGATTTAGAATCTAGGAAATATAATTTATTCTCATAAACTTCAATATCAAAAGTTTGTGCAAGTGATGATTTAATATCGCTACCATCAACCATATCAAAATCTCCACTACCCGCAAGGAGTTTTATCTCTTTATTTTTAATATTATATTCTATAATTTGATTTACGCCTGAATTGGCTATAACAAGATTATTACTACTACCAAAAAATGCTAAATCAAGAGGGTTATTAAGCTTAAAATCTTTTGCCTTGATAGATCTTAAGCTATATAATCTATCCCCCCTTACACCATTACCAACTAATGTTGAAACTTTTTTATCATTAAAATCTACAACCCTAATTGCATTGTTACCAGAATCTGCTAGATATAATTTATTACCTTTAAAAACCATACCCTGCACCTTATCAAATCGCGCTTCTTTAAAACTACCATCAATAAAGCCAGATTGCGAGTTGCCAATTACTTGAATAATTTTACCACTTAAAGAAGAAACAATAATATTATTATCACCAATATTTGAAATAAATATAACTGGTATTTTCTTATTATTATGAATAAAATCTCTACTATATGATAATCTTGACGGATAATTTAGGACATTTCTAATATTATCATCCTTATTTTTGATATTTATAATTTTATCACTAATTTTATGCCTAAATTTTTTAATTAACCCATTAATGTNAGATTTTNTNTGANCGCCATTTATTACTGATGAATATTCTTTTGCTATATTACCATTTGGGTCAATAAAAATATATTTTGGAAAAATATCGACTTTAAAAAAATTTTTTAAATAATGATTATCATCAACAATAACTGGTAATTTTATTTTATATTTATCAACAGCTTTACTAACTGATTGATATTTTTTTTCACTATTATATCTGGATGAATGTATCGCAATAACAATTACTTTATCCTTATATTCTTTGATTGACTTTTCAAGATTGGTAATATTTTGAATACAAGTAACGCAACTATGATGCCAAAATTTTAAAATTATTATTTTATTCTTAAGGTCAGAATTAATTATTTTTTCTTCAATATTAATCCATTTATCATAATCTATATTAGAAATCTTTGAGGTGAGTTTGTTATTATATTTTGACGATAAAAAGAACTTAAATGAAAATGAAAAAAGAGACCATATAATTATTATAATAACTATTATCAGCAATAATAGTGATTTGTCTTTTTTTGTAAGATGCATTATAGTAATTAGTAAAAAAGCGCAAATATAAATTTGCGCTTAAAAATTAAATATTAGTCTAAAAATTAAAATAATTCGCCACGACGAGCTTTTCTTCTTCTTGCAATATTTTCTTTTTTCCTTCTTTTCTTTTCTTCAGAAGGTTTTTCATATGCTTGTCTTCTTCTAGAATCCTTTATCAATCCTTCTCTTTGAGCTTTTTTACGCAAAGAACGAATTGCCATTTCTAGATTAGATCTTCCATTAACTGCTATTTCCAATTAAAATACCTCCTTAAATAAATATTTGATTAATATTAATTAATCTTCTTGGGGTTTTTTACCCTTATGATTAGTAATTTTACGCTTATAGCGCCTTAATTGCTTATCAATTTTCTCGCAAGATTCATCAAAAGCCTTGTAAATATCAGCATCTTGATGGTCAGACTTAATATTAATACCACCTTTGACGCCCTCATTTACAATTATTACACAAGAAAAAAATGGTCCCTCTTTTTTGAAGTGAACATCAGCAGAAACTGCAATATCAAAATATTTACTGACAGTTTCTTGCAATTTTTTAGTTGTATATTTGGTTAGTGATGGACTCTCATCAATAGAACCAGAAATAATTTTAATATCCATAAATTAATTTACAAGGTTGTTTAATACATATTGCAAGATACCACCAGACTTATAATATAAAACCTCATTTTCAGTATCAAGACGGCACTTTAATGTGATTTGAAGCTTGGTATTATCGCTTCTAATTATAATACAATTTATATCCTGCCCCGGCTTTATGTTAGAATTAATATCTAATATATCAATAGTTTCATTACCACAAATATTATATTTTTGATATGAATCTTGATCTTTAAAGCATAGTGGCAATACGCCCATTCCAATTAAATTTGATCTATGAATTCTTTCAAAACTCTGAGCAATAACTGCTTTTATGCCTAATAATTTCGTTCCTTTTGCAGCCCAATCTCTTGATGATCCAGTTCCATATTCCTTGCCCGCTATAACAATTAATGGTGTAGATATTGACTTATAAGACATTGCAGCATTATAGAAATATACCTCATTATTATTTATATCATATGCATAACCACCCTCTTTTTTACTATTAAGAAGCAGGTTTTTTATTCTTATATTAGCAAATGTTCCTCTCATCATAACCTCATGATTACCCCTTCTTGATCCATAAGAGTTAAAATCTACTTTATTAACATTATGGTCATTAAGATATATTGCAGCAGCTGAATCACTGGCAATATTTCCAGCAGGAGATATATGATCAGTAGTAACAGAATCTCCTAATAAGGCAATAATTTTTGCAGAATTAATATCTGAGATATCATTATGAGAAATATTTTCAAAAAAATTTGGCAATCTGATATAAGTGCTCTCTTGATCCCAATTATAGGTATGTGATTTGCTAGTTTCAATTTGATGCCAATTTTCATCACCATCAAATAAATCCTGATATTTTTGTGCAAATATATCTGATGTAACACACTGATCAATAATTGATTGAATCTCTCTAGAGCTTGGCCAAATATCTTTTAAAAATACATTATTACCATCCTTATCTTTACCAATTGGCTGAGTATCTAAATTTATTTTTAAATTACCAGCAATAGCATATGCCATAACAAGCGGTGGAGATGCTAAATAATTTGCTTTAACTAATTGATGTATCCTTCCTTCAAAATTTCTATTTCCAGATAGTACTGAGCCAACAATAAGATTATTTTTCTTAATTTCTTCTTCAATTTCTGGGTTAAGAGGTCCTGAATTTCCAATACAAGTTGTACATCCATATCCAACAATATTAAAACCGAAGTGATTAAGATATTGCTGTAATCCAGATTTTTTAACATATTCGCTAACAACTTTTGACCCTGGAGCGAATGATGTTTTAACATAGGGCTTTATTTTAAGACCTAAATCTATTGCCTTTTTAGCAATTAATCCAGCAGCAATTAATACAGCCGGATTAGATGTATTAGTACATGATGTAATTGCAGCAATTACAATATCGCCATTTTTTAAATTAGATGAATTATCATCAGTATCATTAATAGATTTTTCTAAATCAATAAATGACTTAGGGACATTTTCTAGATCATATCTATCTTGAGGCCTCTTTGGACCAGCAAGGCTTGGCTTAATTTTTGAAATATCAAGTTCTATTACCTTTGAAAATTCAGGTTCATCACTATAATCATAAATAAAAGTTTTTTGTATTTGATTATATTTTTTTACAAGATCAATTTGATGCTGACTTCGTGCTGTTAATCTTAAATATTGCAATGTTATCTCGTCAATAGGAAAAATCCCACATGTTGCACCATATTCTGGAGCCATATTAGATATTGTAGCACGATCAGCAAGAGATAAATATTGTAATGCTGGTCCATAAAACTCAACAAACTTTCCAACTACGCCATATTTTCGCAAAATTTCAGTAACATTCAGAACTAGATCAGTAGCGGTAAGACCCTCTTGCAATTTACCCGTTAATTTAAACCCGATAACCTCAGGAATTAGCATTGATATTGGCTGACCCAACATTGAAGCCTCAGCCTCAAGACCACCAACACCCCACCCTAAAACACCAAGAGCATTTACCATAGTTGTGTGACTATCAGTACCAACAACAGTATCATAAAATGCTACACCATCCTTTAGCGATGTAATTGTTGCTAATTTTTCAATATTTACCTGATGACAAATTCCAGTTCCAGGAGGTACAACTTTAAAATTATCAAATGATTTTTGTGCCCATTTCAGAAATTTATATCTTTCATAATTTCTCTTATATTCAATAGCAACATTTTTTTGATATGAATCAACTTGCCCATATGAATCAACTTGAACAGAGTGATCAATTACTAGATCTACAGGTACTTGTGGATTTATTTTTCTTGGATCTTTTTTCATTTTCACAACAGCATCTCTCATAGCTGCCAAGTCAACAACGGCTGGAACACCGGTAAAATCTTGCATCAATACCCTTGATACTGAAAAAGAGATTTCATCTCTACTGTTAGCATCACTTACTGAATTAGCAATATTTATTAAATCATTAGATGAAATACCACCACTATCAAAATTACGAAGAAGGTTTTCAAATAATACTTTTAAACAAAATGGTAATTTATCAATATTAAGGCCCAGATTTTTTGCAGATTCATTAATATCAAAATATTGATATTCTTGATCGGCAATTTTAAATGATTTTTTTGAGATAATATTAATTGTCATATTGATATTTTATTCTAACTATGAGATGTGGCGCATAACTTCCAATTTGGATTGTCAGATTTTAGATCTTTTTTAAAAGTCCAAATATCTTCAACCATATTTATTTCATCGCGCGATCCAATAATTATTTCATTTTGAGTGCCAGTAATATAGTTAATTTGTTGTGAGATAAATTTAACAGCAATATTTGCTTGGTTATCAATAATATTTGCAGAAATAATTACAACCTTATCAAATGAAATTATATTTGTGGTTAGTGATTTACCCTGCTCCTTTCTTTTTTCATTAGCTAGCTTAAAACCATTAAATATTTTATCAGAGATGATATTTTTAACATCATCTAGCTTGTCATGAGCAAAAGATTGTAAAATTGTCTCAAATGCAACCTTTGCACCATTCAAGAATAATTCTGCATTAATTTTGGTTTTTGTAAAGATTTTCTTAAGATTTTCTTTTGATTGTGTATCTAATTTTTCAATATGCTTTTCTTCAAAAAGATTATCAATATTAGTTGATGCACTTGATTTTGAACCGATAATTTTTACATTATCATTTTTCTTTGTGTCTTTTTTCTTAGAATCATTAAATTGTTTATTTTTGAGGTGAATTATTTTTGTCTCAATTATTTTTTTTTCTTCTTCATCTATTTTTCCAAGTTGTTTGTTTAATTTGAAAAAGATATAAAAAGCAATAGCAGCAAATATTATGATGTCCACAATAATATAAATCATTAAAATTAATTATGAGCAAAAATTACACTATTTTTATAGTGATGCAAGAAAATTAATTAGGGCCAGTTTTGTTAAAAAAAACTGTCTTAATAAATCTGGGGCAAACGACGGGTTTCGAACCCGCGACCCCCAGAATCACAACCTGGTGCTCTAACCAACTGAGCTACGTTTGCCACATAGTAATAGTTAATGTGAAAAAATTTGATAAGTCAACTATTAAAAAATGCTATGTTGATTAAAAATTTTTACAAAATCTGGAAAGCTAGTATTAATCATTGAAATATCATCAATTTCAACACCCTTTGACATCGTTAAACCCATTATAATAAAGGACATAGCAATTCTATGATCCATAGCACTAGTAATTTTAGCTTTTATTTTTTGATTTGCACTTTGACCCTCAATTTCAATATAATCTTTACCAGCTTTAACATTTACACCGCAATTTTCAAGATTTTGTGCTATCATTTCCAATCTATCACTTTCCTTCACTCTAAGCTCCATAAGTCCAGACATCCTAGAAGTACCAACTGCATTTGCACAAGCAATTGCAAGAATGGGATATTCATCAATCATTGATGCAGCCATATCAGCCTCAACATTAACCGCCTTTAATTTAGAGTGACATACTTTTATATCAGCTACATCTTCACCTGAAATTTGCCTAATATTTTGTAATTCTATATTGCCACCCATTTTTTTTAAGATTGTAATGATGCCGCTTCTTAAAGGGTTTATACCTATATTTGACAATGTTATTTCAGAATCTTTTATCAATAATGCAGCAACAATAAAGAAAGCAGCTGAAGAAATGTCATTAATAACCTCAATGTCTTTTGCATTATATTCTTGATATCCTTGATATTTGATTATTTTACCATTTTTATAATCTTCTTGAATTATGTTAAGTCCAAGAAATTTCATCATAATTTCACTATGATTTCGACATTTAGTTGGTTCATAGATAGTTGTCATACCCTTAACAGCTAGAGAACTGAGTAAAATACAACTTTTAACTTGCGCTGATGCAACATCCATGTGATAATCTATTGGCATCATCTCATCGCAACCACTAATAACAAATGGTAGATAATTTTCATTTCGTGAAATAATATTAGCACCAAACTCCCTTATTGGCTTAAATATTCTTTGCATTGGTCTTTTTGTTAAAGAGCTATCACCAATAAAGAAACTATTAAATTTATATGGTGCAACTAAACCAGCTAGCAATCTAGCTGCAGTTCCAGAATTGCCCATATTTAATTCTTTTTGAGGCTCCATTAACCCAACTAAACCAGAACCATTAACAACCCAGAAATTGTCTTTTTTTTCAATATCTACCGACATATTTCTCAGGGCATTAGCAGTATTAATAACATCTTCACTTTCTAAGAGGTTAGTAATTTTAGTTTGGCCATTTGCTAGAGCTGCAAATATTAAAGAGCGATGCGAAATTGATTTATCTCCTGGAATTTTAATTTCTCCCTTAAGTGCAATATCATTTTTAATAACGCTAAGTGATTTCATATTTGTGGTATAAAATTAAAAATAGAAGAAATTATTGGCTTCATCATAAATATGAATAATAAATTAATTAAAGCTACGATAATGATAATAAATTTTGAATTTATATTATCGTCAAGATCAATAATATTTGCTGGTTGATCAAAATACATTATTTTAACAATTTTTAAATAATAAAAAGCAGACACAACGCTAAATATAACTGCAATAATTACTGCGATCACAAAGCCACCAACTATTGCAGATGATAATATATAAAATTTACTAAAAAAACCTGCTAATGGAGGAATACCTGCACTAGAAAACATTAATGTAGCAATTGAAAATGCTATTTTTGGATGAGTTTTAGATAAGCCAGCTAGAGAATTTATATCATAAATTTTATTAGCAATTTCATCATCTTCATGATTATATTTATTGCTATTTTTCTTTAATATAATATTTAAAAAGCCAAATGAACCAAGTGATATTAGAGCATAAATAATTGCATAAAAAATAGTATAAGTAAATCCAAATTTTGAAAAAGCAGATATTCCAAGTAACATAAAGCCAACATGACCAATTGAACTATATGCTAATAATCTTTTAATGTTTTTTTGATAAATTGCACCAAGGCTACCAACAATAATTGATATAACACCAATAATGGCAAATATATTATTAATACCCGACCCATTCACATCAAAATTAATTAAAATATTAATCAAGGCAAGTAACGCACTAAATTTAACCAATGATGCAAAAAATGCAGTAATAATTGTTGCGCTACCTTGATATACATCTGGTGTCCACATATGAAATGGTGCCGCAGATATCTTAAAAAACATAGCAGTAATAATAAAAATAAAACCAACCATAACGCCAATTGGAATATCTTTGACAATTTGCGCGCTATTTACATCATATAAGGAGCTAATTGCACTAAAATTAATAGATCCACTAAAACCATATATCATAGATACCCCAAATAAAAATAATGCTGATGATAAGCTACCAAGAATAAAATATTTTATCCCAGCCTCTGAAGATTGAGTAGATTTTTTATTGATTGCGCATAATATATAAAGAGGTAATGATTGCATTTCAAGAGCCAAATAAAATGTCAAAAAATCATTTGCTGATATCATCAACATGCCCCCAGCAGTAGCAATCATTAAAAGAGCCATAAATTCAGAGCTAACTTTTTGCTCAATTATTGTAAAATTAACACCTAATAAAATTATACAAGTTAACAATAGTAACAAAAAGCATTTTGCAAAGGATGAGAAGAAGCTAATCCTTAGCATATCATTTAAAATAAGAGTTTCAGTAACAAATGTTTTACCAATTGTAATTAGTACAGATGCACAAATGATAAGAGCAATAAAATGAGTGACATAGCTAATATATGAAATTTTCTTACGAAAGAAAGCATCAAAAATTAATGTAAAAAAAGCACCACAAATAAGAGTAATTTCAGGCGCAATTAGTAATAAATTCATATTTATTTAAGATATATTTTGGTTAATGAATCAACTGGAATTGTTAGATAATTCATAATTAAATTAGGCATAATACCAATAATTATAACCATTAAAGCCATTATAGTTAATGTTGAAAATTCTGATTTTGACAGAGCTTTGAAATTGCTAATTTTTTGATTAGTAATTTCACTAAACCAAACTCTTTTATATAGCCATAGCATATAACATGCGCCAAATATTACGCCGCATCCAGCAAGAAAGGCTATATAAATATTTTGCTGAAATGCACCAATAATGGTTAGAAACTCTCCAACAAACCCACTAGTTCCAGGCAAACCCACTGAACCCATAGTAAAAATCATTGCCAACATAGCAAAATTTGGCATTTTATCAGCAATACCGCCCATTTCTGATATGTTTTTAGTTTTAAGCCTGTCATAAATAACACCTACACAAATAAATAGCGCAGAAGAAATAACACCGTGACTGATCATTTGCACAATAGCACCATCAATTGCTTGCTTATTGAAACTAAAAATTCCCATTGTAACAAAACCCATATGAGCCACTGATGAATAAGCGATCATCTTCTTCATATCTTCTTGCATTAATGCCACAAAAGATGCATATATAATTGCTATAACACTAAGTATTAACATCATATCAGCAAAATATAGTGAAGCCTGTGGAAAGAATGGCAATGAAAATCTTAAAAACCCATAAGCCCCGAGTTTAATTAATATTCCAGCAAGAATAACTGAGCCAGATGTTGGAGCTTGAACGTGAGCATCTGGTAACCATGTATGAACAGGAAACATAGGAACCTTAATAGCAAAAGATGCAAAAAAAGCCAACCATAATAATTTTTGATGAGATATAGGAAATCTAGGCATTATGCTAGATAAAATAGTAATGTCAGTTGTTCCTGTATATAGAAATATATAAATAATTGCTATAAGGAAAAATAACGACCCAATTATAGTATATAAAAAGAATTTGTAAGAAGCATATACCCTCTGCGCCCCTCCCCAAACACCAATTACGATAAACATTGGTATTAATGCAGCTTCAAAGAATATATAAAAAAACAATAAATCTAAAGAACAAAATGCCCCTATCACAAAGGACTCTATTAAAAGGAAGCAAATTGCAAATTCCTTAAATCTTTGATTAATTGATTTTTTGCTTAAAATTAGACATATTGGCGTTAAAAATGTTGTTAGCATTATCATGATAAGAGAAATACCATCAATGCCAACAAAATATTTTATATCATGATGTGAAATAAATTTCCAACTTTGCTTAAATTGAAAACCAGCAATATCAGGATCAAACTGCATGAGTAAATAAATAGACAGCCCAAAAGTAATAAGAGAAGATGTTAATGAAAATTTATAATAGGAAGATTTTTTTGAAAAACTAAGCAATGATAATATTATTGCTGATATTATTGGCAATAATACTAAATATGATAATATTCCAATATCATTAAATAATGACAATGCATTATTATTTAAGAAAGTCATTCTTAAAAGAAAATTAAATTAAATACTAATATTTAATAATTATTATTAACAAAAAATTTATAATCAATCTTCATTTGTAATAAAAGTACTACATAATAAGCTATTTATTAGTTGATTTTATTGAAACTACACAATAATAATATTGTATTAAAAAAATACAATTAGTAAAGCATTGCAAAAAATGCTAATTTTTTAAAAATGTCAGATATTAAATTTAAACTTGATAAAGAGCAGCAAAAAATCCTAATAGAGCTCAATAAAATTAGGAATGGCCTGGAAAAATTAACCTTTGGTAAATTTTTTCGTAAAATATTATTTATTGATAGCAAAAAAATAAACGGCCTCTATATATATGGAGATGTTGGGCGTGGTAAATCAATGCTATTAAAAGAATTTTACAACTCTTTAAATAAGACAGCAAAAATATATTGTCATTTTAATAGCTTTATGAAATCCATTCATGAAGCTCTTAGAGATATAAGATCTGGTCAAAAAAAATATAATGATCAATTAGAAGCTGCAATTGACCTTGCAATTAATCCAAAATTAAAATATTTATCTCAATATAAAGATGACGAATCTCAAAATTTTAAATTTAAAATAAAAAATATTTTTAATAAAGAGATCAAAATATTATGTATTGACGAATTTCAAGTTATTGATGCTGCTGATTCAATGATTTTATCTAGAGTCATAACTTACTTATATTCAAAAAATATTATTGTTATTTTTACTTCAAATATACATCCACAAGATTTATATAAGGATGGTATTCAGGCCGAGTTATTTCAAGATTTTGTTAAAGATACTTTATTACCAAACTCACCAGCTATAAAACTAACTTCAGATATGGATTACAGAACAAAAAAAACCCCATCTGCCTCACAAAGATTTTTTGTTAATGATAGATATTATGACGAAGAACTCAATAACCTTATCAAGGAATTAACAAATAATAAGGATTGTTTTACCACTAGAATTAAAGTATGGGGTCGTGAAGTCTCAATTGATAATAGCTATTTTATCAATAATAATGATTTAACGATATTAAATTCAACTCATAATAAGCAAAATAAAACCGCTTCTAAAAATAAGATAAAAAATAATAAAACTAGTAAATTTGCAATTGTCACATTTGACTCAATATGTAGCAACAGCTTGTCTGCGGCTGATTGTCAAGCAATAAGTCAAATATTTGATCTTGTAATATTATTAAAGGTTCCACCCCTTTCCAAGCAAGATACTAACGAGGCGCGAAGATTAACATTATTTATAGATGAGATTTATGAGAATAAAACATCATTAATTACATTATCTGCCAAAAAAATTGAAGAAATATACCCCGCAGGAATTGGCTCTAAATCATTTTTAAGAACAATTTCACGACTAAAAGAAATTGAATCTTATGAATATTGGCAAAATAGCAAAATCAATAATTTGTCATTAATTTAATTAAAATATCATTACACCAAAATGAATAATATAGCTAATTTATTGATGGCAATTTCTTTTTTTAAAACATCTTCTTATGCCAAATCCATCTTTACATATTATTTCTGCCTCAAATATAATATGTCAAATGCACAATTACCATAATCACTTGCGTGACTAATCAATCCCCCCATCATAATTGACAAAATTGATAAAGAAGCACTTTCTTTTCTAATATAGCTATAATATTTATCTTTAAATTGGTCAGATAAAATTATATTATAATCATGACATCTGCTCACGCTAACTTTTTGAGGCAAATATCCATGATAATGAGAATTAATATATAATTTTGTTAATTTTTGCCCTTCTTTAAATTCAATAACTTGCTTTGCGTTGTTAAATAATGTAACACAAGATGATAATATTACTAATAATAAAGTAGTGGCGATTTTTTTATACATAGAAATTTAGCAATTATTTTGACATATATGGGTTAATATTTATTATTATTTCTTTTATAAATTCCTTAAGTGAGTAATTTAGATTTCTTTCTAATATTGTTGCTTTATAGCTGCTAAATGATTTATTATAGAAGTGCCAATGATCATATAATATATGATTTTTACTATCATAAATTTCTATTTTTATTGCTGCCCTTAGAAATGGCTTAAATATATAATTATTATCTATTACAGGATATATAGATATATAACCTAATTTTACTATAATTTTTTTTTGATAATTTTTAGCTTTAGTAATTTTAACCTTATTTTTTATAAGCCAATTTTGAAAACTTTTATCTACCAATTCTAATATATTGCTTGTTGAATATATTAAATTTGAATTTTTTGAATAAAATAAATTTTGCTTTATCTTATATCCAACAATATTATTATTAATATCATTATTAATTGATAATACCGAAATTTTTGCCGTTTTTAAATCTTTAATCTTACTTTTACTAAAACTAGTAACAGGATTAATATTAATATATGATATGTAATTACTTGCACATGAAAAAATAAATAATTGCAAAGTAATTAATGCAATTACAATAATGGGTTTTAAGTGATTTGTGATGATTGCCATATTATGATTTGCCGCGGTGATTAACTATTGTGATTTACTAATTGAAACTTCTTATGGAGACTTCTTGGGCTATAATGGAGTGACTTTGAGCCACCCCATTATTTATTAAATTTAGAAATTATATGATAACCCAACCTTAAATTGATCAATATCTGCTTTAGCAGTTACATCACCTGTTTTACTAGAAACCTTAACTTCTGATATATTATATTCAGTTGAAATAGATAATATATCATTAACTTTAAAGCTAAGACCAACACCGTAAATTAATGCTGCCTTATCATCGGAGTTATTTATTGAACGATCACTATCAATAAAATCATATTCATTAATCGCATATCCTAATGAAAAATAAGGAGTAACAACTTCATTAGCTTTATAACCTAGATCTAATTTAAGACCATATCTTGTATCAAATTCAGATTCATCTTTATTTGCATTAAGTCTATCATAAAATATAGCTGGGGTAATAACAAAATTATCATACACATCTATTGCATATTTATAATTTACAGAAGCACCAAATCTATTTTTTCCATGGTCATTTGACTCCTTTTCAACAATTTGAGAATTAATAATATCCAATCCTACAGAATGCTTACCTTCAAACGCAAATGCATTACTAGCTAATAAAGCACTACTAATTATAGCAACAGAAGTTAGTTTTTTCATAAATATTATATTTAATTTGATATTTTGATTTTATAAAATCATTTTTTAAATTTTAAAATTATTTTATATTTGTCAATAATATTTTATATTTAAAAATTAAATTTATAATTATTACAACATATTGCAGTAGCTAAAGCATCAGCCTCATCTTCGGTTTTAAAATTAGCCTTTGGCAATAAAACTTTTACCATCATCTGCATTTGACCCTTATCTGCTCGCCCTACTCCAACAATAGATTTCTTAATTGCAGTTGTTGAATATTCATATATTTTAATATTTTTAAGACCAATTGTTAGCATTAAAGCCCCCCTAACATGACCCAATTTTAGTGAAGATGTAGGGTTAACATTAATAAAAGTCTCTTCAATTGCAGCGATATCTGGATTATATTGATCTAATATTTTGGTTAATTCTTGATAAAAATGACTCAATCTATCTGCCAAATCCCAATTTGATTTTGAATATATTGTAGATGATGATATAAAATTTATTTGATTATTGTGAACAGAAATTATACCAATACCAGTTTTGGTAAGACCTGGATCAATTCCAATTATTTTTTTCATTAAATATAATTATTGGTAGAATTTCAGATCTTTTTTAGCCATTTCAACTAACATATCACTAATTACAAATCTTTTTGGATATAATTTATTATAATGTTGTAATTTTGTGACAATATTTTTAATTCCAATTGAGTCTGCATATCTTAGTAAACCACCTCTAAATGCTGGAAATCCAGTTCCAACTATCATTGCCATATCAAGATATTGAGCATTTTTTACAACATTTTCTTCAAGGCATTTTGCCGCTTCATTAACCATAATTAAAATAGATCGATCAATTATATCTTGATTAGTTACGACTCTTTTAGTAATATTTAATTTTTTAATAATCTTGTAAATATCATTATTTACATCTTTAATATCTTTATAATATTGATAAAAGCCTATTGCAGATTTCTTACCCAACAGATCTTTGTGATTATTATATATTTCATTTAATAATTGAGAAACTTGCATTCTTTCTTTGTAAGATTCTTCAAGTGACATAGCAACTTTAACTCCAACATCAATTCCAACAATATCGGCTAATGTAAAAGGACCCATTGGCATACCAAAATCTTCAATAATTTTATCAATATGCTTAATATCTCCACCTTCTTGCAAAATATAAGATGCCTCATTTAAATAGGTAAGTAATATTCTATTAACCAAAAAACCTGCTACATCCTTTACAACAATTGGAACCTTTCCAAGCTTTTTCGATGTCTCAACAATAGTTGCAATTGTTTGATCGCTGGTCTTTTTACCTCTTATAACCTCAATTAGTGGCATTTTATTAACAGGGTTAAAAAAATGCATCCCCGCAAATCTTTCAGGATTTTTAAGAGATTTTGCCATTTCTGTTATAGATAATGAAGATGTATTAGAAGCAATTATAGCATCTGGACTAATATTTTTTTCAAGATCGCTAATTATTGTTTTTTTAATTTCTATATCCTCAATAACTGCCTCAACTATTAAATCTCTATCATTAAAACCCGAATAATCAAGAGTTGAGCTAATTTTAGAAGTTTTAAGAGCAATTTCAAAATCATTATATTTTCTGATCTTTTTTAACTCTGAAAAAATTTTATTTATTTGCTGATAACCAATAGCAATAGCCTGTTTTGAAATATCTTTAATCCTGACATCAAGATCATTTTTAGCAAATAGCCAGGCAATACCTCCACCCATAATGCCAGCTCCTAATATAGCACATTTTTCTACTTTATTAACATTGCATTTTTTACTAACTCCAATATCTTTTTTAAGGGCCTCATTAGTAAAAAATAATTCTATCATATTTTTACTAATGTCATCGCAAATTAAATCACAAAATGCTTTAAGTTCAATTTCTAAACCCCTGTTAATATTAATTATATTTTGTGTATTTCTAATAACTTCTATAGCATAATGTGGAGCAGGATAATGTCCTTTTGTTTTTTTTAAAAGATTTCTTAATGCAATTGATAAGATTATTTTTTTACCAAATGGTAATTTTTCAATAAAAGATGTTCTTCTGCTCTTTTTGATTTTTTTAGATAATATCTTATTAATAAATTCTGAAATTTTTTCTTTAGCAAAAAATTCATTAATAATACCATCTATTAAACCAATTTTTAATGCCTTTTTTGCATTTATTGGCTTGCCTGTTAATATAATTTTTAGTGATTGCTCTAGGCTTAATATTTTTGGCAATCTTTGAGTACCTCCAAAACCAGGAATAATGCCTAAATTAACTTCAGGCAATCCCATCATAGTTTTAGCATTAGATGTTGCTATGCGATATTTGCAAGCAATTGCTAATTCAAGACCACCACCCAAACATGAACCATTAATAACTGCTAGGGTTGGTATTTTTAAATTTGATATTTTAGTAATGATTTTTTGCCCAATTTCTACTTTCTTAAATGCATCTTTTCTGTCTTTTATAGCTTTAATTTCATTAATATCAGCGCCAGCAATGAAATTATCTTTTTTATTTGATTGAATAACTAAAAGTTTAATTTTCTTATCCTTAGAAATTTTATCAATATTACTTTCAATCTCTAGCAAATTTTTAGATGATAATTTATTAACTTTTTCTTCAGAATCATCAAAAGTTAAGTAAGCTATATTTTCTTTATCAATATTATAAGAAATTGCCTTTTTCATAATTAAATTATTCTTGTTGAGCTAGATATTTTTCTGCCTCTAACGCAGCCATACAACCACTTCCAGCAGCAGTTACCGCTTGACGATATATTTTATCTTGTATATCTCCAGCAGCATATATTCCAGCAATATTAGTAGATGTTGAATCTGGATTAGTTATTAAATAACCCTCTTCATCAATTTTTAATTTAGTGTTTTTAAAAATATCAGAATTAGGCTTGTGACCAATAGCAATAAATACTCCGTCAATTGCAATTTCAGTGATTTCATTTGAAATTGTATTTTTTAGCTTTGCAGCTGTAACATATTTTGGATTATCATTACCTATAATTTCTTCTAAGGTAGAATTCCAAATTAACTCAATTTTGCTATTTTTAAATAGTCTTTCTTGAGCAATTTTTTCCGCCCTAAGAGTGTCTCTTCTATGAACTAAATATACTTTGGCACAATGATTGGTTAAATATAAAGCCTCTTCAACCGCTGTATTACCACCACCAACAACAATAACATTTTTATTTTTAAAGAAAAAACCATCACATGTAGCGCAACCAGAAACACCAAAACCCTGAAATTTAGTTTCAGATTCTAATCCAAGCCATTTTGCTTGAGCGCCTGTTGCAATAATAACACTATTTGCTTGATATATATCTTGAGATTCTCCAATCAAAGAGAATATTTTACCACTAAAATCAACTTCTTTAATGTGATCATTAATTATTGTAGTACCAACATTTCTTGCCTGCTGCTCCATTTGCTCCATTAGCCATGGACCTTGTACTGCCTCGGCAAATCCAGGAAAATTTTCAACCTCTGTTGTAATTGTTAATTGACCACCAGGCTGAATACCACTAACTAAAATTGGCTCCAAATTTGCCCTCGCAGCATAAATTGCTGCAGTATATCCAGCAGATCCAGACCCTACTATTAATATTTTTGATTTGTGTGTTTTAGTCATTTCATTATTTAAATTTAGTTCATATGCATACCACCATTTACCGAAAGTGTATGTCCAGTAATATATGAAGAATAATCACTTGCAAGAAATATTACTGAATCAGCTATTTCAACAGCCTTACCCATTCTACCTGCAGGAATTTTACTCATAATTTGCGCTCTTTGATTATCATTTAAAATATCGGTCATAGGGCTTTCAATAAATCCAGGAGCTATACAATTAATTGTTATTGATCTACTAGCGACTTCTTGAGCCAATGACTTTGTCATGCCAATAACACCTGCTTTAGATGCCACATAATTTGACTGACCCGGATTTCCACTAAGGGCAACAACCGATGATATATTAATGATACGACCATATTTTCTTCTCATCATTTTTTTAATAGCATTTCTATTTAGAATAAAAGTAGATTTAAGATTAATATCAATAACTTTTGAGAACTCATCATTTTTCATGCGTAATATCAAATTATCTGACGTAACACCAGCATTACATATTAAAATATCTATTTGCTTATTAGGAGTTAATTCTTCTGATTTTTCAAATAATTCTTCTACTTGAGATTCTTGCGATAAATTACATGTTACAAAATTTGTTTTATCTCTTAATTTTTGAGATAATTTTTCTAACTTATCATTATTAGTTCCTGATAATATAACAAAAGCTCCATATTCAATAAATTTTTTGGCAATTTCTTCACCAATTCCTCCAGTAGCGCCAGTTAATAATACAGATTTATCATTAAAGTTTATCATAATTTATTTAATTTATTTTTCTAATATATCGATCAACCTATTCATTTTTTGAATATCAATTTTTTCATAACCAATATTTTTTTCTTTTATTAGATTTTCAATGTTATTTTTACTATTGCTATTATTTTCTTTATTAATTTTATCAATCTGTTCCTTATTATTGATAATTTCTTTAGTAACATTTTGATCTATGTTATTTTTTTTGATAAATTCGTTTAAAATATTATCGTCAACAATATTTTTGGTGGTGGAGCTAAAAAATTCTTCAACTAATGGATCAATTATCTCGCCACTATATCTAATTATATTATATGTTTTAGCATTTTTAAAGAAATCAGGCGCATTTATTGATGCCTCATCTTTGGTTTTATCAGCTAAGCTAACATAGAGATTTAGCATAACAGAATATATTATACCAAAAATTACTAGGGTTTTAATTATGCCAAAAAAAACACCAAGTGATTTATCAATAGATATTGGTATTTTACCTTGTATTATCTTGGTTATTGTTGACGAGGCAAATGCAAAAGCTATAAATGTTACAATAAAAATTACTACTTTTGCAATAATATCAACAATAAGAGTTGATGATGCATATGAATAAAATAATGGAGAAATTAGTGGTGCAAAATAGTAAGTCATTATCAGTGCCATTGACCAATTAATAAGAGCAAAAATTTCTCTAACAAAACCTCTTAAAAAAGCGGTTACAACAAAAATTAAGCTAAATATTACAAATATTAAATCTATCATTATAAATTAATCGTTTTTTTTAAGAAGCCTTATAAATGGTAAATCTTTGATGAGTTTATCAATATTTTTCAAAGAGCCATCTTCATTATTAATGCAATCTTGAACTGACTCTAATATTGATTGAGCAACTTCTTTTGATTTAAATTTAAATTTTTCAAATTTCATTACTTTTTCTATTTGTAAATCAATAAATGATTTTGTTTTTGCAATATCTTTCATATCATCTTTAATAAATATAAAGAAGCTTCTAACTATGATTTTAGCTAAAATAAGTCTTTTAGTATAGTAATTAAAGTCCGAAGATTGATCATCTAATATGCTCCATATTAGATCAGCAATAATAAATGAAAATGTAATTGATTGCATGGCTGGTCTCAAGCCATTTTCAAAATTGGTTAAATTTTTAGGATCTTGATAAAAATTAGATAAATTAATTAATATTTGTCTATTTGCAATTTCAATTTCAAATCTCTTATAAAGACATAATCTTATTTTGTCTCTTATCTTTTTTTTATTAAAATCTTTAATTTTAGCTATTTCTTTAATTAAGAGATTATTACCATTATCTAAATATAATTGAGCAACATCTAAAACTGAATCAGGAAATATAAAAATTAAATTATCAGGATCAATATCGCTCAATAAACAGGCTTTTTTGAGAGATTTATCATTCCAACCTGATATTTCAGCTATTTTAATAAAATTTTTAAGAATTTTTTGCTTATTTTTATCAGAATCAATCATATAGATAAGATATTGAATAAATAAATAGTTACATTACCTTATTTATGAATTACTTAATAATAATTTTCAATTACATATTTTAATTAATGACAACTTCTTCTAACCTTCTTCCAGTTCATAATCGTTATAATATTTCTTTTTGCTGTGGCTTTGGTTGCTATCTATACAGCAATGAACAATCATATCTTGATTTTGGAGCAGGAATTGCTGTTAATGCCCTTGGACATTGTCATCCAAAAATTGTAAAGGCACTTAATACTCAATCTAATAAATTATGGCATGTCTCAAATATTTACAATGTTAATGAGCTAAATATTTTTGCCAATAAAATATGCAACGCTACTTTTGCTGATTATGTATTTTTCTGTAATTCTGGAGCTGAAAGTCTTGAATGTGCGGTCAAAACAATGAGGAGATTTTTCTATTGCCAAGACAAACCTCATAAACATCGAATAATAACATTTTCTGGAGCCTTTCATGGCAGAACAATAACTGCAATTTCAGCTGCGGCCAAGAAAAAATACACTCAAGGTTTTGGACCATTATTAGAAGGATTTGATAATGTAGAATTTGGTAATATTGAAGCTGTTAAAAATGCTATAAATGAAAATACAGCAGGCATTTTAATTGAGCCAATTCAAGGTGAAGAAGGAATTAAACCATGCACTAAAGAATTTCTTCAACAATTAAGACAATTATGCGATCATCACAATATATTACTCGGCTTTGATGAAGTTCAATGCGGCTATGGTAGAACTGGCAAATTATATGCATATCAAATTTTTGATGTAATTCCAGATGTTATCGCAACTGCAAAAGCAATAGGAGGTGGCTTTCCCCTTGGTGCATGCTTAATGACAAAAAAAGCTGGAGATGTAATGACTGCTGGCACTCATGGCACTACATATGGTGGCAATCCTTTAGCAATGGCTGTAGCTAATGCAGTTTTTGACGAAATAACATCTAATAATTTTCTTGATAATGTAGCTAAAATGGGAGAATTACTAAAATCTAAATTAAACGAAATCCATCAGCAATTTCCACATATTATTGAAGAAATAAGAGGAATTGGATTAATGCTAGGCATTAAAATTAACGATAAATATAGCAATAATGATATAGTGCAAAAATTTATCGACAATAAATTACTAACAATACCAGCAGGAGAAAATGTGGTAAGACTTCTACCACCTCTTATTATAAATGAAAACCACATAAAAGAAGCTTGTGATAAAATTATAATGTCATTTACAGAGATCTCTAACTCATAAAATAATAGACATTAAAAAATAGTACACTTATAACGTCTATTAAATCGTTTTTTTATAATTATAAGAATATTATTCTATTAATCGATTTAATAAAAAACATCAATAATAAAATAATCTTGTCAAGAAAGTGAAAACTATGAAAGATTATTTTTTTCTAAGATATTGATATAATGTTTCTCTACTGATTTTAAGATCTTTTGCAATATCACTTTTTCTATCACCATTTTGTACTCTGATTTTTAATTCCTCAATTTGTTCTTTAGATAATGAAGGCTTCCTTCCTTTGTAAAGACCTTTCTTCTTAGCTATAGCTATACCTTC
>JAHXBS010000021.1 GCA_020054685.1 Rickettsiales bacterium | reverse complement strand
CTGCATTTACCACCACGCTGTCCAGAAATAAATCCATCTGAAAATATGTGGGATAAGATGAGAGAAAAATTCTTTACCAATTTAATGTTTGATTCGATGGACGCCGTGGAAGATAAGCTTGAGGAAGCTATGATTTATTATAATAAAAATAAGGAAATTGTTAAATCGATAACTGGCTTTAAATGGATAAGTCCTTATGTATAGGTTACAACTTGGTATAATATGATTATTGTACCATTTATTTTAATTTGATGCAATAAATTTTTTAATTATTGGGGTCAGACCCCAATTTTACTATTAAGGTAGGTGATTTAACGCCTTGTTTCTCTTGAATATACATCGCGATAAAGGTTTTGGCCAATATCATTATTAGGCAAAATATTTTGTGGATAATTTTTGATTATTGGTTTGGAGGGATTTGAATTATAATTATTATTATTTTGATAATGTGAAATATTATCATTATCATAAGGGTTGTAATAGCTATTATATTGTTGTTGATATTGTGCGCTATTATAACTCTTATTAGCTATACTTCTTTTTCTTGCTTGATTATATCGGTTTGGATAGCTATTTGGAATTTGAGATCCAATAGGCATTGGTCCATTATTGGGGAGTAAATTTGCGTTCTTGGCATTATTTTGTGGAATTGTTATTAAAAAATCTTTTTGCTTAAAATCTTTACAATAAGAAGACATAAATGAAAAATATGGAAGTATTAATACTGAGCCTAAAGCGTCCATAATACATCTAAAACCCTCTGAGCCTTTTCTTACAGATTGCCAAGTTTGAGCTTGAAAATTTGAAGAGCCATAATTTGGCAGTTGTAAATTAATGTTGTAATTTTTAGGTGTAATTTTGATAATTTTTGGAGTAGTGCCATAATTTCTATTATTGATAATAATATTAGCTCCCGAAGGATTGCTTGAAATTGATAGATCAACTTCTTTCTTATTCATTAAAAAAGCGCAAGAAGATAAATTTATTAAAGATGCTATTAATATTACTCTAAATAATGTGGCCATATATTATATAATTTTATTTTTTCCACCTATCATGAACCCAAAACCACTGAGAAGGATATTGAGAAATCCACTTTTCTAGTGTTTGATTTATTGTAGCACTAAATTTAATTATATCCAAGCCTTTTTTTTCTTTAGCAATGTTGCTATAAATAATTGGCTCATTTATCTCAAGGCTAAATTGATATTTATTTTTTCTGATAACCCTTGCCATAGTTACTGAAATATTATATCTCATGGCAATTTTAGCAATAAAAGTTGAGGTTGTTGCTAAATCATGAAAGAATTTAATTGGATGGCCTTGGGTGATTTTTTGATCAGCAAGTATTACAACATATTCATTATTTTTTAATGCCTGAATAATTTGTTTATTGCCTTTATTACTTTTCGGGATCATTTTAACACCATGTTTTTTTCGTAGCTTTGTTGTTAAATTCTCGATATAGGGGTTGTTGAGAGGTCGGTATAAAATATTTATTTTTAAACCACTATTTAATAGTGCTTTTGGACCAACTTCCCAATTTCCAATATGGCCACTAACTATAATGCCACCCTTATTTTCTTTTTTAAGAAGTTCGATATTTTCCTTAGATTTTTTATCAATAGATACGATATTATAAATTTGTTGTAGATTCAATCGCCATATATGGTAAAATTCGCCAATAATCCTTCCAAGATTTTGCCACATTTGATCTATTATATCTCTTTTTTGATTATAAGTTAATTTTGGCAGAGCTTGATTTATATTGTTAATTGCTAATTTATCGACCTTTAATTTTTTACCAATTAATAAGGCTAGTTTAGCAGAAAAATCAGAAGATTTTTTAAAGCCAATAACCTTAAAAATAAGGATCATGGTAACTGTTATGATAAATTCTATTATATAACGGATATTTTTAAACATTGATCTTGGATTGAATAAATTCCTTGAGCTTGCTTTTATCATTAAAAATTATATCAATATCAAGAAAAGAGATCTCTTTTTTATAGTTGCTGTCAAATTTTACCCAATCTTTTTTTGTGGTAATAATGCCAGTGTTATTTTCTTTTGCCATTTTAATAATCTGATCTAGATCCTTTTTTTTATAATAATAGTGATCACAAAATTCTATTTGTTGATATAAATTTATATTATTATCTTTTAAAAGAGAGAAGAATTTCTGAGGATAGGCAATACCACAAAATGCAATATATTGCTTTTCTTGAAAATTTTTAATATTTTTGATCTCAATAGATGCGTTAATTATTTTATCTTCAGGTATTAAATTTTTCAAAGCAAGATCCATTTTGCCAATTACAATAATGATATCAGCTTGCTTGAATCCAGATTTTATAGTCTGCCTTAATGGGCCAGCAGGGAATAGAAGTTTATTGCCAAAGCCAAATTTAGAATCAACAACTAATATATTAAGATCTTTTTTAACAGAATTATTTTGATAACCATCATCAAGTATAATTGCTTCTAAATCTTGATATTTTGATATTTCTTTAATTGCTTTTAGACGGTTTTTACAAATATATGTTGGAGCATATTCTTTTAGTAATAAAGGTTCGTCACCAGTTATTAAAGGGTTGTAATCTATATTTTTATTAAGTTTTGTTAGTTTTTTATTACTACCTCTATAGCCTCTGCTTAAAAAAGCATAATTTATATTAAGTTCTTTAAGTATTTTACCAATAGCAATGGCAGTAGGTGTTTTACCAGAACCTCCAAGATTTAAATTGCCAATGCAAATTATGTTTTTTTTGCAAGAATATCCTTTTTGAAAAAATCTATCAAAGGAAAAAAATAACCAATATATTATGCTTATTGGAGTTAATAGAAATGATTTAAGGTTTTTGTTAAGCCAAAATTTTGGAGTATTGATCATGAAATTTTATCAAATAAATTATTAATCTCATCAATATTTTTTGTAATATTGTAAGATATGTTAAATTCTGTATTTTTAATAATTGCTAATAAGTTGATAAAGTCTAAAAAAGCAGGGCCTTGGTAATTATGATATTTAGAAATATCATTAATTTCTAAGTAGCTCATAATTATAATAATTCTAAAAAATAATAAGGAGAAATTATTTTCAAAAAAACTAATATTTAAATTATTGCAATTAATATTATATTTTGTTGAAAGATTTATTGATTTATCAATAATATTATTGATTTTTTGATTGTTTAATAAGTGGAAATTATTTTCAAGATTATCAAAAAACTCATAATAATATTTTTCAATTATATTATTATTAAATGTGAATATTTCGTTCCAAATATCTGGATTTGAGTCGAGTAATCTGAATATCTTATCATATGATTTATCAATTTCTTTTGGGGTAAAATCACTTAACATAAATGATAAAAATTGTGGTAAATGAGATATTAATCCATATATTTGATCATGTTCTTCGGGCTGGATAAATAATGAATCTAGTGATATATCGTTAAAAAATTTAGTAATATGATGATTTTCTTTGCAAATTATTATTTTTTTATCATAAAAAATATTGGCATCTGAATTTTCAAAGCCATATTTATGTGATCCAGCAATTGGATGGCAGCCAATAAAATTTTTAGGAATATTTTTAAATTTAAAATTTTTAATTGACCCAAAATCAATAATTAGCGGCACATGGAGTTGCTCTAAAGAGGTTTTATAGTTTATTTTGCTAATTTTATTAAAAATGGTTTCATATTGTAACAGCGGTGTGGCAATTATAATTAAATCTATTTCATGATCTAAATCATTGAAATCATAGATATTATCAATAATTTTACTATCTAATGCTATGTGAAGAGATTCTTGATTATTATCTGTGGCAAAAATTTTTATTTCAGGTAATTTCTGCTTTAGATATTTGGCAAATGATCCGCCAATCATTCCCAATCCTATTATTAATATTTTTTGAAAAATCATTTAGTAAAAAAGTTGATTAATTTAACAATTTTTAAAGTAAAAATAAAAAAATAAAGCTTTTATCATTGAATATTTGATATTAAATTTTAATTTTTAAATAATTACTAAAAATTTAAATAAATATAATATGAAAAAAATCATCCTAATATTATCAATTTTATTAATATCGTCATGCTCTCACAAAGCTATTGAGGTTAAAAGTCCTTGTGTTTCAGCGCAAGATGGTCCATGCGGTCCAAAAACTCCAATTAATAGCTGGTGGATTAATAATTCAAAAGCTTAGAATTATATATGGCTGAATATTTTAAAATATTGGAGCGATTTTATCGTTCTAAAAGTAATCAATCTCAATTAAATGAATCTGCTAATAATGATAAAGCAGGCTTAAATAAAGATTTATCCAAAGAAGATTACAATAAAAATATATCGTCAAATAATCAATCAGCCAAATCATCTTCAAATAATATTGATCAAGAAAATTTAGATCAAGGACAAAATCAAGAGCGCCAAGCAAATTTTAGTAATAATGATGATTTATCTAATCAGAATATGTCTAATAATAGCGCTTCTTCAAATTATTCAGATAATAAACAACCTAATTCTAATAATGATCAAGAAAATTTGAATTCCAGCCAGACTCAAGAAAATAATAATTCCTCTAATAATACTTCTGGCAATAATGCATCTAATGATTCTAAAAATAACTCAGATGCTAATCCTGAAAAGAAATCATTTGCTGAAAGATATCAAAAGAAACCAACTTTTACATCTTCAAATTTAGAATTAGATTCAGATAAGGATAGTCGTTTTGATATTCAATCAAAATCATCAAATCCACCAAAGAAGGTTGATCCACAAAAAAAGATGTTGGCAAGTCAAATATATCTTGTAAAAGGTGTCGATCGCGGTAGAAATGCCTGGTATTACGTTTTAGTTGACCGCTTAAAAGTTAAGCTTTTCTTGAAAGCTCTTAATGATGATATAATCCATTTAGAAAATTATGGTAAAATACTATATTCTGCATATGGCGACGAGCCACCAAAAGAAATTACAGATGCATTGAAAGACGAATATGGAATTGATGGCTAATGTCTAAAAAGAAATATAATAAAATAATTATGAAAAGTTTTAAAATTTTTACAATAGTTTTGGTAGCAACCTTTATTGGATTTTTATCTGCCATGTCATTATCGCAAATTAAAATCAAAAAACTTGAAGTTAATGAAGATATATCAATTCTAGATAAACAAGATACTAAGAATAATATTTACTATAAAAATGGTAAATTCTTATCTGAAATTCTATATAGAATTAAAAATGACTATGTTGATGAAAAAACTGATAAGGAATTGCACCAAGCTGCTGCTAAGGGTCTTCTTAGTTCTCTTGATCCTCACTCAGGATATTTAAATATTGATGACCTTAAGGAAATGCAAACCCAGACAAAGGGTGAATTTGGTGGTCTGGGGATTGAAATAACCACAGAAATGCAAGCAGTTAAGGTTATTGCTGCAATAGATGATACTCCGGCACAAAAGGCTGGCTTAAAATCTGGTGATTTTATAATAAAAGTTGACGGAGAAAATATAGTTGGTCTGCCAATTTCTGAGTCTGTTAAAAAACTTAGAGGAAAGCCTGGTAGCAAAGTTAAGATTACATTACTTAGAAAAACTCAGAAAGAGCCATTAATAAAGGAAATAGTCAGAGAGATAATAAAAGTTAAAGCTGTTAAATCTAAGATTTTTAACGATGTTATGTACCTCAAAATAAACACATTCTCTCAGCAAGCTTCATCTGGATTGCTTAAAGAAGTTAAAAAAATGAAAAAGGAAATAGCCAAAAATAATAAAAAAGTTAGAGGCCTGGTTCTTGATTTAAGAAATAATCCAGGAGGTCTACTATCAGAAGCTGTTAAAGTTAGTGATGCTTTTTTAGATGATAAAAAGCTAATAGTATCAATTAAAGGTAGAAATCAAGACTCTAAGCAAGAATATTTTGACAAAGCTAATCAATCTCTAGTTAAGAACCTGCCAATTGCAGTAATTATTAATGAAGGCTCTGCTTCAGCATCTGAAATTGTTGCAGGTGCTTTAAAAGATCATAATAGGGCTGTTATAATGGGCGTTAAATCTTTTGGTAAAGGATCTGTGCAAACTATAGTGCCTTTAAAAGATGGAGAGCTTGGTGCTCTTAGATTAACAACTTCGCTATATTATACACCAAGTGGGGTTTCAATTCAAGCCAAGGGTATTGAGCCTGATATTGAGGTTAAAACGGCTAAATTAGAAATTCTTGAGAATAATTCAATATCTTCAGGAGAGTCAGATTTACGAGGGCACATAGAAAATAATATCCAAAAAGCTCTTAAAGATTCTAAAGATAAAAATCTTACTGAAGAAAATATAAAAATTTACAATGAGGATTACCAACTTGCTAGAGCAATAGATTTAATTAGAGGTTTGAGTGTTTATAATGATATTTCTAAAAAAGAATCCAAAAAATAAGATTTTTGTTAAATTACTATTTTTAACCTTAATTCTTTTGTTATTTTGTATTAATTCCTATGCAAAATCTGATTTCATCATTGCAAAAGTTAATAATTTAGCAATTACTAAGAGTGACCTTGATTATCGTTTGCAATATTTCTTAAAAAATTCTAGCTATAAAATTAAAACCAGAAAAGAATATTTATCATTATCAAACTTTATGCTTGATAAAATGATAGAAGAAAGTCTGATTACTCAAGATGCTCAAAGTAAAGATATTAATGTAGAAAAAGATGAGATTGATCAAGCAATAAATTATATTGCAATCTCAAAAAAAATAAATCCTGCTAAATATAAAAAACAGCTAAAAGCTAATAAAAACCATTATAATTCCTTTGAAAATCAGATAATATCAGAATTATTATGGTCAAAAATTGTTAAAAATTTTATCAACCCATTAATTAAAGTTCATCAATATGAAATAAAGGAAATGTTAATTAGAAATAATCTTATTAAAAAGCAGAAAAAATTTAAATTTGATGAAATTATCCTAAAAAAATCAGATGACGCAGATATTATTGCGCAAAAAATCTATCTTGAATTGCAAAAAGGTGCAGATTTTGATGATATGGCAAGAAATTTTTCTTTTAATTACTTTGAGGATAAAAATATAAGATGGCTAGATGAAAGTCAGCTTAATAATGAAGTATTTAAAAATATTAAAGATTTACTTACCAATCAATATAGCAAGCCAATTAAATTAGGAAATTTTATTAGAATTATTAAAATTATCGATATTAAAGAAGTTGACAAGATCAAGCCAAAAAATATAGAGCAGATAAAGCAGCATATTAAAAATGAAAAATTAGCAATTAAGACTAAATCTTATATGCTAAAGCTAAAGAAAAATTCATATATTGAAATTACTCCTAAATTTAACATTAATTTCTAGTTAAAATTTGATAAAGTTACTTTTAATTGATATTAAATAAAAATTCTGATACACTAAAATGAGTATATAATACCAAAAGAAATCTTTAAAATAATTAGAAATTTAAATTTTAATTTAAATTATAAAAAATATTTTCTTAAAATTTAATTAAAGATTTCTTTTGGCGTGGTACGTTTTTCAATTTATTTAGTATTTTATGGATAATCTAGATCAACCTCAGCCAATAAAAAGAATGTTAACATATGATGGTCTGCTAGATGGTGATGGTCAAGATGGTGACGGTGTTGATAGTAAAAAAGTGGAGGAGAAAGAAAATACACCCTCATCATCAGCTCAAGGCGCTACTTCTCTTAGCCAGGGAAGCAGTCAAAGTCAAGCAATGCCTTAATGAGAAAGATTGAAAAGGATAAGTTTTTAATTATTTTAAATAGTGTTTATTGGAAACAGGATTTGCTTACTAATCAAGATTTTTAACAATATTTTCTACAACTTTTTTTGCATCACCAAATATCATCATGGTATTGTCGCTATAGAATAATTCATTGTCAACTCCAGCATAGCCAGAGGCCATAGATCTTTTAACAAAAAATACAGTCTTTGCATTAACAACATCAAGAATTGGCATGCCATATATTGGGCTTGTTTTGTCGGTTTTGGCGGCAGGGTTTGTCACATCATTTGCCCCAATAACAAATGCAACATCAGCTGTGTTAAATTCGCTGTTAATATCTTCAAGTTCAAATACTTTTTCATAGTCAATATTAGCCTCGGCAAGAAGAACATTCATGTGTCCTGGCATTCTACCAGCAACTGGATGAATTGCAAATTTCACATCAACTCCAGCTTCTTCAAGTAGAGATGTCATTTCTGCTAAAACATGCTGTGCACCAGCAACCGCCATGCCATATCCAGGAACTATTATTACAGATGATGAAGATTTTATCAAAAAGGCAGCATCTTCAGATGAGCCTTGTTTTACTGCTCTATTTTCATTATTATTATTTGAGCTATTTTGAGTATCTTGCGATAATCCAGAAAAAATAACATTAATTATGGAGCGATTCATAGCCTTGCACATAATATAACTTAAAATAGCGCCAGAAGCTCCAACTAATGCTCCAGTAATGATTAGCAAGCTATTATTTAAAGTAAATCCAATACCACTTGCTGCCCAACCAGAATAGGAATTTAGCATTGAGACCACAACAGGCATATCTGCACCACCAACAGGAGCAATTAATATAAAGCCAACCAAAAATGCAATAATAGTTAAGGCAATAAATAATGTTTTAGAGCCAGACATAACAAATAATATTGTAATAATAGCTAAGGTAATAAATATTATTTTGGCAGCTAATTTTGGGTTTTTAAAGAATGAAAAAGTTGACTTCATATTGCCATTTAACTTTAGGAAGGCAACAATAGATCCAGTAAAAGTAATAGCGCCAATTACAACACCAATTCCCATTTCAATGAGGCTGGATTTTCTGATTTTATTATCAATTACAAGATTAAATATTTCAGGATTATATAAAGCACCTGCTGCAATTAATACTGCAGCCAGACCAACAAGAGAGTGAAACCCAGCAACTAATTGAGGCATTGCAGTCATTTTTACTTGTTTGGCAATTATATAGCCAATGCCACCACCAATAGCAATTGCCAAAATAATCATAAAATAATTTGACATATTAGGTAAGGATAGGGTGGTTATAATTGCTAAACCCATGCCAATAATGCCAAAATAATTACCACGACGTGAAGTTTTGGGAGATGATAATCCATATAAAGACAAGATAAATAAAACCGAGCTAGCTAAATATGACAGTGCAATATAAGAAGACATTTAAGAAAAATTTTAAATAAAAAAATTATCTTAATATATTTTTTTTACATTTCAACAATTAACAATTTTACTGCTATATGTTGATTATTAATATAATTTTAGGCAATCATGTATATGGATAATTCCTGATATATGATTATTGTTATTTAGAACAAAAATACTTGTTATTGATTTGTCGTTCATTATTCCTAGAGCTTCGGCTGCTAAAGATGATTCCTGTACTGTTATTGGGTTTTTGGTCATGATATTTTTAACAGATTGACTAATAATATTATGGTCTATATGTCTTCTAATATCACCATCTGTAATAATGCCAATTAGTTTTTTATTATCATCGATAATGCCGGTACATCCTAGGCATTTTTTGGTCATTTCTATTAGCGCTTCGCTAAATTTTGCATCTTGATTTATTAATGGTAATTGAGATTTTTTGCGCATAATATCTTTAACTTTCAAGAAGTTGGATCCTAATTTGCCACCAGGATGAAATATACCAAATTGCTCCTTGCTGAAATTATTATTGTCAATTAAGCTGCATGCAATGGCATCTCCTAAAGCAAGCATCATAGTAGTTGAGGTAGTTGGAGCATTTACTAAATTTGCTTCAGCAATTGCTGGTAAAATTAATGCTACATCACTTGCAGCAGTAAGTTCAGATTCTTTTCTTCTGATAATACCTATAATTGGAATTGAAAATCTTTTGCAGTAATATATTATATCTTTGAGCTCTTTAGTTTCTCCAGAATTTGAAAGTAATATTACAATGTCATTTTTAGTAATCATGCCAAGATCTCCGTGACTAGCTTCTCCGGGGTGGATAAAGAAAGCAGGAGTTCCGGTAGAAGACAAGGTAGCAGCAATTTTACTGGCAATATGACCTGATTTGCCCATGCCACTAATAATTATTTTGCCTTGGCAATTTATTATTAAGTTAATAGCATTAATATAATCATCGCCAAAGAAATCGAGCAATGATTTAAGGCCAGTAATTTCAGTTTCAATGCATTTTTTAGCAGCATGAATAAAATTATTTTGATCTTGCATAACTATATATTTTTAGTTAAATTAAATAATAAATAAAGTAACAGATAAAAAATATAAATCAATGATAAGCAATTACTCTCTTTCAAATGAGCAAATACTCAGCGAGTTTATCCAAGCTAAAGCCATTTTAAAAGGGCATTTCATTTTATCCTCTGGGCTTCATTCAGATACATATATTCAATGTGCAAGAGTATTAATGAACCCACAATCAGCTGAAAAGCTATATCAAGCATTAGCTGCAAAAATTATCAATAAATTAGGCAATAATAAACCAGATATTGTTGTTTCGCCAGCAATGGGTGGTGTGATTATTGGTTATGAAATTGCCAGGCAACTTGGAGTTGAGGCTATTTTTTGTGAAAGAGTGGATTCAAAATTTCAACTAAGAAGGGGTTTTGAATTAAAAGAAAGTCAAAAAGTTTTAATAGTAGAAGATGTCTTAACAACGGGTAAATCATCTTTAGAAACATTTGAATTAGTCAATCAATATGGTTGCAATATTATTGCTGAAGCATGTCTTATTGATCGCAGTAATGATAATAATATTTCAAAAAAACTCGGTGTTGAGTTAATTTCCTTGATTGAAATTAAAGTTGAAACTTTTAATAAAGATAATATACCAGATCATTTAAAGAAAATTGACCCCATTAAGCCCGGAAGTAGGTTTATTAGTAAATAACTTTAAAATATAATTTATAAAATAATTTAGATAATATCATGCCAACAATATTAATTTCAACGCAAGCTATAACAGAGAATAAGAATGGTAAGGATGGTTTTAATCAATCTCAGGCTCAAATTGTTAGATCTATGCTTAATAAGAACCATGATATAAGAATATTAATGCTGCAATATAAAAATGACGATATAAATAGATCTTCTGAAGATGATATAAAAGTTGATGGTGACAAAATTCTTGCAGCTAGATATTTGAAAATAAGTGAAGTAGATCCGGATCCAAAAAAAACAGATGGTAAAAATATTGTCTTTAAAAATGAAGTTTTAAAAGAATATAAAGAAGGTGAAGAAATTAATTTTAATGATGATTTAGGAATCGATATAGTCCTTTCAAGATCTTGGGGTCAGGCTCTAAAAGCTAGAGAATTTAATGGGTTAATGCAAAATACATACGGTTTAAAATTTGTTAATAATTTAGAAGCTGTTGAAAAATCTAATTCAAGATGTAAGACTGATAGATGCTTTGAAAAAAGTAATATAGCAAGACCTCTTACATATAACTTTGATAATAAAACAAAGGATACAGATAAAGAAGGATATATTAAAAAGATTAAGAAAGAGCTAACAGATGGAGGAGGAAAAGTAGCTTTTTACATAAAAGAAGATTATGGTATATATGGAAATGCTGTTACAAGAGTTACTTTAATTGATGAATTAGAAGAAAATTTAAATAGATTAAATAAGGATAACACATCATTTATTATTCAAAAAGAATTAGGTGATTGTGTACCACTCAGATGTAGCATTGCCAATGGAAGAATAACCGGAATTTTTAAGGGTAAGCCTAACCAGTTTATGCCTAACCCAATTTTGAATAAAAATGTTGATTATGGACCTGAAAATTTAGAGGAATTTAAAGCAAAGCACAAAAATTTTAAAGAGTTTGAAAAAGCTATAATTGCAGCAGCTAATTCATTATATGATGAAGGAGAAAAAGATAAAAATTTTTTAGGTGCAGTCAATTGTCTTGTAAAGGTTGATGAAAACGGAAATATAATTTCAGATGAGCTTAAGCCTATTACTCTTGAAGTTAATGATTCTTCAGCTACTTCAACTTTTGGAAAACTATTAGTAAATATTGTATCTCAAGAATATTCAGATCATGTAGCGCAAGAAGCTATTAATAATTCAATAGGTAATAAGCCATTAAAAGCTATGAGTCCAACATCTTATAAAGAAGTTGGTCCTGTTGTTGTTTCAGGGCCTGCTCAAAAATAAGCCTGATAATTATATCGTATTACCAAGGTTGTAATATTCTTCTTATCTATAATAATATATGTATAGTTCTTATTTTTGGCCAAAAAATATAATAAAGTTTAGCTAATTATATTTTTGATATTAAGTGTAAATTTAACAATAAATTTTTGGGGTAAAGCTAATTTTGCTAAATATTTTATTGTAGATGAAAATGCTATAATATCAAAATTCGTATGTAACTCAGATAAAACATTAATTTTGAATTATATTTTGACCTCAAAATTACTTAAAGACTTAAAATATATAAATATATATTTTTATTTTAAATAGATTTTATCTCAAAATTATTTTAATTAAAACCCAATCAAAATGTCTTTCAGTGTGATAAAATATTAGCTTATATCCTGATTTGAGTCTAGCTTAATATCTATGCAGTTTTATTATCATGATTAATTTGACTGCCCAGATCTTTGAATTTTTTGCTCATTTCTTCCATTCCTTTATTGGCTTCTTCTTTTTTTTGGGCGTAATCTCTAACATCTTGTGAAATTTTCATCGAACAAAATTTAGGGCCACACATTGAGCAAAAATGAGCAGTTTTTGCACCCTTGGCAGGTAGAGTTTCATCATGGAATGATCTGGCCATTTCTGGGTCAAGAGAAAGGTTAAATTGATCTACCCAGCGAAATTCAAATCTTGCCTTGGATAATTCGTCATCCCAAGCTCTAGCAGCGGCATTGCCTTTGGCAAGATCGGCAGCATGAGCTGCAATTTTATATGTGATAACACCAGTTCTAACATCTTCTTTATTTGGTAATCCAAGATGTTCTTTAGGGGTTACATAGCATAGCATTGCAGTTCCAAACCAACCAATCATAGCAGCACCAATAGCTGATGTAATATGATCATAGGCTGGGGCAATATCTGTAGTTAAGGGGCCTAAAGTATAAAAAGGAGCTTCATGGCAATATTTTAATTGCATATCCATATTTTCTTTGATTTGGTGCATTGCAACATGTCCAGGACCTTCAATCATGACTTGGCAATCATATTGCCAGGCAATTTTGGTTAATTCGCCTAGAGTTTTTAGCTCTAAAAATTGTGCTTCATCATTGGCATCTGCAATTGAGCCTGGTCTAAGGCCGTCTCCAAGAGAAAAACACACATCATATTTATTCATAATTTCGCAAATTTCAGCAAAATTCTCATATAAGAAGCTTTCCTTATGGTGGGCTAAGCACCATTTTGCCATAATTGAGCCACCTCTAGATACGATTCCAGTAACTCTTTTGGCGGTAGTGTGGATAAATGGCAATCTAACTCCGGCATGAATAGTGAAATAATCAACACCTTGCTCACATTGTTCAATTAATGTGTCGCGAAATATTTCCCATGATAAATCTTCTGCAACTCCACCAACCTTTTCTAATGCTTGATATAATGGAACTGTGCCAACTGGTACAGGGCAATTTCGAATGATCCATTCTCTTATATTGTGAATATTTTTACCAGTTGAAAGATCCATCAATGTATCAGCGCCAAATCTAGTGGCCCAGATCATTTTTTCAACTTCTTCTTCTACTCCTGAAAAAATTGCCGAATTACCAATATTAGCGTTAATTTTTACTAAGAAATTACGACCAATAATCATAGGTTCGCTTTCGGGGTGGTTAATATTTGAGGGGATAACCGCTCTTCCAGCTGCAATTTCATCTCTGACAAATTCAGCAGTAATAAATTTAGGAATATTAGCGCCAAATGATTCACCTTGATAATTTGAATTTTTGGCTAATTCTTCTCTAGTCATATTTTCACGAATGGCAATATATTCCATTTCTTTGGTAATAATTCCGGCCTTAGCATAAGCCATTTGAGTAGGTTTTTGACCTTCTTTGGCAATAAGGGGCTTAAAGTTAGATAAGTCAAATTCTGGAGCACTAGCAAGATTAGCAATTTTAACACCATTATCTTCTGGTTTAACTGATCTGCCTTGATAGGTTTTTACATCATTTCTTTCTAATATCCAATTTTGTCGTAATTTGGGTAGGCCTTTATTTAAATCAATTTTATCTATAAAGTTTTTGTCGCTATAAGGACCAGAAGTGTCGTAAACAACAAAATTTTTAGTATCACTTTCTTTTGATAGTTCAATTTGTCTCATTCCAACATTAACATCGCTATATTTAGGGCTGGTAATGTGAATTTTTTGAGATGAGGGTAGGGGGCCTAATGTAAGATTATTTGCAATTTTTTGTGACATTATTATTTCTTTTTCTTAGAGTTATTATTGAACATTTCTAGCATGCGCCATGTAACTAAAAACCCACCAAATATATTGATTGAGGCAATAATTATGGCAATAAAACTCAATATTGAAACTATAGAAACCCCATTAGCACTACCCAGAGATATTATAGCGCCAACAACAATAACACCAGATATTGCATTAGTAACAGCCATCAAGGGAGTGTGAAGTGCAGGAGTAACTTTCCAAACAACAAAATAACCAACAAAGCAAGCTAAAATAAAAATTGACAGCCCAAAAATAAATGGATCAACACCATTAGTTCCAAAGCTATTTAGGTTGGCGGCATCTCTTACGAAATTTTGTAAATCAGATTTTAATGCATCTGATTGCGAGATGATATCTTGTAACTTGCTCATGATCAATAAAATTAAAATTGTAATGATTTTATTAAATCCTTAATACTTGACTTAAAAACATTTAAATCTTAAATTAATCAAAGTTATTTACAAGCATCTATTTAAATTCAGTCCTTACAAATTTAATAGCTACATAATAAAATAACCATCAATCACCATTTCTTACATTGGGGCGTAGCCAAGCGGTAAGGCAGCGGGTTTTGATCCCGCGATGCGTAGGTTCGAATCCTGCCGCCCCAGCCATAATAAGAGCTAAACTCAAAATATCATCAAATAAACTAAATATTTCAATCCTCGATCTTAAGGCGGCAGGATTTGAACCGTAATAGGTTCGAAAATTTTAGTATTAATTCTTAATGAGCAAAGCGAATTTTAGAATTACATAAAATTTAAAGAGAGCAAAGCGAACGCCATCCAACGCCCCAGCCATAATAAGAGCTAAACTAATAATAGCTAATCATTGATAGGGCTTGTTGCTTTAACTACTTCTTTTTCACTTAAAGTAGGTACTTGGTCGGCAGCGAATATGAAAAATTGCGCAGTTTCTAATGCTGAAAGTTATTTTAATAGTGGTATTGGGAGAGTAGTAAATGGTAACCCAGAATCAAAATTTGAAAATTTTTTTAATCTAATATATTGTAATGGTGATGGCTATCATAATGATGGGAAAATTAATCCTAACAAAAAATCGGCTATAATAGAGTATATAAATAGCTGTGTTGAATATGATAATCATGGAGATGAAGCATGCTCTAATTATCCAAAAGGAGATAAAATAGATAACATAGAAGATAGTTATGCTTTGTGCACACAAGAATTAAGGTGTTCGATTATTAAGCATAGGGCTGAAATAATTAATGATGATGGTAATGCTCCCAAATATCCTCGATCATTTATAGCGCTGATGAAATCATATGAATGCAAGAGAGATTCGGATTGTGATGGTATTGAAGGGAATGAAATAGAATGCGATGATATAATTTTAGATGATTTTGAGAAGAGTTTAAATGAATTTCCTGGGCTAATATGTTCTTTTTTTCCAAATCCTTTTTTAAATGGCTTGCTTTTTTTTGGATCGTCTTTTTCATCTTTTATTGATTTTTTTTTAATAGTTGATAACACGCGTGAAAGAGATATAGGAAGAGATATAAGATCTTTAGGGTTATCAATTACTCTTGCTTCCATGCTTTATTTTTCTATTTTTAAGAAATTGCTTGGTGATGAAAATGAAGAAACTAATGTAGTTAATTCTGAAAATTTTCCAGAATTGACGTTAGTAGAACCCGAATATAGTAATGTTATTGAAAAAAATAAGGCAGAAGCTCAGTTTTTCCTAGCAGTTTCTGCTATAGCTTCAATGTCTAGTGTAATGTTTTTGATGATTACTGAATATAGCAATATTTGTAGTGGTATAATGGGTTCAATCGATCATGGATTAGATGTTGCTCCGGTTCCTGATGTGGAAATGAGTCGAAGGAACGGAGTTATCGAACTTCAGCCTCTTGATCAAAGAGGTCAGGCAGAACGATCCATTGATGCATAATAACCAAAGCAAAATTATTTTCTAAGTACCGCAAAAAGTATTTTTTATTCTTTGCTTTTTTGTTGGGGCTTGGTAATATTTGCTATATTGAGATTTTTTGATAAAAGGGCTTTTAATTGCTTTAATTAATTCAGTTAATTCGCTGAAATTATTTTGAGAAATGGATCTTGTTATAATATCTGATATTATGTGGTTTCTTGGAATTAAAATTGGATTTATTTTATCCATTTTATTAGCAATTTCAATTTGACTTAATTTTTGTTTTTTGAGGCGTTTTTGCCATCTTTGTTGCCAATTTAGCCATAGATTATCAACATTAATAAATGTAGATTTTTCTGATAAAATATTGCTTAAATTTCTAAAATTATTGGTAAAATCAAGATTATTAATTTCTAAAATATTTAAAAAATCATCTATAAGAGCTTGATCTTGAGGAGCTTGATCTTGTATTGATTTATTATAATTAAAAATTCCTATTTTTTTTAGCATTTTAGTGTAATAAAAATTATCAAAAATTTGTGAAAATTTATTAATTTCTATTTCAGCTAATTTTATGGCAATGTTAATGTCATTGTCAATTAAAGGAAGTATAGCAGATGCAAATTGAGTTAGGTTCCATAAAATTATATTTTTTTGATTAGAAAAATTATATCTGCCATTTTTATCAATATAGCTAAAGACTTCTTTGCTATTATATTGGTCCATAAATGCGCATGGACCGTAATCTATGGTTTGTCCAGATATTGAGATATTATCTGTATTCATTACTCCGTGAATAAAGCCAATAGTCATCCATGAAGATACAAGATTAGCCTGAGATTTAATAACAGATTTTAGTAAGGAAAGATACTTATTTTTATGATTAAGACATTTGTTGTAATGACGATTTATAGTATAATTAGCTAGGATTTGTAGATTTTTAAAATCTTTTTTGCAGGCAAAATATTCAAAGGTGCCAATTCTAATGTGGCTTTTTGCTACTCTAGTAATAATAGCTGCAGATGTTATCTGATCTCTTATTATCAGATCTTGTGTCTTTATTAAAGATAATGATCTAGTTGTAGGAATTTTTAAATAATGCATTGCTTCAGAAATAATATATTCCTTAATTGCTGCATTAAGAGGGCATTTTCCGTCGCCACCACGAGAAAAAAATGTTTTGCCAGATCCTTTTAATTGAATATCATATAATATATTTTTTTTATCTTTAACTTCTCCTAGTAATATGGCTCTGCCATCTCCTAATTGATTAACAAAGTGACCAAATTGATGGCCAGCATAGCATAAAGATATAGGTTTAGAGCTTTTAGGTAATTTATTGCCTGAAAAAATATTAGTAATATCATTTATATTATTTGCTAAATCTAGATCTAAATTAGTAGCTAATTTTTTATTAAATAAGATTAATTCAGGGTTTAGCGCCTTTTCAGGTAGTTGTTTTTTGTAAAAAGCATTGCCTAATTTATAATAGGAATTGGTTAATTTCATTATTGATAAAAATATAATTTTTATTAATGAGTCTTTATTAAGTTTAGATTTAAGTCTAATTAATATGCTTGCTTTTTTTAAAGCAAAAGATTAATTTAACATGATTATATTATCTTGGCAGATAGATTATTTTGCTTTAAAAATATAATTATGAAAGAAAAATTTGAAAAAACAGCGCAGTTTTTTAGTACAAATATAGTATTTATTAATGAATTATATCAAAAATTTGTACAAAACCCATCATCTATAGATAGCTCTTGGGCTGAATTTTTTGTTGCTAATGAAGAAGAGGTCAAATCTGTATTAATTGATTATCAAGGGCCTGATTGGAGTAACAGAGATCTTACTATTATTGATGCCAAACAATATGATATCTCTTCAAATGGTGAAATTGACAATAAATCTAAAAAAAATAACAATATAAATATAGATAAATCACTTATTAATGATTTATTACTACTAAAATTACAAAAATTACATCAATCATATAAAAAACATGCTCATTTTACTGCCAATCTAGATCCTTTAAACATCCAGCCAAAAAAGCAAATTGCAGAAATAAGCATAAATTATCACAATATAAAGCGAGAAGATCTTGAGTTAGAAATTGATTTTAATGATTATTTAAATTTTAATAAAGCCAAGGTTAAAGACTTTATTTTGCATTTAAATAATCTTTATTGTTCTAATATTGGTTGTGAATATGACTATATCTCAAATGAAGAAGAAAAATCATGGCTTGATGAGCAATATAATCAAGAAATCATTAATGAGATAGCTAAGGAAGAAAAGCTAAAAATTCTTAATGAATTAGTTAAAACTGAAAAATTTGAGCAATTTCTTCATAAGAGATTTCCTGGTGCTAAGAGATTTTCAATTGAAGGTAGTGAATCATCGATCAATGCAATTGAAAAAATCATTGATTTTGGTGCTAAAAATGGCATCCAAAAAATCTGTATTGGCATGGCTCATCGTGGCAGGTTAAATACCCTAACTAATGTAATGGGTAAAAAATATAGCGATATGATAGCTGAGTTTCAAGGAGCTGTTTCAATGCCTGAAAATATAACTAAATCAGGAGATGTTAAATATCATATGGGATATTCCTCTTCACGAAATATTGACGGCAATAAAATTGATCTATCATTGGCTTTTAACCCGTCTCATTTAGAAGCTGTTAATTGTGTTGTTGCAGGAAAGGTCAGGGCTAAACAAGATCTTATTAATAACAATAAGCAAGCAATATGCGCTGTTTTACTTCATGGTGATGCTGCTTTTATTGGCCAGGGTTCAGTTGCAGAAAGTCTTGTTACTGGCACTGTTGAGGCTTATAATATTGGCGGTGTTATTCACATTATAACTAATAATCAAATTGGTTTTACAGCTAATTCATGGGATTCAAGAGGCACGCATTATGCTTCAGATTTAGCTAAAATGATCGAGGCACCAATTTTTCATGTTAATGGCGATGACGTAGAATCAGTTGTAAAAATCGCTAAATTAGCTGTTAAATATCGTCAAAAATTTCAAAAAGACATAATTATCGACATTATTGGCTATAGAAAATACGGGCATAATGAAGGTGATGAACCTTTATACACTCAGCCTGTAATGTATAAAAAGGTTAAATCGCAAAAATCATGTTTAGAAAAATTTGCTAGTAAAATTATCAACCAAAATATCATCAATAATGATAATTATACCCAAATTATCAGTGATTTTGAAGCAAATTTGGCTAAAAATTTTGATGAGGCAAAAAATTATAAAGCTAAAGCTGATTGGTTAAAAGGCTTGTGGAGCAAAATTGAGCACAATCCTAAAGAACAAATAGTAACTAAAATTAGTAAAAAAACTATCCTAGATCTTATTACTAAATTAACCACAATTCCTCAAAATTTTAATATTAATAACAAAATTCTTAAGCAGCTTAAAGCTCGAAATGAATCGGTAATATCGGGCACTAATATTGATTGGGGCTGTGCTGAGTCTTTGGCATTTGCCAGTTTGATCAATGAAGGTAGTAATGTTAGAATTTCTGGTCAAGATTCTGGGCGTGGCACATTTTCTCATAGGCACTCTATTATTCATGATAGTGAAAACGCTGATAAGCATAATATATATAGTCAAATTTCTAATAAGGCAAAATTTGAAGTTTATGACTCTATATTATCAGAATATGGCGTGCTTGGCTTTGAATATGGCTATTCACTCGCCAATCCAAACTCGCTAACAATTTGGGAGGCTCAATTTGGAGATTTTGCTAATGGTGCTCAAATAATTTTCGACCAATTTATTGCATCATCTGAAGTTAAATGGCTTAGAAAATCTGGCTTGGTAATGTTACTTCCTCATGGCTATGAAGGCCAAGGACCGGAGCATTCTTCAGCAAGATTAGAAAGATATCTTCAATCATGTGCTGATAATAATTTAAGAGTAGTTAATATTACAAATCCTGCTAATTTCTTTCATGCATTAAGGCGCCAAATTATCAGTAAAGATCGTAAGCCACTTATTGTCATGACTCCTAAATCATTATTAAGACATAAATTGGCTGTATCTGATATTTCAGAATTTTGTGATGATAATTTTAAAGCAATTATTCCAGAAACTGACAAATTAACAGCTGATAATAAGGTCAAGAAAGTCATATTATGTTCAGGAAAAATATATTACGATATATATGAAGCTAGAAATGCAAATAAAATAAATGATATTGCTCTAATTCGTTTTGAACAATTATATCCATATCCTGAAGCTGAAATTGCCAAGGAATTGGCAAAATATAAAAATGCTGAAATTTTCTGGTGCCAAGAAGAGCCAAAAAATATGGGTTCTTGGCAATTTATTGAACAATATATTGAAAATACCTTAATCACAAATAAAAGTAAGTTTTTACGGCCAAAATATATTGGCAGAATTTCTTGCGCTTCGCCTGCTACGGGTTATGCTTCTTGTCATAAAAAAGAGCAGGATGAAATTATTAATCAATGCTTAAAATAATTAAATTAACTAATTATGTCTATCGAAATTAAAGTTCCAGCTCTTGGTGAATCAGTATCAGAAGCAGCAATTGCTAAATTATATAAAAATAAGGGTGATTATGTCGCGGCTGATGAATTAATTGTTGAGCTTGAAACTGACAAAGTTACTCTTGAAGTTAACGCCCCTGCAAATGGCATTATTGAAGATATCAAAGTTAGTGAAGGCGATAATGTGCTGGTTGGAGATATTATTGGTATTTTAAAAGAAGGCGAGGCAAAGCAATCTAGTAATAAAGCTAGTTCAGAAAGCTCCACTGTAACATCAAGCATGAATAATATAGCTAGTAATAATATATTATCTCCTGCTCCAAAGAAAATTGCTGCAGAAAATAATATAGATACCACTAAAATTGCTGGCACGGGCAAAGATGGCAGAGTTACTAAAGGCGATGTTCTTAATGAAATTGACAATCAATCTAATAGCAATTATAGCGACGATAAACCAACTCAAAGAGTCAAAATGTCTAAATTGCGACAAAAAATAGCAGAAAGATTAAAAGAATCGCAAAATAATGCCGCTATATTAACTACTTTTAACGAAGTTGACATGTCGGCAATTATGCAAATTAGAAAGCAATATAAAGACATTTTTGAAAAAAAGCACAATATAAAGCTTGGCTTTATGTCATTTTTTGTTAAAGCATGTATTGTTGCTTTAAAAGAAATTCCTGCTGTCAATGCTGAAATTGAAGGTAATGACATTATTTACAAAAATTACTATGATATAGGGATTGCTGTTGGGTCTCCTCAGGGTTTGGTAGTTCCGGTTCTTAGAAATGCTCATAAAAGAAATTTGGCAGAAATTGAAAAAGAAATTGTCAATCTTGGCACAAAAGCACGTGATGGCAATTTAGCAATTTCTGATTTAACTGGAGCAACTTTTACCATTTCTAATGGTGGGGTTTATGGCTCTCTTCTTTCAACGCCAATTATTAACCCACCACAATCTGGTATTTTAGGAATGCATAAAATTCAAGAAAGGCCAGTAGTAGTTAATGGCGAAATTAAAATTAGACCAATAATGTATTTAGCGCTATCTTATGACCATAGAATTATTGATGGTAAAGAAGCAGTAACATTTTTGGTAAGAGTTAAAGAATTACTCGAAGATCCACAAAGATTAGTATTAGATATTTAATAACAACAAAATTATTTGCTATATTTAACAAGATTATAAATTGAAATAAAGCTAATACCTCCGAGTAATAATAATGTTATTATATAAGAGGTAATTACATAAAATTTATAATCATAAATAACTTCCATAATTTAATTTGTTTTATTGCAAATACAAAATTAAATTATAACATAAATATTATAATTTAATTATTAAAGCAGTTTTATATAAATTTAATTTTAGTCACTATATAAGTAATTATAATTTCTATAAAATTTATATTAAAAACTACTCTAATTTATGCCTAGATAGCTCAGTCGGTAGAGCAAAGGACTGAAAATCCTTGTGTCGGTGGTTCGATTCCGCCTCTAGGCACCATCAAACTTGATGTCCACCACTCATGCCTGGTGACACTGCTGCTGATGATGATTTAGTTGGCGATGCTTGTGGTGTTGTTGTAAATTCTAAAGTGTTACCTTTACCAGCTTCACGATCTATTCTTCCCCAAAAATCACGTGCAGCACGTTGACTATCATCACTTTCTTGCCCGACGACTTTCTGCTTCGGTTTACCAGGTGGTAGTATGGTTGATACTAATTCTTGATTTGGTGGTGTTATCATAGGTGTTGTATCTATCAAATCCTCTTCTAATTTTGAAATTATTTCTTCCAGGCATTTTTTTACATCATCTGGAATTTTATCATCATCATCTTTATGTAATTGCACCGGATTATCAGGAGAGGCTGGTCCTAATTTATGAAGTTTATCACCGTGATCTACTGCACCACCACCAGCAGCACCCATTGGACCTTCTTGTTCAGGTGTTGTAGTTGAAGATATAGGTTGTTGTTCGGGGGGGCGATCTCCTAGTTTCAATAATACTTTTTCAGCAGCTTTTTTTTCTTGTTCTCCTTCACCCATATCTTCTTTTTCTTGTTCTCCTTCACCCATATCATATTGCTTTAATATTATTCTAGCAGAACTAAGGACTAGAACATCGTTAAACCTAAATCTTCTTTTTACTGATACTCCAGGGGGTGGAGGTGTACCAGTTGATTCTTCGGGCGATCTTGCGCTAAAAACAATTTTATGTTTTGGTGTTTCTGCTTCACCTGTTGGCAGTGCCGCATCTTTATTCTTTTTCTTTTGTTGTTTATGGAAGTAAAATCCAATACCAGTTAGAACTAAAGCCACAGAAACAATACCAATAATAGATCCTATAGGTAGCCCACCACCTTTAGAAGAATCTACTTCTGTGTCAATAGGTTTATCACATATATATTCTAAGGAATTATTATATAATCTTAAATTGCCATTTTTTTTCAAAATATCCGTATTATCAAGGTTTTTAAAAGTTTTTTCTACATCTTGACAGCTTCCGGAAAGATTATTTAAAGCATCTTCTAATTCTTTAGTAGTATCTTTGCAATCTAGAATAATTTCACATTTTTCTTCTTGAGTGGGAACAGGGCAAATAAGATGTAAATTTTTTTGGTTGCTGGATATAGTTGATGTAACACCTAATTTTATCAATTCATTATATTTTTGATCTGTATTATAAGAGTTTTGTGCAGCAATACAATTATCATAAGATGCAAGTGACGTTATTTCTTTATCTAGATTTCCTTGGCAATTATCACCAATAATAATATAGCAATGATCAGTAATTTTTGTAGCATTATTTTCTGTAGGTGGTGGAGCAGGAGTTTCCGGTCGTACTATTGTGGTATCTTCTGTAGGTGGTGGAGTAGTAGCTTGCGGTCCTACTATTGTGGTATCTTGAGTTTCGCAATCCCTTTCAGCTTGATCTTTACACCTCTCTGACTCTTCTTTTGCATCTAAAATGCATTGATCGATTTTGTCAAAGTCTCCTAAGGCTTTACATTCTTCTGCTGCTAAAACTTGTGATTTTTCACATTCAGTGTCTTTATCTTTAAGGCAATCTTCTTTTATGGTCATTTTATTTATAATATTATTTTAATAATTATAAGATAAATTAGTTCTAAAAATTTTATGACTTAATTTATGCTTATCAGTATCATATTTTATGGTGTTGGTTGGTTTGTAAAAAAATGATGTTTCATAGCTGAAATTTAATCTTAATTTCTCACTAATTTTAATTCCTGAGCCAATACCATATGATATTACTTCTTGTTTTTCAGAGCGTTTGTAAAATCCAGTTTTAGAAGGAGTAGATGCTTGGTCATCAACATAATATTCATGTAGATACATCATTGTTTTGTGAGATGCTGTTAAGAAAAATGAGAATTTATTGCTAAGATCATATCCTAATTCAGCCCCAAGGCCAAAACTATTATTTAATTTGTGATTTTCTTTTATTGTTAAATTGAATTGACCACCAACCATGCCTGAGCTATGATCTTTATTATTAATGTTATTTGCATCATAAAATATTTTTGGTGCGATATAAAATCCGTTACGATTAATTGCATATTTATAGTCAATACCAACTCCGTAATCATTGACATTTTTAGAAGAACAGAATTTGCTATAAAGTTCACAAGAAGCGCTATCAAAAGAAAATTTAGTGTTAATGATGCTGGCACCAAAATAATGGCCTTGAGTTTTAGCCATAGCGTTTGTTGTTAGTAATATTAATGTTGTAATGATTAATTTTAATTTAAGAGCTTTCATGTTTAATGTTTTTATATAATAAAGAAATTGATATAAATAAAATTAATTATTTTTATCCTAGCAAAATTTTTAAAGTTACACAAAAGTAATTTTAAAAAAAATTTAAAAAAATTTTTTGTGATTTATTTTAGAAATCAAGGGTAATTTTTAATTAATGCAAATTAACGAAATATTTCTATTTTGATTATTTTGTTTTAGTAAGGTTGATTGGCGGTAGCTGTGATATTGATCATTGCTTAGTGTGTCTATTTGTAGGTTGGTGATATTTTTAATATTATATTTTGATAATTTTTGATAAATTAGTTGATTTAAGTCGAATAAATATTTTTGCTCATTATCGGAGCTATTTGTTTTTAAATTATTTTTAGCTTTGAAGAAAATTTTATTATTAATATCTTGATTGCAAAAAATATCATATAGGTCTTTAGAAACCTCGTAAGAATTTTGTTGGATCATAGGGCCAATAATAGCGCTTATATTATTGGCATTAATTTTTGCTAATTGATTAAGGGTATTTTCAATTACACCATCAAATGCTCCGCGCCATCCGACGTGAGTAGCAGCTATAATATTTTGCTTTTGATCGTAAAATAAAATTGGGGCACAATCAGCTGTGATTACAGCAATTGCAATATTTTTTATATTTGTTATTATGCCATCAGCATGAGGTTTGTTATTTTTATTGTAAATTTTGGTTTCGTGATCGATGGTGACTATTTTATTGCTATGAATTTGTTTTAAAAATAATATTTTATTGCAAGAAATATTATTTTTAGTTAAATGTTGTTTTAAATTATCATGATCAGTTAATTCCTTATTAATTAGGCAATTTTTGCCTAAAAAAATATGTTTAATTGGCATTATTTAAGAAATAATCAATTTTGGTAAGATATTCTTGAGGGTCTTTTATGGTTACTAATGAGTTTTTGTCAGTAAAGAAATAATCATGTAGCCTTGTTAAAAGAAATCTTGTGGCGCTGGCAATTAAGGCAATATTTAGAAAATCTAATTCTTTTTTTGTAAATTTTCTAATTTGTTGATAGCCTTTTAATAATGAGTTGAAATTATTTTGGCTAAATTTATTATTTTGATCAAAACACCAGCCATTTACAATACAGGCAAAATCATAGATAAGTAAGTCATTGGCAGCAAAATAGAAATCTATAATGCCGCTAATTTTATTATTATTGTCAAAAAAGGCATTATCAGGAAATAAGTCGCTATGTATAACGCCAGAGGGTAGGTTATATTGCCAAGAATTTGTTAAAAATTGTAATATTGAGGTAATTTTATTTTTTAAATTAGGTTGGTAATCATTTACTAATGATGAAAATTTGGCAAAAAAATCTGCAAAATTAGCAACACCAAGATCATTTTCTCTTTTAAGGTTGAAGTCACTAACATTAAGATGCATTTTTGCAGTAATTAGCCCAATTTGGTAACAATGATCAGGGGTAATATTATTATATAAGCCATTTATTGATGGTTGTAAGGATTTGCCATTAAGAAAAGTAACCAAGCTGGCTAATTTATTATTTTTGATATTGGTAAGAAATTGATTATTGTTATTTTTGATTGGGGTAGGGCAGCAAATATTCTTTTTTGATAAATGAGATGCTAATTCAATATAAAATGGTAAATCATTATAGTTAATTCTGGATTCAAATATGGTAAGAATAAATTTATTATCTGTGCTATTAATAATAAAATTACTATTATCAATACCAGCCATTATTCCTTGGTAATTTATTAATTGACCAATTTGATAATTTTTAAGGAATATTTCTAATTCTTCTTGGTTTATTTGGGTATGAACTGCCATTATATTAATTATCTTGATTATCTTTATTATTATTTAAGGCCTGATATTGATTCCAGCTATTATGATACATATGGTTAGATTTGGTATTTTTGGCCCATGATTTTTGTCCGTCGCTATCTTGTTTTTGATGAAATGAGTCTATTTTTTCGCGATAATTTTGACCATGATTATTTATTTTAACTTCGTTAGCAACTGATATGGTTTGGTTGGCAATTATTTGATCTATTTGTTTTTTGATAAAAGGATTTAATATTTCGGTAATATATTTAGTGGTATTAGCAAAGTAATTCATGACATCATTGGTGCTAAAATCGCCATTAGAACAGACATCTCGCGATATTGACAATAATTCAAAATAGCGAGCAAATAATTCATTGATTATTTGGTTTTTTGGATAGCTTTTGACTGCCTCTATCATTAATCTGTGAGCATGAGATTTAAGGGTTATGATTGTTGGTTGTGTGCTACTTAAATCTAAATATATGGCTTGACGAAAATCGTCATTTAGATCAAGACCACTTTCAAAATCAACTGCATGGGCCATTTCATGGGCTAAAACATTGTAGCTTAATTGTCGCAATATTATTTTAAGATTTTTTTTAGCCCAAAATTTGCCTATAGTTTTGTCAAAAACGCTTTGTTGCTCAGTTAAAAAACATCCGATATTTGTGTCCCAATCTTTGATGATTTTTACTTCAAAATTTAGCTGCTTTTGTGATAATTTGGTCAGTATTAAGTCAAGACCATCCTTATATAGATCAATTCGATAAAGCTGGCTAAACATTTTACATAATTTGTCGATATTATTTAATCCTTCAAATGTTGCTTGAGGAGAAAATTTTTGATATATTATGTTCGACATTAGTTATTTTTTAATTGGTCTGCAATATAGATCTAAGCGGTGATCAACTAATTCAAAACCCATTTCTTTGGCAACTTTTTCTTTGAGTTTTTCGAGTTCTTCATTGAAAAATTCGTGAACTTCATCAGTGGTAATGTCAATTAAGTGATCATGGTGATTATCGTCATTGATTGGTTCGTAGCGAGCACGTCCTTCATTGTGAAAATCATGTTTAGTAATAATGTTATATTCTTCAAATATTTTTAAGGAACGATATACTGTAGCAATGCCAATATTAGGATTTTGTTTTAAGCATCTTTTATATACTTCTTCAACATCGGGGTGATCATTGCTATTGGATAAAATATTAGCTACAATTTTTCTATTTTCTGTCATTTTTAAGCCTTGTTCAAGACATTTCTTTTCTATGAGTGATTGCATTATTTGTTTAAAAATATGATTGTAATTTATATTCAATAATTAATAATATTATTATAGATTTTGTCAAACTATTTTAATTAAATTAATGTTTTTATTTGTTGTTAAGACATATTATTAACATTTTATAAGCTACTTATATGAAGAAAAATCGCAAATCAATTGAAAATGATCCTTATTATTTAACATTTGACGATGTTCTTCTCAAGCCCGCATATTCTGAAATTATTCCAAGCGAAGTTAACACCGCTACACAAATTACTAAAAATATTTCATTACAAATACCTCTTATATCTGCTGCCATGGATACTGTTACTGAAAGCAGATTGGCAATTGCTATTGCTCAATGTGGTGGTATGGGTTGTATCCATAAAAATATGTCTATTAAAGAGCAAGTTAATGAAATTAAAAAAGTCAAAAGATTTGAATCTGGAATGGTAATTGACCCTGTGGTAATTAATAGCGATGCCACATTAGGAGATGCCTTAAATATTATGAATGATTATGGCATATCTGGAATTCCAGTTGTTAAACCAAATACAAATAAGCTAGTTGGTATTTTAACCAATAGAGATGTGAGATTTGCTACTAATAAAAAGCAGCCAATTTCGGAGTTAATGACATGTGAAAATCTTGTCACAGCCAAAGCTAATGTTACTAAAACTGAGGCAAGAAAATTACTACATAAAAATAAAATTGAAAGAATCATTATTGTCGATAATAACAATAATTGCCTTGGCTTGATGACAGGTAAAGATCTTGAAAAATCAAAGCTTTTTCCAAATGCCGCTAAAGATAAGGATGGCAGATTGCTAGTTGCGGCAGCTGTTGGCGTTGGCAAGGAGGGTATTAAAAGATCAGAGGCTCTGATTGAAGCGGGTTGTGATATCATAATAATTGACACAGCTCATGGTCATTCTAAGGGTGTTATTGATAATTTAAAATATCTTAAAAAATCATTTCCAAGGCAAGATTTTATTGCTGGTAATATTGCTACTAAAGAGGCTGCTAAGGCTCTTATCGGAGTTGGTGCAGATGCTGTTAAGGTTGGTATTGGTCCTGGGTCAATTTGTACAACAAGAGTAGTTGCTGGAGTTGGCGCTCCGCAATTATCAGCACTTTTTGATGTTATGCAATATTGTGATAAAGCTAAAATTCCTGTTATTTCAGATGGTGGTATTAGATTTTCAGGAGATCTTGCCAAGGCAATTGCGGCTGGTGCAAATGTTGCTATGATTGGTGGTCTTTTAGCAGGATGCGAGGAAGCTCCGGGCGATATTATCTTATTTCAGGGCAGATCTTATAAAACATATAGAGGTATGGGTTCTATGGGTGCTATGGCTCGTGGCTCTGCAGATCGCTACTTTCAACAAGATGTTAAAGATAAGCTTAAATTAGTTCCAGAAGGAGTTGAGGGGCGTGTACCATATAAAGGAATGGCCAGCGAAATCATCCATCAATTAGTTGGTGGCCTTAGATCAGCAATGGGTTATACTGGTAATGACACTATTTTAAAAATGCGCAATAATTGTGATTTTGTCAAAATTACCAATTCTGGCCTTAAGGAATCTCACCCTCATTCTATTACTATTACATCTGAATCTCCTAATTATACAACTGGCTCTTAAAATATATCTAGCTAAATTGGATCAATATCAATTTTAATACGAATTTTACTGGGAATAATAAGTGAGTCAATTATATCAGAAATTAATTTTTGTAAATTAAGATTTTTAGCTGCTTTGATATTAATGATAAAATAATAGCGATTTTTAAGTCTGCCAATTACTGCTGGAGCTGGACCAAATAGTTCTAGCTTGTCATTAATAGGAAATTTTGTTACGATATTTTTAGCATAATTTTTAGCATCATTTTCTAAAAAAGCACTAACTTCAATTTTTGCCAATCTTGAAAAGGGTGGAAGATCAAATAATTTACGATTTTTAATCTCAAAATTATAAAATGCCTTGTGATCATCATTACCTATAAAGTTAAATATCATATTTTTTGGGTTATAGCTCTGAATTATAACCTTGCCTTTTTCAGATCTTCGACCTGATCTACCAATAACTTGGTTTAATATTTGGTAAACTCTTTCTAAAGCTTTTAACTCGCTAGAATAAAGCATTGAGTCAATATCAACAATGCCAACTAAAGTTAAATTAGGGAAATCATAGCCCTTAGCTATCATTTGAGTGCCAATAATTATGTCAATTTCATTGTTAAGGATTTTATTAACTAAGTTACTTGCTTGATCAAAATTTGTGATAATGTCGCTTGTAGCACAGGCAATTCTTGCTTGAGGAAAATATTGAGTAACTTCTTCAACGATTTTTTCAACACCAATACCAAGAGAAATTATTGAACCTTTATGGCCACAAGATTTGCAGATATTGGTAAAATTTTCTTGATGATTACAATAATGGCAAATTAATTTATTTTTATTTTTGTGAAGAACTAAATGCGAGTCGCAATTAAGCCATCGATATTTAGTGCCACATTTTGCGCACATTGTAACAGGGCTGTAGCCCCTTCTATTTATAAAAAGCAATGATTGCTTATTGCTAGCAATATTTCTGGCGATTTCATCTTTTAATTTATTGCTTAAATATTTATTTCTATCGAGTTTTTCTTGAGTAAGATCTATGATATCAATAATATTTTTGCTGCCAAAGCTTTTAGTAATGTGATAATATTTAAATTTATTAGTAAGGGCATTATTATAGCTTTCAATAGCGGGTGTTGCGCTAGCTAAAATAGTAGGAAAATTCATGATTTTGGCAAGCATTATTGCCATATCTCTGGCGTTAAATTTAAAGATATCTTCTTGTTTAAATGATGAATCATGTTCTTCGTCAATTATTATTAGCTGTAAATTTTTAAAAGGTAGCAATAAAGCAGAGCGTGCACCTATTAATATTCTTAAATTGCCAGAATTAAGGGCGTAATAAATTTCTCTTTTATTTTTAGCTGATATTTTAGAATGCCAAATAGCAGCTTTAAAGCCAAATTGTTGCTCAAAGCGCATTGTAATTTGACTAGTTAAGGCAATTTCAGGTAGTAATATTAGGATTTGTGAATTATTATTGGCTAAAATTTTTGCTATTATATCAAAGTAAATTTCAGTTTTGCCACAGCCAGTAACGCCATGAATCAGAAAATTTTGCGCTTTGTTTTTATTAATTTCTTCAAATATATTTTGTGCTACTTCTAGCTGATGTGGTAGTAATTCTTTTAAATTAAGATTATCTTTGTTAAAATTTTGAATGAATAATTCAGGTTCTTTTTTAGTTTTATTGCTATTTAAGATATTGATAAAAGATTTTAATACCAAGCCTTTACTTACCATATTATAATTGGCTAATTTTGAAATAAAGGCGATATATTTCTCATTTAGATAAATATTATCATTAATGGCAATAATATTTTTAATTTTGTCAATTTTAGGAGCTTGTATGATATTGATATTTACAACGACACCCCAAATTTTTCTTTTGCCAAATTCAACATTAACAATATTACCAATTTTAAGATCTTGTTCATAAGAATAAGTAAAAAACTGATCTAGAGCAGTAGGTAATAAAATTTCAGCAAATTTTTGAGTCATCTATTGATTAAAAAAATATCGATATTATTTTAATATAAGTTATAGTTATTAATTTAAAATAAAATTATGAAATTTTTTATTGATTCTGCTGAAATATCTGAGATCAAAGAATTATCGCAATATGGCTTACTTGACGGCGTTACAACAAATCCTAGCTTAATTGCCAAAGCTGGCGTTAATTTTTCGGAGTTAATTGCTCAAATTTGTGAAATTGTTGATGGTCCAGTTAGTGCTGAGGTAGCTGCTACTGATTATCAAACAATGATCAAAGAAGGTGAAATTCTTAGTAAAATTGCTGATAATGTATGTATTAAATTGCCTTTAACAATGGATGGTATTAAGGCATGTCGCTATTTTTCTGATAAAAATATCAAAACTAATGTAACATTATGCTTTTCTGCTGCGCAAGCATTATTGGCTGCAAAAGCAGGTTCAACATTTATCTCACCCTTTGTTGGTAGGTTGGATGATATTGGTCAAGATGGGCTAGAATTAATTGATGAAATATGCCAAATTTATAGTAATTATAATTTTAAAACAGAAATATTAGTAGCATCAATTCGTAATCCTATTCATATTACTACAGCCGCTAAATTAGGAGCACATGTTGCAACAATTCCGGCTAAGGTTTTGCATCAGCTAGTCTCTCACCCATTAACCGATAAGGGTTTAGAGATATTTATCAATGATTGGAAAAAAACTGGTCAAAAAATTGTCTAAAAAATATATCAATATAATTAGAAGGTTTTTTTATTCGTCTTCTATACAGTGGCTGTTATCTTGGATAATAACTATTTATATTCATTTAATATATTACAGCTCTTCAAAAGAATTTACTAATTTTGATATTGCTCTTAAAAATCCATCTCAAAATAAACCTTTATTAATATTATTCTGGCATAATAGATTAATGATGATACCTCATTTTGCCAGAAAAATACGTCAAAAATATCCAAATTACAAAATTATGACACTGGCTTCGCGCCATGGAGACGGTAAAATAGTAGGGCGAGTTATGGAAAATTTTGATTTTATCTCAATTTTGGGATCAACTCAAAATGGCAGAAAATTATCTCGTGGCATTGGTATTGACGCAATAAGAAAAATATTTTGGGGGTTGAAAAATTCTCAAGCAATTGGCATTACTCCAGATGGACCTAGAGGTCCTAGTCAAAAAATTAATGGCGAAGTCATTAATATTGCCAGAATTAGTAGTGCCGATATTTTGGTTGTTTCATATTCATCTTCAAAATTTAAGATTTTTAATAGTTGGGATAAATTTAAGATGCCTTTGCCATTTTCAAAATTAGCATATATTTGCGATAAAAAACTCTATAATATTGAAAGATCAGCAAATAATGAGCAGGTTGAAGATTTAAAAATTATTGTTGAAAAGGCGCTAAATAAAGTCCAAGATCAAGCTGATCAAATGATATTAAAAAATAATAAATACTAAAATTGCCAATTATCTCTTATTTTATGGCAGCTATAGCCATTAGGGTTTTTAGCTAAATAATCTTGATGATATTGCTCTGCTTGGTAAAATTCTTTAAATTTAGTAATTTCAGTGACAATTTTGCCAGGAAATTTGCCTGAATCATTAGCTAATTTTATAATATTTTGAGCAATTTCTTTTTGTTGTTGATCTTGGTAAAAAATTGCTGAACGATATTGAGTGCCAATATCATTTTGCTGACGATTTAATTGGGTTGGGTCGTGAATTTGTAAAAAAAATCGCAAAATATTTTCATATGATATTTTGGTTGAATCATAGATAATTTTAATCGATTCAGCATGACCTGAAATACCAGATGAAACAATTTTATAGCCTGGATTAGCAATATCTCCGCCACTATAGCCATTAACAACATCAATAACACCTTCAAGATCAGCAAATAAATGCTCCATACCCCAAAAACAGCCACCAGCCAGTATTGCTTGTTTGATATGATTATTATTTTTGTCAAATAAATATAGATATTGCTTGTAGCCACTTTCTGCCATCTTATCCTTTGGAATAAATTTTAGAGATGCAGAATTAATACAATATCTTAAACCTCCATCACTAATTGGTCCATCATTAAAAACATGACCTAAATGAGCATCTGATTTGGCAGATCTTACTTCTATTCGAGTCGTATTATGTGAATTATCTTTTAGGGCTGTGATCACCTTATTGTTAATAGGTTTGGTAAAGCTTGGCCAACCGCTATTTGAGTCGAATTTATCTTTAGATGAAAATAAAACTTCCATGGAGATTATATCAACATATATGCCTTCTTCTTTATTATTCCAATATTTATTATTAAATGGTTGTTCAGTGCCATTTTCTAGAGTTACATATTTTTGTAAATCACTTAATTTGGAAGTGTCATATTTATTGCTAGCCATTAATAGATGAGGATAGAAAATTAAAAATAATAATAATATTAATTTTGTGCTTAAATAATATTGATAATTTAGCATTATTTAATATCAAAAGGCACTGATTCTGTTTGTTTTTGGCGAAAATCTTGAAGTTTTTGCGCTAAATTATTGTCATTTAATGCTAAAATTGCTATTGCCATTAAAGCAGCATTTTTAGCGCCAGCCTCACCAATAGCAAGAGTGGCAACAGGAATGCCAGCAGGCATTTGAGCAATGGATAATAAGGAGTCTATGCCATCAAGAGCCTTGCTCTTAGTTGGTACCCCTAAAACTGGAAGATCCGTAATTGCTGCCGCCATGCCAGGAAGATGCGCAGCACCTCCAGCGCCAGCAATGATAATTTTAGTGCCATTTTCTTTAGCATTTTGACAAAATTTATAAAGCCTATCAGGAGTACGATGAGCAGAAACAATCTTTATTTCATATTTAACTCCAAATTGATCAAGCATTTCACCTGATTTTTGCATTATTTCAAGATCTGATTTAGACCCCATTATTATTGATATTGTCATTTTTTGATAAAATAATTTTTGTTAATTTGGCAACCACTCTGCTCCAGAATGACATTGTTCATGCTCCTCAGACCAATCCCAATTATCACCATCACAGGCATCATTTTGACCAACCTTATCATTAATAAAATCATGCCTTAAGTCTCCATCGACACAAGAATACCAAAAGCTCATACTATTATAGTCTTGTTTTCCAAGTGAAGGACGATCCTTTATGGTTATATATCTGCATACTGGGCCACCAGAGCTACCACTTGAAACTGTCGCCGAATTGCCATCTCCTAAATTAAGAGAATATGATCTATCGGAAGGATATCGTCTTTCACTATTAACTCTTGCGCAATCTGAATGTAAATTATTGGCGTTAAAATAGTGATAGGCGTAAAACGTAAATCCCCCTGGATGTTTTTTACTAAGTTCGCTACCTATTGTGCAATCACGACATTTAGTGCAATCTTCTTTAACGCCAGACCATAAACCATTATTTTGGCAAATGATATATGGTACTCTAGTTGATCTATCGATATTGTAATCAACTAGCTCTTTTGGAAAAAAAGAGAAAAGATTTCCTTTGGGTATTTTTTCTGGTTTACCACATCTGTAATAAACATCTTTGGCTATGCTACTTGTAGATGTGCCATGTTTATTACCATAATTATTATGGCAGGCAAGGTCAATTACCTCATTTTCAGTGTAAAAATTATTACTATAGTCAATTTGTCCTGTAGTTGATCCCGCTCCTGTAGGGTAGTTTTTACCTGGTCCTCTGCATTTTGCTACACAATATTCTCCACTACCTTTGTTAAAATAATATTTGTCAATATAGCCATTTTGGTTTGCGGTGCATGTAATAGGTATAGTTGATTTATCTTTATTGGGGCTATTAAAGTTGGTAGCGCCTGATCTATAAAAATTGGCAATGCAATTTCCTGTGGATATTGTTTGACCAGCTGGAAGTCTTCCTGAGCTTCCAGAAGGGGCAGAATATATAGCATTAGTTCCATCAATTTTATCTTTATCATCAAATCCTTTGGCAACGCAATTTATAATAGGATCCTCCCATTTACCATTTTCTCCACATCTTCTGCTAATAGAATATGATAGAGATGATGAAGGGGTATAATTTTGTGCACTTTGATTATCCAAGTTAGCTTGTCTGCTAGTATCTAAAGGACCAGAGCCTTGAATATGTTGCCATTGGCCTAAATTGGTTTTACTCCATTTAATTGCAATAATATTATTACCAAATAATTCTTTCACAGTACTATTGAAAATTTGCTGATTTGAGTTAGTTGAATATGGATGAAGAGTTAATCCAACATTCTGCCTTGGATCTTGCTCAAATCCAGGGCAGCTATTAATGCAATCACTATCTGGCCTAGTCCAAATAGTGGCTTGATTATTGGTTCCTGCAATTTTAATTGGTTTGCAATTTCTAATAGGAGTGTTATTTATTGTTCTTGTATCGTCCTTTACATTAAATGGCATTATTTCATTAGTTACGTCAGTGTTTTCAATTAAATTATTTATTGTTGTTGATGGCGAATATCTAAATTTATAATATTCTCCCATATCATTTCTCATTGGTGGATATGGATATTTTATATGACCTGACTTACATCTAGATGAAATAACTAATTCTGGATCATCTACTGCATCTGTTTCATCCCAAAGAGCATTGCTATGAGATTCGTCTGTTTTAAGTTGTCTGATATCTCGAGGATTTTCTACAACTTGATTGCATCTAGTGGCGCATTTATTTTTAACTTCTGATAAATTACCAAGATGATCGCATGTTCTATATGGTGCAACACTTCCTATCTGGAAGAAGCCCTTATCATTAGAGCATTCACCAGTAATTATAGATAAATCTTGAATTCTTGAAGAGCTTCTTGATGCTAGGGCGTAATGATTATTATTTTCGTCAATAAATACATTATTTTCATGGCCTTGATCTGATATTTCAGCAACATTTTTAATTTGCACATTTGTTTCATCATTTTGATTTGGGTCCTCATCATTAATGTTAGAATTAATTCTTGCTGGTGTGAATAATGCGCCACCATTTTGAACCCAAATTCTAAATGAATTTTCAATGTCTTGTATATCTAAGCCAAGTAGCTCAGGAGGATCTTTAATAAAGCATTTAACTCTGCTACATTTATTTTGTAAAGAATCTAAGAAATAACTACCTCTTTGATTGCAATCAAGAGTAGGCATTGATAATGAAGGTTCGTCAAATATCTCATCTGTGGCAAAATTGCCTTTTTCTTTCATTTGATCTTTCTTATCCATATTTTTTGTTTGATAGCCTGCTAATTCGCTATAATTTGATAAATCGGCTAATTGATCAAAATTATCTGGATTATTAGGATCTATTATAGCTTTATTAGTTGAAATATAATTAGCATTTTGAGCCATAAAGCCAGTTATACATGATGATGCATTATTAGATTCTGGAAAATCACTTAAGATATTTTTTTCTAAGGAAGGCCAATAAGCAAAACCATATCTTCTTCCTTTTTCTTCACTATTATTATCGCCTAATGTGAAATATCGATCTAAAATATAATCATCTTTTTCATCAGGCTCTCCTGGGTTTATAGCTGGGCAGCTATATCTGATGCATTGGTCGGTAAAATTATAGTAATCGCCAGATGAGCTTCCAATATTTAATTCGCAATCAGCTTTTGGACTAACAGCCTGCTCTTTCCAAAAACCATTACATGAACCGCTAACTTGGGTCATGCCACCATAAGAGACTGGAAAATCAGCTCTATTTATAATACCATCTGTATTAATTCCTGATGTTCTTTTTTGATGAAATGAGTTAACTCCTATTTCGTTACTATATCCATCTATAGTATTGCTATCTCGATATTTATTAAGAGAGCTATATGTGTAATATTGATCATCCTCATTATAAGCTCTATCGGTAAATCTTATTGGACCACATCTATTAATTTTAGGTATATCAATACATAATCCTGCCTCTCTGTATGTTTGTTTTCTGATAATTTTTGTGTTGTCGTCAATATCTTGCATTGTATATTCCTTGCAATAGCAGCCTTTCATAGGGTTGCCACCCTCAAAGCATAAATTTGGATCTGAGATTGTGTCGTCTATAATACATTTCCCTGTGATACCATCATCTAATTTACGAGATATTACTAATTTTAATTTATTTTCATAGCCAGTAGCAATACATACTTCATTAAACCAGCCATAGGCATGATTTCTAGTATATTCACTTGTTATAATATTTTGAGTATTGACATCTTTAATAATACCCTTTTTTCTATCGCATTTAATTTGCAGATTAGCGATAAAACTTTGTCTGATGTCATATTCCTTATCTATGGGTTCATTTTCTAATTTTTTATCATGTATCGTAAATTCATTTTGGATATATTCGAGCTCAAATTGACTACATTCTTCTCTCTTGGCGCAGAATTTTACACCCTCAATAGTGGCGCAAGAAGAGTTGAGGCTAAGAATATTTTTAGGTAATCCTAATTGAACTTGATTAGTTCTTTGATTATTATGAAGAGATTGCAGCTGAAAATTCATTTTGAAATTTTCATATGTTTCAATTTTTCCTGGGTTAAATCCAGACTGAATATTCGCTTCTATGATTGGCATTTCAATAATTTGCGGATTATCATATTTTGTTTTTTTAATTTCTGGATATTTTCTATTAATACATTTTATTTTTATATCTTTTGATTTACTATCTTCTATTTTAGTTTTATAAAGGCATAATTGAGGTTGTTTATTGATATAGTTAATTACTTTTTTAATTTTTATTAATTCTTCATAATCTCGATCCATAAAATCAACTTTTAAAGTTGTGTCTATAATATCTTGATTTATGTCAAGGCTGAGTATTTTTGAAATTTGATCATTAGAACTCTTCATTGTTACTTCAATTGAAGGCTTAAAGAAATCAGTAGCTTGATTTTGTCTTATTTCACTTCCTCCTATTTGGTTAAATATTTTTGTTATGCTAATAGTGGGTAAAAAAAGTCTAGGCGCATTTTCACGTGTTGCAATTGAAGGCGCTCTTGGTGGATCGGTTCTAAGTTCAATAGGAACACATAGCGATTTTTTACGTAATTTATTAATATTTTTTTGATAAAAATCTTCTTCGATAAATTGAACTTGTAGAAAATTTCTCCAAACATCAGCCAAGCCTTTACTTTGATTGCCGGGAACAGTGTTAATGCATCCATCTTTACTGGAATTTAATTCTCCAGACATGCAGAATTTTTGACTTAATTTATTATCTATAGCTTTAAAAAAGTTTCCTGTGGTTCTGAAAGGAGAAAATCTATTTTTATTTGTGTAAGCTAATTGACCTTTATGATCTAGGAAGGCGCAAATGTAATTTCCATATTTTACAGTTCTAATTCTAACATCATTATCTATATCTTTAGCACATTCATAGCCTTCTTCCCGATGTTTCCAGCTGTAAAAAAGATCATCTTCATTGCTCTGAGATATGTGACATTTTTTTTCTTCTTTTGCTCCTCTTTTTATTTTTAAGGTTTTGCAAACATCTGAGCCGCAAACATTTCCAGCAAATGAATTAAATAGATAAGTGATACCACATTCTCTTTTACCGCAACTTCTAAGAGGTATCATAGAATTATTATATCTTACGCACACTTCAGTATAATATTCTTCTTCATCTAGATTATCGCTAAAATATGGCTTGACATATCCTTTAAAATATGCAGTTTGATTACTAGCTTTACCATATAAATGACCAGTACCACAAAGATAAGTATAGCCATTTCCTCTAAAGCCATGCATCTTTGAGGAACTGGTTGTACATTTGCCAGGAACTCTTGCTTTGCCTTTAATCCAATATGCGTGCCAATATAAATTAAAAGGCTGCGATGTATCACCCCAATTATTATCTTTAAGATCTTGCTTTTCATAGCATATGTTATGAATTTGATCTGGATCAGAATCTTTTTGATCATGCTTCATTAGTCTATATTGATTAATATAGCTACCATAGTCTGTTACTGGTGGCACTGTATTATTTTTGTAAGATTTTTCATGAGGTTTTGGCAGCTAAAACCATGAATCATATTTGTCTTCAGTGGAGCTTTCTTCATCTTGTTGATTACTAGTCGAAGTTGATGTTGATAATTGCATTTTTTCAAATCCATTACAAAATTTTGTATCATCATCTTCACTTTCTATATCGCATTGAGGATAAAATTGGCATTCTTCATGAGGTATTGAGTCATTGCAAGAAAGTTCACATTCATCAGGATTGTAATTTACATTAGTATAACAATCTCTTGAGGCTTTAAGACATTTATTTTCATTATTACATTTATTTGAGTAAGAAGTTGTAGCAATATCTTTAATTTTACATAAGGAGTCAGGAGTGTAGTCCGAGTCACTTTTGCTACATCTATGCTGTGTTAATTGATATGGTAGGCATGATATATTTGGTAGGCATATTTCGTAAAATTCACTTTTCTTAAGAATATGCTCTTTATATTTTGATTTAAACTGACTACCCTTACTGGTAATTATTGCCTCTTCATCTATATTATTAAAACCTTTACCGCATATTATAGAAGAGGGTGGACATTCATGAAGTAGGCACATTCTATTATTTTCTCTTCTTGCATAGAGATAAGGAAGTTGCTCTTCTAAGAATTCATAGCATTTATTTTTAGCTCCATCACAAAAACTTCTTTTGTCATATGTTGCGAATTTTTCATTATTTAATTCTTCCTTAGATAAATTTATACAAGATAAATTAAGGCAGCTACCATCATTGGATTTGGGATCTTCCTGCTGATGACAAAATGGTACCGCTTTGCAATAGCCATCATTAGGGTCTTTACTTAATGTGAATTGTGACTCTGTTTGCGAGCATAATCGAACGCAATCCTTATCATGAACCGCATAATGAACACCTCTTATTTTACCATTTTTCTTATCAGGCTCAGGAATCTCTGAGCAGATTCTAACACATTTTTTACCAACATCATCAGATCCAAAGTCTTTATTATTGCATAATGGAAGATCGGATAAATTCATGCAATTGACTCTTGGATCTATTTTAGATCCGGCTAATATATTGCTAGGATTGACATTAGCACCTCTATAGCTATTACATAATGGTAGTATTTTATTATTAATGCTAAATAAACAATTTTCTCCATGTATTGGGCTATCTATATCTTTACAATTAGTGGTAGTGGCAGCATTTAATGGGTTATTTAATGCGATATTTATTATTAATATTAGAGGTATAATTCTAAAAAAAGGTAGAATATATTTATAGGCAAGATTGTTTGTTAAGATTTTTAACTGTGTGTAAAAAAAATAATTATATTTAATTTTTTGATAAATCATTAAATATTTTACAAAAAGCATTTCCTCGCTGCTCAAAATTTTGCCACTGATCAAAAGAAGCGCATGCTGGAGATAGTAAAATGGTATTTTGTGATAAGCTATCATTTTTTGCATCAAATAGTGCTTTTTTTGTAGCAGTTTCTAAAATATTGCATAATATATATTTTACACCATTTTGCTTAAAAATGCTAGAGAATTTATTTGCAGAACTTCCTATTAAATAAGCTTTTTTAACCTTATGAAAAAATGGCTTTAGCAATAATAGATCATCGCCTTTTTCTTTGCCGCCAACAATCCAGTAGATATTATCAAGCGATTCTAAGGCACATTTAGTTGATTGGGCATTGGTAGCTTTGCTATCATTATAAAATTTTATATTATTAATATTACCAATATATTCAAGCCTATGTTTTAGCCCTTTAAAATTATTAATTGCTGTTATTATTTTTGGCATAGCAATATTAATTGCTATATTTTGTTGTAATAAGTAGCAAAAAACAACTGAAAATGATAATAATATATTTTCTGTATTATGCTTACCTATAAGATATTTTGAGTTTATTGCAAAAGATAGGTCATGTGACTTATATTTAACATGAATATTATTATTTACTAATGAAATTGCATCATTTGTAACTTTATTATTTGATATAGCTAATATATTTTGATTATTTTTATTTATAAAATCTTGATAAAGATTATTAGATATTTTGTTATCTATGTTGAAAATTGCATAATCATTACTTGCTTGATGATTAAAAATTTGTTTTTTGGATTTTGTATAATTTTCAATATTTTTATATCTTTCTATATGGTCAAAATCGATATTTGTAATTGCGGCAATATTAAATTTACAATTAGCAATTAAATCAAGTTGATAGGATGATATTTCTAATATGTAGTTAATATTTTGGTTTTTATCTTGTGTTAAATCAAATATTGGTATACCAATATTGCCACCTATTTGGCAATTTATATTAAGTTCATTTAATATGTGATAAGTTAGTGCGCTACATGTTGATTTGCCATTAGTTCCTGTAATAGCAATATAATTTTGCTTGTTATTTAAAGAAAAAAATAGCTCAATATCGCATATAATTTGAGCTCCCTTTTTTTTAGCGCTTAATAATATTGNGTGTGCGNGNTNANAAATAGCAATGCCAGGAGAGCATATTATTAGACTATTATAATCAAATTCCAGATTTTCAGGTTCTGTATATNTAATATTTTGATTGGCATTTTTTAGATTTTTTTTAATTTTATGTNAATTATCAATATTATCGTCAGATAATATTAATTTATTAGGAAGATTATTAGCGACATATTTTGCACAAGATATTCCTGAAATTCCTAGTCCATATATGATGATAGTTTTTTTATTGCTAAAATAATTGGTCATTTTGCATTTCTTAATGACTCAATAGCTTTAGCTCTATCATTTGAGTTTAATATATAAGAGCCAGAAACTAATATATTAGCACCAGCATTAATAATTGAAGCGGCATTATTATTATTTATGCCACCATCAACTTCAATATCAATATTTAAGCCTCTTGATAAAATTTTATTTTTGATATTTTCGATCTTTTTTAATTGGTTATAAATAAATTCTTGTCCACCAAATCCTGGATTTACTGTCATAATAAGAATTTGATCGCATTTATCTAATATGTAATCAAGATCATTTTCATTAGTGGAAGGAACTATGGATATGCCCGACTTTTTATTATGTGACCTTATTAAATCTAAGGCTCTGTCACTATGGGTTGTGGCTTCAAGGTGAATTGTGATAATGTCGCAGCCTATTTGAGCAAATTTTGCAATATGATTTTCAGGGTTATTGATCATTAAATGTGCATCAAAAGTAAGGTTCGTACATTTTCTGATATCTTTAATTATTTCATTGCCAAATGTAATATTTGGAACAAAGCTTCCATCCATAATATCAAGATGGATATAGTCAGCTTTTGCTTCTTCAAGAGATTTAATTTCTTTGGATAATTTGGAAAAATCACATGATAATAGTGATGGAGCAATTTTAATCATTTATTAATGCATTTTAATATTGTAATATCATATATGGGATGTTGTAAACTTGATATTGATGGAGAAGATGCAAACATCCAGCCTAAAAATATATTTTTAACTTCTTTGCTATATGAATTATTGTTTTTTTCATTAACCTCTATAAGTGCTTTACTTTCAGGTATTTGAGATAAGGGTGCTTGCCAGCATTTATGTAATTTTATCATAATATTGCCAAATTTTATTTCATTATCAATCGATAACTCAACAACTTTTGTTGTTGCAGTAGATTTATCAAGAAGCTGAAGTAATGTTGAATTGTAAAAATGAGTAGGGTCTATTTTATCATAATCGACCATATAGTTATCTTGGCCATATAGATGATTAAAAGATAGAAAATTAGATATAATAACTAAATATATTAGGTTTCTTAATCTAGAAATATTGATATTACTCATTATAATTTTGAGAATTAAAAATAAATTTTCCTAGTAATTCCTCGAAATTTACCGATGATTGGGTATATTCAATTTGATCATTATTTTGAAGAAACTCTTCTTCAGATCCAGGATTTATAAGAAGATATTTTGAACCAAGAAGACCTTCAGAAACAATTTTTATAGAGCTATCTACCGGAATTTTAATTGAGGGGTCAATAGTCATAACTAATTTAGCCTTATATGATTTATGATCTAATTGCTGAGATAATACATTGCCAATCTTAACCCCTGAAATTTTAACATCACTACCAATGGATATTCCGTCAGAATTATTAAATTTAGCAATAATCTGATATCCATCAGATGTTACAATTGAAGAGCCCTTAAAAGAAGTTATAATAAAAAAAGCTGCACAAATCAATACTAAAGTTCCAATAATTGCTTCAAAAAAATTTTTTTTCATAATTTAATTAATCTAATTTAGAGGGATTCCAGCTGCTATATGTATTTGTACTATTGCAGCCTTGGTTTGAAGAATATGGTTTTGGATAATATGCATTTTGCGTACCGGTGAGGTTTGGTAAGTGACTTTTTTGCCAAAAAAACTTTTTATTTTGATAAGAAGATGGAATTTTATTGGTTTTGTAATGTATCCAAATATGCCACTCACTAGGTATTTTTGTTGCTTCGACAATGCCATTATATACTATGTAGCGCTTTTTTTTATCCTTACTTAAAAAATACTCATTGCCAAAATCATCTGACCCAACTTTATTATTAAAAAGTCTGATCAGAAATTTATTAATCAAATTCATTTTTATTATTAATTGAATAAAACTTAATATATATACTAGATTTTTATATCAATTATTTAATAATGCTAGAGATAGTATGAAAATTTAAAAAAATTTATTTCAAAAATGTCTAAAATTAATAAAATTATACATCTCTTTTTGATTGTTGTTTTGTTAAATATAATTTTTTTTAATAATTTACTTCATGCTAATTCACAAGATATCAAGCTCTCTAATAAATTATGGCATGAATTTGACAATAGCGATAAAATATATTTCAAAGAAATAAAGAAATATCTTAGAGGCAGAAAATATGAAAAGGCGCTAAATTTATGTCAAAATTTTGCAAAAAATACAATCATTGGAGACTCTAAAAAACTATATTCGAATTTTTCTGATAATATTATTCTTGCAAAAAAAGACTATAGCGATGCTATTTGCCGATATATTAAATGGCATCAATTCTTAAATATAAGAAAATCTGACTCAATAGAATTTAACGAAATAGTAAAATTTATCGAAAATAATAAATTCTTTCACAATATTGAAGAAATTAAAGAAAATGCTGAAATTATTGCAATAAATAGCGAGCTAAGTTACGAAAAAATTATTCATTATTTTTCTTTAAATCCTCCAATTACTCGTGATGCCAAAATATATTTACTACAAGAAAAAATGAAATTCCTTGCCCAAGGTGCATTATCTTTTGAACAGGAGAAAGATTTTTCCAATGATATAAAAAGCGATGTCAGTAATATTTGGATTAATGAAGATTTTACCAGAGAGCAAGAAAAGAGCTTTTTATTAAATTATAAGAAATTCTTAACCCAAAAAGATCATATTGCTCGTATAGAGAGATTGTTAATTAATAATCAAATAAGTGATGCTGATAGAATTATTTATAAAACAAATAAAAATTATCAAAAATTATTTACAGCGATTAAGAAAATTACTCCTAATAAAAAATATATAAATAATTATATTCTATCAGTTCCTAGATATTTAAGAACTAATGAAGTACTGCAATATAAAAAACTTATTTGGTATAAATCTAGAAATAATAGCGATAAAATAGTTAGAATTTTAGGAAATATTGAAAAAGATGCCAGCTTTAATGATAAGTGGTGGAGTTTAAGACGTTTATATGCTAGGGAATTACTAAAAGAGCAGTATTATAATTTATCTTATAAAATTATCTCAAATAGTGGATTAGCTGTAAATCATGCTAAATATTGGGAGTCGCAATGGACATCTGGTTGGATTGCATTGAGGTTTCTAAATAAACCTCGTATTGCCTATGATCATTTTATGAATTTATATAATAATGTTAAACAGCCAGTATCATTATCTAGAGCTGCATATTGGGTTGCCATGTCATTAGAAGCGATGGATAAAAAAGATAGAGCATTAATATGGTATAAAAAAGCTTCAAATTATCCAATATATTTCTATGGCCAATTAGCAATAAATAAAGTTTCAAAATTAAGCAATGATAATAAGGAGTTTTCTATTAAACTTCCTACTAAGCCTGAAATTACCCCAAATGACTTAATAGACATATCTAATTCAAGAGCGCTTCAAATCGCATTTATTTTATTGCAAGAAAATGAAATATCGATAGCTAAAAAATTACTTACTAATATTATATTAAATTCAAATTCTAAAGGGCAAATTGCAATTATTATGCAAATTGTGCCTGAATTTTCAAATAAATCGCTTGAAGTAAGATTGGCAAGAGAAGCTGCAAAAAGAGATGTATTTTTTATGGATAATAGCTTTAAAATTTTAGATAAGTTAAAAAATGATCAAAATAGTCCGATGATTCATGCTATAATTAGGCAAGAAAGTGGCTTTACTGTAAGTGCATTAAGTAGTGCCGGAGCTATTGGATATATGCAAATTATGCCTGAAACTGCAAAAATTATTGCTAGGGATTTGGGTATCAGATATAGCAAAAGAAAATTATCAAAAAATATTGATTATAATATCAAGATTGGTTCGCACTATATTAAAACATTAGTTGATAAATTTGATGGTTCTGAGTTATTAGCAATTGCTGCATATAATGCTGGACCTAATAATGCATATAGGTGGATGGAAGAATTTTACGACCCTAGGATGGTTGGATCAGATATTGATAAAGTTATTGACTGGATAGAGTTAATAACATATTCTGAAACAAGAAATTATGTTCAAAGAATTATGGAAAATATAATAATTTATAAATATCTATTAATAAGAAAATAAATGTTTGATAAACTTAAAGAAGAATGTGGAATTTTTGCCATATATAATTCAGAAGATGCAGCATCTAATACTGCATTAGGACTTCATGCATTGCAGCATCGTGGTCAAGAGGCTGCTGGAATTGTTACTACAAATCAAGATCAGTTTCACTCACATTTTGCTGAGGGACTTGTTTCGGAAAATTTTACCTCAATTAATGTTGTTAATAAGTTAAAGGGTAATTGTGCTATTGGTCATGTTCGTTATTCAACGATTGGAGATAAGGGAGCAAGTAATTTTCAGCCAATATATGCTGAATTATCAATAGGTTTTTTAGCATTGTCTCATAATGGTAACTTAACAAATATTAATAAATTACGGGCTAAATTAATTAGTCAGGGAGCAATATTTCAATCAACAATGGATAGTGAAGTTATAATTCACTTAATAGCTCTTAGTAAAAAAGTTAATCTTGAAGATAAAATTATAGATGCTTTGGGCCAAATTGAGGGAGCATATTCATTACTTCTGATTCACAAGGATAAAATTTTTGCAATTAGAGATCCATATGGCGTTAGGCCTCTAGCTATTGGTAAGGTTGGAGAATCATATATTTTTGCTTCTGAAAGTTGCGCCCTTGACATAGTTGGTGCAAAATTTATCAGAAATGTAGAGGGGGGGGCGACGGCATTTGTCGATAAAAATGGTTTAAAATCATTAAAACCATTTGCTAATAAGCCATCAAAATTTTGTATTTTTGAATATATATATTTTGCAAGACCTGATAGCAATATTAATGATAAGAATGTTTATGAAATGAGAAGAAATATAGGTATTGAGCTTGCTAAAGAAAATAATATTGATGCAGATATAGTGGTGCCAGTTCCTGACTCAGGAGTACCTGCTGCTATAGGATTTTCTTATCAGTCAAAAATACCATTTGAGCTTGGTATAATAAGAAATCACTATGTTGGTAGAACTTTTATTGAACCAACTGATAAGATAAGGAATTTTGGTGTTAAATTAAAGCATAATGCAAATTCAAGCTCAATTAAGGGTAAAAAAGTCATATTAATTGATGATAGTATCGTTAGAGGAACTACTTCAAAAAAAATTGTTAGAATGATCAAGGATGCGGGGGCAAAAGAAGTTAATTTGCTTATAGCATCTCCTCCTACTATTTCTCCATGCTATTATGGTGTTGATACGCCTGAAAAAACAAAATTAATTGCAGCTTATAATTCTGCTGATGAAATAGCTAAAATTATCAATGCTAATAGAGTTTCTTATATATCAATTGAAGGGTTATATAAAGCTCTTGGTGTCAGCAAGAGAAATATTGATAATCCTCAATATTGCGATGCATGCTTTTCTGAAAATTATCCAATAAAAATAAATTAAATATTATGTCTAGTTTAAAAATAAATGAAATTAAAAAACTATCATATGAAGAAGCTATGACAAAATTAGAGCAGGTAGTTGAAAATTTGTCATCAAATAATGTTAAGCTAGATAATATGGTTGAATTATATCAAGAGGGCAAGGCTCTTCACGATCATTGTTCTAAATTGCTAAATGAGGCAAAATTAAAAATTGAAGAGGTTAATTAGTCAACTGACCTTTGTTCTTCGATTATTTCATAGCATTCTATTACATCTTGCTGCTTAATATCTTCGTAATTTTCAAAGGATAATCCGCACTCAAATCCATTTTTAACTTCCTTAACATCTTCTTTAAATCTTTTAATGGTCTTGAGTGTTCCATTATGAATTACAACATTATCTCTAAGTAATCTTGCTTTTGAATTTCTTTTAATAATTCCTTCGCTCACAATGCATCCGGCAATCTTACCAGCGCCAGAGATTTTAAATACTTCTCTAATTTCTGCTTGGCCAAGATATTTTTCAGTTCTAATAGGGCTTAATAATCCAGATAATAGAGCTTTTATATCATCGACTAGATCATAGATTATTGAAAAATAGCGTATTTCTATGTTTTTTTGTACAGCTAAATCTTTTGTAGCCATATTTGCTCTTGTATTAAAGCCAATTATTAAAGCTTCAGAAGCGCTAGCAAGTGATATATCGCTATCATTTATTCCACCTGTTGCCATATGGATAATTTTAATTGCAACTTCTTCATTATTGAGTTTGTTTAATGATGCGTTAATTGCTTCAAGAGATCCATGGACATCGGCTTTTATAATTATATTTAGGTTCTTAGTTTTGTTGTTTGACTCTTTAAAGATGTCGCTTATTGATTTTGCAGAATTTTTAAGATTTTCTTTTTCCTTTTCTTTTCTGCTTCGGTAGCTAATGATTTCTCGAGCTTGTTTTTCAGATTCAACTTCAATGAATTTATCTCCAGCCTTAGGCGCTTCGTCAAGGCCAAGAATTTCAACAGCAATAGAAGGGGTAGCTATTTTAATGTTTTTACCCATGCTATCGGTCATTTTTCTAACTTTACCAAATGAAGTTCCTACGATAATAAGATCAGAGATATCAAGAGACCCTTTTTGCACAAGTAAAGTGGCAGCAACACCTCTTTGAGGATCAACTTTTGATTCAATTACAACTCCTGATGACTTACCTTCATAAGCAGCCTTAAGTTCAAGCATTTCAGCCTGAAGCAATATTGCTTCCTCAATTTTATCAAGGTTTTGTCTTTGCTTAGCTGAGACATTAATAAATATAACATCTCCTCCCATTTCTTCGCTAACAATATCGTAATTAAGTAATTCGTTAGTTACACGAGATGGATCAGCATCAGCTTTATCAATTTTATTAACAGCAACAATAATAGGAACCCTTGCAGCCTTTGCATGATTTATCGCCTCGATAGTTTGCTCTTTAACTCCATCATCTGCTGCAACAACTAAAATAACAATATCAGTTATATCGGCACCTCGTGATCTCATTTCGGTAAATGCCTGATGGCCAGGTGTATCAAGAAATGTAATAAATTGGCCATTTTTAGCTTGAATACGTGAAGCACCAATATGCTGAGTAATTCCTCCAAATTCACTTGCTACAATGTCAGTTTTTCTTAAAGCGTCAAGTAGCGATGTTTTACCATGATCAACATGGCCCATTATTGTTACAATTGGAGCTCTTGATTTTAACGAAAATTGACTAAGATCTTCTTCTAATACATTTTCTACATCTGAATCAGAAACTCTATTAACATTATGACCAAATTCTGAAATTATAATTTCAGCTGTATCAGCATCAATTGCTTGGTTGCTTGTAACTACCATACCCATTGTAAAAAGCTTTTTTACAACATCACCAGTTTTTTCTGACATTCTCTCTGCAAGATCAGAAACTGTTATTAATTCAGGTAAATTAACATCACGAATTATTTTTTTATAATTTGCTTCATCTTCAATATTATTGATATTTTTAGTTTTCTTCTTTTTTCTAAATCTAGTTTCTTCTAGGTCGTAATCCTTATCAATAATGTAAGTTAGCTTTCTGTTATTTATTTTATCAGATCTGTTAATTAGATCTTTTTTAGATAAATTATTTGATTTATCATTTTCAAAGTCATTTTTATTAAAATGCTTGTCTTTTTTATTTTTTTTAAATGATTTTAATTCATTTTCGCGTTGTTTTTTCTCTTGCTCTTCTTCTTTCAATCTAATTTTTCTTTGTTCAAATTCTTTATTTCTGAGCTCATCTTCTTTTTTTGAAACCTCTAAACTTTCTTTAATTTTATTTCTAATGTCAAAATTATCAACAATATAGTCGCTCTCAACTTCTGCTGGTGAAGTTTTGATATCATTGCTGATATCAGTATTTGCTGATAAATTTTTTTTATTATCTAGATCTTTTATATCATTTTCATTTTCTTGAGCCTTAGTGGCTTGTGATATATCGTAATTTTTATAATTAAGAGAATTATCGTCATATTTAGTAATTGATTTGAATCTAGCTTTCAAATTTTCATTTTCTAGATTTGTGTTATTGGTTTCTTCCTTTTTTCTTCCTTTAATGGTAACTTGGATACCCTTTTTGCTATATATTGATGATGAAGATTGAGTTTTTTTATTTAATGTAAGAGTCTTTGATCTTGCTGTATCAGATAGTTTTAGAGTTAGTTTTGAGCGATTTTTGTCGTTATTTTCTTCTGACATTAAATTAAATTTTAGTTTTATAATTTTATTAGCTATTTTCTGTAGAGTTTTCGTCTATTTTTCCTACTTTCTCTTTATCTTTCTCTTTTTCTTTCTTTTTCTTTTTAATTTTGCTATCTATATATTCTGCTGCTCTTCTCTTAATTTCACTTGCAACATCATCATCAAAACCTTCAATTGAAGATATTTCGCTAATTTCTGCATTATTAATGTCATTAACATTCATAAATCCTTCTGCAGCAAGGAGATTAGCTATCATTTCTTCAACATCAAGAGCATCAATAAATATGTTGGATGCTTGATTAAATTCAGCAGATCTTTTTGATGATTCTTGTTCGTCAGTCATAATGTCAATTTTATAATCTACTAATTTAGATGCTAATTTAACATTTTGCCCAGATCTTCCAATTGCAAGACTCAGCTGATCTTCGGCAACAACAATTTCAATTACTCTATTATCTTCGTCAACAACAACCTTATTTATTTTAGCAGGTGTAAGAGAGTTAATTATATATTCGGCAATATTTGGTGACCATTTTATGATATCGATTTTTTCACCCTTTAGTTCATTACTTACAGATTGCACTCTACTGCCTCTAATACCAATAAATGATCCAATCATGTCAATATCTTCTCTTCTAGAATAAATAGCAATTTTAGATCTAGAGCCAGGATCACGAGCAACAGATTTAACCTCTATATTACCTTCATATAGTTCTGGAACTTCTTGTTCAAATAATTTTATTAAGAAATTAGGGTGAGTTCTTGATAAAAATATTTGTGCACCATTTGGTTCTTGCCTTACCTCTTCTATATAACATCTGACTCTATCACCAACTTTGAAATTTTCTTTTAAAATGAGAGCATTTTCATGAATTACTGCCTCATAACCTTCAACATCCATAACAATGTTTTTGAGGCCAATTTTTTTAACGCATGCACTAACAATATCTCCAGCTCTATCCTTAAAGGCTGAATATTCTTTGGCTTTTTCAGCTTCTCTAACTTTTCTGATTATTTCATTTCTTGCAACTTGAGCAACAACTCTGCTTAAATCAATAGGAGGAAGTTCTTGGATAACATGATCACCAATTTTTAGGTCACTATTATCTTTTTGTGCCTGGTTGATAGAGATTTGAGTTCTATAATTGAAATCCTCATCTTCTTTTTCAATTATTTCTAGCTTATTATATAGAGATATTTTGCCAATTTTTCTGTCAATTTTGCAATCTATATCTAGGTTAATTCCGTATTTTTTCTTGGCGGCAATTTTTATTCCTTCTTCCATGGCTTCAACTACGTCATTAGTAGAAATGCCTTTTTCACGAGCTATAGTTTCTGCAACTAGTAAAATCTCTTTATTGCCAGTAATGGTTGAATTAGTAGTCATTAATAAAATAATTCTTAATTAGATTTGCATGTATTTATATCTTAATTATGTCATTAAAATTATTATTAATTATTGTCTAAATAATATTTTTAATAACATATTAAGTTAATCTCTAAACTCTAATTTATAAAAAGTTTTAAATCAAGTATTATTACATAATATAAGATAATGGCAATATTGATATTTATACTAAAAGCTATCATTAAAATATTTAAAATTTAATTATAGGTGGTGTTTATATTAGTTACTTAGTTGCTTATAATTAATTTGCTTTTTGCAAATAAAATTGTCAAAATATTAATTATCTAAATTTAGATAGTGATTTAAATATAAAAATATCGTGCAATTCTTAGATGAAATAAAAATACATGTTAGTGCAGGAAATGGAGGCTCTGGATCAGTTAGTTTTAGAAGAGAAAAATTCATTCCTATGGGTGGTCCTGATGGTGGCGATGGAGGTAAGGGCGGAGATATTATCCTAAAATCAAATAATAATTTAAATACTTTAATTGATTATCGCTTCAAGCAGCATTTTAGAGCTGAAAATGGTAAATCTGGCATGGGTAGAAGGAGGCATGGATCATATGGAGATGATATGATTCTAGATGTCCCAATTGGTACTCAAATTTTTGATGAAAATGATCAGTTTTTAGCGGATTTATCTGAAATGAATCAAAATATCATTATTGCAAAAGGTGGAAGAGGTGGTCTTGGTAATAATAATTTTAAAAGCTCTACTAATCAAGCTCCAAAATATGCACAAAAAGGTGAAGAGGGTGAAAAGATATGGCTTAAATTAAAATTAAAATGACTATCTGACGTTGGTTTAGTTGGAATGCCCAATGCTGGAAAGTCAACTTTTCTATCATGTACCACAAGAGCAAAGGCTAAAATTGCTGATTATCCATTTACCACATTACGACCTCAATTAGGAGTTGTTTATATAGATGATAGTGAGTTTGTTATAGCAGATATTCCAGGATTAATTAAGGGTGCTTCTCAAGGTAAAGGGCTTGGAGATAGGTTTCTTAAGCATATTGAGAGATGCAATATCTTGCTTCACTTAATTGATATTACTAGTGATGATATGATTCAAAATTACCAAATAATAAGAAATGAACTAGTTCAATATAGTGAAAATCTAGCAAAAAAAATAGAAATAATTGCTCTAACTAAATGTGATTCAGTAAGTGAGGATATTATCAAAGATAAGTATCAAGAGTTAAAAAAATACTTAAGTAAGAACAATAATTTAAATAAAGCCCTAATTTATAATATATCTTCACTAAATAAAATGGGAGTAGATAGTTTGCTTAGAATTATAGCGGAAAAAAAATAATTTAAAGCTGCAATAATTAGCGCCAAAATTCATCTTTAATTAAATTTTAAGTGGATATTTATTAAAAACTTTCTTAAGTAATAATGCCATTATTTCAAATTATTGCCATTTATATAATCATATATAAAGATTCTTCAGTCAAAATGCTTAATATAAAAAATGCTTAATATAATTTATTGCCAAAAGTTAATAATAGCTAAATTATGTTAAGAGATATTATAGTTCTTAAGTTGCACTAAAGTGGATCATTTAGAATGCGTTCTAAATATTAAGTAATATAGAAGGGTCCTTAGAATTAAAGGTCAAAAATAGATGCCTAAAATAGAGGCCTAAAATTAGAAGCTAAAAATTATTAGATTTTTACAATATGTAATTATTTGGGTTTTTTAACAAATGGCTAGAAATAACTCAGCCATAAGTTTAAATGGCTGAGTTAATGAGATTTTTATTAAAGAGCTTCTGCGTTTTTCTTAAGATATGAAGCAACGCCAGTTGAGTCTGGCTTCATACCTTCTTTTCCTTTATTCCATCCTGCTGGACAAACTTCACCATTTTGTTGGAAGAAAATTAATGAATCAACCATTCTAAGAGCTTCTTCAATGCTTCTTCCAAGTGGTAGATCGTTAACTATTTGATGTCTAACAGTAAAATCTTGATCAATAAGGAATGTACCTCTAAGAGCAACTGATTCATTAGTTAATACGTCATAATCTCTGGCAATATTTTTTGTTAAATCTGCAACTAAAGGGTATTGTACTTGGCCAATTCCACCATCATTGATCTTGGTGTTTTTCCATGCTAGATGAGAAAAATGAGAATCAACAGATACCCCAATAACTTTAGTATTTCTAGAGTTAAATTCTTCAATTCTATTGTGAAATGCAATAATTTCAGATGGACAAACAAAAGTGAAATCTAAAGGGTAAAAGAATAATACTCCAATTTGATTATCAAGATATTCTTGAAGATTGAAATTTTCATTAATTTCATTATTAGCCATAACAGCACTTGCTGTAAAATTTGGGGCCTTTTTTCCTACTAAAACTGACATATATTTATTAAATAAAGTTAATATTGATAATTATTATCAATTATATTAGAAATAAATTTAATTATCAACATTTTTATTATAAAATTAGCAATAAATGGTTAAGTTTTAGTTGATAATATGAGTATTGATATCTCATTACCTTCTTAATAGCTGTAATAAATATTTGTATGCTAGTGAAAATATCCAATGAAAATTTAAATAAAAATAAATTAATTTTTTTGTTTACATAAATTTTATTTAATATTAAAAAAAACAAACAAATAATATTCATTATAAATAATTAAATTACTAATAAAATATGTCATTACTTCAAGCAAAGCCAGTATATAAGCCTTTTAATTATCCTTGGGCATATGATGCGTGGTTAAAACAACAGCAAGTTCATTGGCTTCCTGAAGAGGTTCCTTTGGCTGATGATGTTAGAGATTGGAAGCATAATTTATCTTCAAATGAAAAAAACTTATTAACACAAATTTTTCGTTTTTTTACTCAGGCTGATATTGAAGTAAATAACTGCTATATGAAACATTATAGTAAGGTTTTTCAACCTACTGAGGTTCAGATGATGTTAGCTGCATTCTCAAATATGGAGACTGTTCACATTGCTGCATATTCTCATCTTTTAGATACTATAGGTATGCCAGAAAATGAATATCAGGCTTTCATGAAATATAAGGAAATGAAAGATAAATATGACTATATGAAAGAGTTTGGAGTATCAACTAATAAAGATATTGCAACTACATTAGCTGTTTTTGGTGGTTTTACAGAAGGGTTACAGCTCTTTGCTTCTTTTGCAATTTTACTTAATTTTCAAAGATTTGGCAAAATGAAAGGTATGGGGCAAATTGTAGCATGGTCAGTTAGAGATGAGACTCTTCATACACATTCAATTATTCAATTATTTAGAACCTTTGTTAAAGAAAATCCTGAAGTTTGGGATGAGGAGTTAAAAAGTAGATTATATAAAGCATGTGCAACAATTGTACATTTTGAAGATGCATTTATTGATCTTGCTTTTGAAATGGGCGCAGTAGAAGGTCTTACTTCAAGGGAGGTTAAAAGATATATCCGCTATATCGCAGATAGAAGATTAAATCAACTTGGTCTTAAAGATATCTACATGATTGATGATAATCCATTACCATGGCTTGATGAAATATTAAACGGAGTTGAGCATACAAATTTCTTTGAAAATAGGGTTACTGAATATAGTAAAGCATCAACAACAGGAACATGGGAAGATGTTTTTGCTGATATTGATAATGATAATAAGAAAATGTTAGCGGTTTAATGACGATAATAAAATCACCACATTTTTTTAAAGTTTTTAGTTTAATATTTTTTATATCTTTTTGTTCTTTTGGTGCTAATGCGTCAAAGAATTTAACAATATTTAGCGAGCCTAATCTTGCTGTTGCAATGACAAAGATTGCTCGTCACTACTCCAAAAAATATAATATTATAACATCAATTAATTTTAACTCTCCATATANTCTAATAGGAGATATAGATATGGGAGAGGCAGCAGATGTATTTATTACAGCAAATGATGAGGTAATTGAATCATTAAAATTAAAAGGATTAGTAGATATCTATAATATTGNAGTAATTGGCCAAGATTACCTAAATCTAGTTACCTCAAATAATAATAAGCTAATATCGCCAATATTATATAATAATGATAATGATATTATAGAATCGCTAAAAATTCTGAATAAAAAAAAAGCAACTTTAATATTGGATAATTACAGTTCATCATCAGGCAGAATTAGTAGTAAATTAATAAAAAAACTAAATCTTAATAATTTTAAGCTGTTTAATAAAATAACAGAAGATCGATCTCCGCTGGCTACTTCTATTACAAGTAATGATAACTATTATTCACTAATTCTTGATAGTCAAATTTATAATAATAAAAATATCAAAGTTATTGCCAAATCATCTGATATTTTTGCTCAATATAAAATATTAATTATTGCAGGCAATAATATGGATGTTGCAAGGCAATTTCTTAATTTTATTAAAAGCAAAAAAGCCAAAGAAATACTAAAATCTAGCGGAGTTAATTAGAGTTACTTTCAATTAATAATTAACTCCCACATCAACAATGATAATCATTATCGTATATATCTTGACATAATTTTAGAAATAATTTATAATAATTTTTTATTATTATTATTAACAACATTATTTATGCTTAATAGCGATATTAAATCTGAAGATGATTACAATGTGCACCTAAATTTTTTAATCACTCTTTTTTTAAGAGCAAATACACATTCCGATCAAAATTCAGTTAACGCCATTCGACATGCGATCCTGACTCATAAAAATGATGGCAGTATTATTTTTAAAACTCTTATTGATTTCTATAAAATACAGATTGAAAAGCAGATAAAAAAAAGAAGATTTTATACCACTTTTGGCTTTACTGCATTTGCTGTACCATTTTCAGTAATATCTTTGCTATCTACCTTAAATGTTATTACTCTAGGAGCGGCTACAATTCCTTTATTAATTTCTGGTGCATTTGCTGGATTTGTGTATTTTGTTTCGGAAGGTAGAGAAAAGAGGAATATAACAGCGATAGCTCATTCATTAGAGCATATATTAGAGGAATATATAAATTATATTCGTCAAGAATGTATTTGTAAAGAAAATTTTTTAGATATCTCTAAAGAAAAATCTACTCAATTAAATGCTTTATTTAAAAAATATGATAAGGGGGTTTCTAACTTAAATGAATTGCAAAAAAAAGATAATTCGTCTGGAGTTATACGCACAATAACAACTATATTCTCAGCTATTGCTATGGTGCCAAGAATAGTTTCTACAGCTATTAAGTCTAAAGGAAAGGGTTCTTTAGCTTTTTTTAAGAAATTTTTGGGTATATCATCAACAGTTTCTGAGGGCGCTGATCCTATTGCGCAAGTTTTATCATGTTCAACATCAGCATCAATTCCATTCATGCCATCATTTACATATTTTTTATCTCGCCTTTCCAATAAAATGAGACATGCTGGTTTTGAATATCAACTTTCTTTTATTGAGGAGGTTCATCAAGTTCTAGGTAATGATGTTATTAACAATATTGCTGAAAAGATATATCAACCTAATGATAAAAAAGTAAGGGGTGTGATAGATGGCGATAAAGAGTTGCATAAATTTAAATTGGGAAGGGTTTTAAATATTTTTTCATGGTTTTCTAACCTCGTTAGACGCTCTATGGCTCATCATCATTTATACAAAACTGAAGATTTAACTGAGGAACCCGTTAATCTAAAACAAAGAATTGTAAATAAAATATGTGAAAATGATTTTATTCCTAAAAAATATCACGGAGTTGGGATTGAATGTAAATTAGAGATTTGTAATAATAAAATAATTGGTTTTAAAGTTGTTAAAATACTAGATAATTCAATTGCAAGCTGTATAAAAGATGATGTAGAGAATAAAATATTATATCTTAAAAAAGATATTGAATTTTCAGAGAATTCAACAAATAATGATGGAAAAATTAATAATCCAGATCTTAAGCAAGTTATAAATAATATTAGAAATTTAAGTCTTAAAAATATTAGAGATGACCAAATTAAAAAAACTTTAGAAAGATCTATAAAAGAATATAAGGAAGCTTTTTATCAAAATGAATTAGGTTCATTGGCAACTAATTCTCAAGAAACAAGTAAAATGCAAGGGCTTACAAGGGAATGTGCAAGAAGATGTGTACCACCTAATCATGAAACTAACTTTAGTATCAGAAGGGCTGCAGTTACAAATGAAAGACCATCAACAGGATTTATGCCAGGAATTTTAAAAAGTGCATTCCCTAGGGCAACAAGAGGGCTTCAATAGACACTGTTAGCTAATTATTAAGCCTAAAAACACCTTAATCGCTCCAATATCAATAAAGCTCAAAAGTGACTGATCTGACTTAT
>JAHXBS010000011.1 GCA_020054685.1 Rickettsiales bacterium | reverse complement strand
TAAATATCCAAAGAATATCAGAATCATTATCCAGCCTCCATACTCACCAGAGCTGAATCCAATAGAGAAGCTTTGGCAATATATCAAAGATCATACAATTAAGAATAGGGTTTATAAGACTTTGCCAGAATTGGAGAATAAAGTTTGCAAGTTTGTCAGAACTTTAAACTCTGAGATTATTAAGAGTGTTTGTGGGGTTAGTTATATATAGTATTAAAGATGGGAATTGGTATAATGTATTTTGAAAATTATTTTATATTAGATAAAATATGACATTACCAGCCACACAATCATCCCAATCAGCAAGAGTGCGCATCAACTCTCTTGATGCTTAGCTTTATTTATTAGAGATTTATAACCCTCTTTCTCGAGCTTCATAGTCCATTTATGAATTGACGTAATATCAATATCAAATATTTCTGATACCTTTCTTGCGCCATGCTTATATGAAGCCATTATAGCCTTTAATTTATTTGCCGCAGTTCCTTTAGGTTGTAATTGAATCAAGCCATTTTTGGCTTTTTCATATACTGATTAGTTAATAATAGTTTTAGGCATGATCTAGTTAATTTGAGTTAGTAACAAAAACAACTTGATTCTAGATTATCAAGCTAAAAGTTCAATTAATGTATGGAATTATAAATGGGATTTGGTATATGTTCTAAATTATAGTAAATATTTGATGTGGCATTAATATTGCCCTTTATAAATATCGCTTAAAGGTTTTGTATTAGGGGTTGGCCTTCTTAACGCTGGGTTCTTGTTCTGGGTTATAACTATATAGCGTTAATATTTAAGATAGTTACAGAAGGCGCGGCTGGATGCATTTTAAATATTGGCGAGACTTAATAGCAGATTAATTCTTGAAGGTGTTTTTTAGTATTAATGCTAATCTAGAAAAATTTTTACAGCAGATATTAGTTTGTTTTTTGTTATTTCAATTGAAAATCTATCTTCTAGATCCTTTCTTGCTGCCTTGATGATTTTTTCCTTATTTTGTATTTTATAAAAATAGTAATCATATATTGCTTTGTATAAATCTTGTTCGGATTTTGGATTGTTATAAAGGTAGCCATTTTTATTATGGGTAATAATCTCTCTTAATCCGCCAGAGTTTGAGCCTATTACGGGCGTGTAATAATTAAAAGCTTCAAGAATTACCAAGCCAAAAGGTTCGTTTGTTGCAGGGTGGATTAGTAAGTCTATTTCGTTAAAAAATTTTTCGATATTATTTACATGTCCTATAAATTTTATATTATTAGATAAGTTTTCATTTTGAACTATTTTGGTTAATCTTTCAAAATCAGAGCCTTCGCCTGGAATATTTAGCTGCGCATTGGGGTTGTCGCTTAAAAAAAGCTTAAATGCCTTAATGGCAGTAATTATATTTTTTTCGGGAGATAGCCTTGTAAGGGTTCCAACTGTAAAATTCTTGTTATTAACCTTATTTTGTAATTTGTAAGTATCGTTAATTTTAATGCCATTATGAATGGTAAAAATTTTATCTTTAGAAATATTTTGATATTTTTCTTTAATATTATTTGTTAAATGTTGTGCGACTGTAATTATATAGTCAAAATTAATCAATCTTTTTGGGTTGCCGCCATGACTTATGGCTGCGGTTCTAAAAATTTTGTTCTTAAATATTTTGTTATATAAGTTAATAACAGCAAATGATCTGCCATTATGAGCAATCACAAGATTTGGTGAATATTTTTTAACAAGAAAAAAAAATTTTATTACCGATAATAGATCATAGTGACCTTTAATATTTAAGGTTTCTGTCTTTATATTAAGTTTTTTTAATTTATCTAAATGAACAAATTTTTCTGAGGTAATGCATATCACTTCGTAATCTTTGCTCAATATTCTTGAGTAATCTAAGTAAATATTCTCTAAACCTCCTTTTAAGTTGCTTTGCACAATGTTAAAAATTACTTTAGGCATTATTTGTTAATTTGATAAATTGTGTGAGATATAGCATTTATAACTTCTAAATCATGAGATATTATGATATAGGTAATATCATAAATCTATTGAATATGATGTAGTAAATTTAATATTTCAATTTGGGTTTTAAAATCAAGAGCTGATGTTGGTTCGTCAAGTATTAAAATTTTTGGTTTTAAAATTAATGCTCTAGCCAAGGCTATTCTTTGTCTTTGGCCTCCAGATAGCTGGTGAGGATATCTTGATTTTAGTTTAGTATCTAAATCCATTTTTGTTAAAATATCATCAATCATGGCCACGCTGTCAATTTTATTGCATATTTTATGAATTTTTAGACCTTCATAGATGATATCTGATATTTTAAATCTAGGATTTAATGTTGAAAATGGATCTTGGAAAACAATTTGAATATTTTGTCTTAGATATTTAGTGTCATTTTGCCAGTTCTTATCGCCAAAAAAGTTAATTTGTCCTTGAAATTTTATTAAATTTAATATCGCTAGAGCTAGGCTTGATTTGCCAGAACCGCTTTGTCCAATTATGCCAAGATTTTCTCCTTTTTTAAGTGTTAAATTAATATTTTTATTAGCAGCAAATTTATTATAATAAACCCATAAATTCTGAATTTTTAATATATCTTGGCTTTTATTATAATTTTGATTTTTTTTATTCTTAATTGCTAGATTTGCAGATAATTTTTGACCAATATTGATGGTTTTATCAGCCAATTTTTTTACAATTTTTTGATTATGAGTTATTAATAAAATTGCCAAATTAAGTTGTTTTTTAAGATCAGCAAGTAATGATAATATTTCTTGCTGAGTTTGGCTGTCAAGTGCTGTGGTTGGCTCGTCGGCAATTAGAATTTTAGGGCTATTAGCCAGTGCCATAGCAATCATAATTCGTTGCTTTTGGCCGCCAGATAATTGATGCGGGTAGTTATCAAGCCTATTGACAAAATCATCTAAATTAACCATTTTAAGTAATTGCAAAATTCTTTCTTTGCACTGAATTTTACTAATTTTTGGTTGATGAATTTTTATAATTTCAGCAATTTGTTTGCCAATTTTATGCAATGGATTTAAGGCAGAGCCTGGATCTTGAAATATCATGGCAATTTCATTGCCCCTAATTTTGCAGATTTGCTTTTGATTTAATTTTAGCAAATCAACATTATTATCATAAATGATTTCACCAGAAATCGTGAATTTATTTGATAATAAATTTAAAATTGCCAAAGCAATAGATGATTTACCAGAGCCACTTTGCCCAATTAAAGCAATAATTTGACCATTTGACAATTCTAGTGAAAAATCTTTAATAATAATGTTATTATCGCAGCTTAATGATAATTTATTGATAGCCAATATTGCCATTTATCACAGTGATTATTTAAATTGCCTTAAAGAAAAAACAAAGATGTCTAAATACTATGCTTAATTGCCATAAGACACGCCTCATAAGATAAATTCCACAAGGCAAAGCATATAAAACAATTAATAAACACTAAAATATAATTTTGATAAAACAAGTTTGCATTTAAGATAACTATAAGTTAATATTTATAATCACAAAAATCGGAGAGGTGGCCGAGTGGCTGAAGGCGCCTTCCTGCTAAGAAGGTATACGGGTCAAACTGTATCGAGGGTTCGAATCCCTCTCTCTCCGCCAGTTTAATTGGAGTTTATTTAGGTCATATAGGCTACATTTTTGAACTATAATTTTAAGAATTTAATTCAATTTAAATTTATAGAATTGTATCTTGAAAAGATAATGGAGCTATGTATCTAAGAGCAAAATTTGTATAAATGTTGTTTCGTAGTAAAGGGCTGTCCCTTTTATATAAGTAATATTTTCTCTACTTGCCTAATAGCTTAGCTATAGATATTTATGTAATCATAGCTTTGATAGCTTGTGGTAAAAATAACGAAATTTGCTTAATAATTAGCGGTTAAAAAGTTCGAGCTTATTACATTTTGCAATTGGTATTTAATTAACCCCCCCCTACTTGTAATGAATTCAAATCAAGGGTTATTGGTGATGGGGGTGATGTATTTTTCTATAGAATTTTAATTGTTACAACATAGCATTTAATATTTAGTTATACTTATTTAATCTTACATTATGATATATCTTCCTTCTGCAGCTACTTTTATTGCTAACATAATATGCTTATTTATTCCATCAAAATCTTTACGTAGAAGAATTATAATAAAATTCATCTAGGGTTCAAGCCGCATGCGAGTTTGAGGATTATAAAAATAAAAAAATATATCAACCCGATGAGGCACAAAAAATAATAATGGATATTTTGAACTCAGATTCTTCGTGTATGATAGGAAGATTTGGGCAAACAGAATTCTCGGCCTTATATTACTACTTAAAATATGGCAAATTAAAAAAAAACCGAGATGGCTTAAAAATAATGAACTCTATAAGAATAAATGCAGGATTTTTTCCTCCCGATCCAGAATCTGTTTGTCTCTTTGCAAAAGAGCTGGTGGAGGCAAGTAAATTAGCGGATGCTATGTGCATAATAAGGTGCAAAGGAGAGGCGGATTTTCTAAGAACTTACTGTCCAGACGCAGCATTAATTGAGGCCGCTGGTCTTGCTTCAATGAATTATAAAAATCCTTGGACTCAATCTTTGAAAGGAAAAAAAATATTAGTAATACATCCTTACAGCTCATCAATAATTGAGCAATATAAGAAGCGAAATAAATTATTTGATAATCCTGATATATTGCCACAATTTAAACTTCAAACCATCCGCGCAATACAATCTAGTGCTGGAAATGATTTAAATATACCTTTCTCTAGTTGGTTTGAGGTATTAGAATATCTAAAAAAAGAGATTGACAAAATTGATTTTGATATTGCTGTTATTGGCGCGGGATCATATGGCATGTCTCTAGCTAGCTATTGTAAAAAATTAGGAAAAAAAGCAATTTACATGGGGTCTGATTTACAAATGCTATTTGGAATATATGGTAAAAGATGGGAAGAAAGTAGTTTAATAAATGAACACTGGATCAGGCCTTCATCTGCAGAAACTCCAAAAAATTACAAACAGGTTGAGGATGGTTGTTACTGGTAGTAAAGTTGGCATTGCAGAAGGTCTCTGATTATATAAAAATCCGGGTCAGACCCTTCTAACCCCCTCAGCTTTTTTGTCGAACTTTTCTGTTTGGGTGTGCGAATGCAACTTTGATGATTTTTGTGAACTTTTTAAATTTATGACGAGTGGTATTTTTAGATATTTATTATATATTTAACGATGGATGAATTTTTCCTTAAGATAAAAATTAGTTTTTCAAATGTATTTAGAAATCATAATTGTTGGCTTGGTATTAAGTGCCGATTCCTTCTCTGCTGCGGTTGCAATGGGCTTCGTCCTTTTTCTAAAAAAGACGCTTTTAAATTTGCCCTTTCATCAGGAGGAGCGGAAGCGTTAGTAACTTTAATAGGAGCAATGGCTGCTCTTCATTTGATCAGTAAAATAGAGTCATTTGATCATTGGATTGCGTATGGACTACTCATGGGAGTAGCACTTCATATGGCTTATGAGGGATTTTGTGATTTAATGAGTAAAGAAGTGAAGGCAGAAAAGTTAGGTTTTCACAGTTTTACCAAAGTTTTAATTGTTTCATTTGCAACTAGCCTTGATGCTTTTGGTGTTGGAATTGGTCTTGGTGTGGCAGAAAAACCTATAACTCCTTATGTTTTTTCAATTGGTATCTGGGCTTTTATATTTGGCTAAAAAACTTTCCAAAAAATCTGGCCCAATTGTAACTTTAATTGGATCAATAATTTTAGGAATTATGGCATTTCAAATGTTAAAAATCTAAATATCAGTCTAAAATCCCAGCATCTCCTCCTGCTCCTGCCATAAATTAGGCATTTGTTTAGCAATTATATCCTACAATTTTAAAGTCCTTGGCTGAGCGCCAGTTAAAACCGCTTTGACAATTTTTGGTGATAAAAAATTGAGGTTAAAAACTTTGCTAACATAAGAAGTACCAACTTTTCTTTTCTGGCAATGTCAGCCAAAGAGTCAAATTTACCTTCCTCCATTAAATTTTTGCATTCATGGTGTCCTGCCCCTGTCACTGTATCCACTTTTAGAGAGACTATGAATCTTTTTGGTGGTAATCCACCTAGTGATGAATGAGGTCTTTTATTGTTGTAAAAGATTAACCAATCATCAGTTATTGTTTGTAATTCTTTTATAGAGTCAAAGATATATTTATTTAATATTTCTGATCTATAAATGCCATTAAACCTTTCAATGTAACAGTTTTGATAAGGTTTTCCTGGCTGAATAAACAATAAATCAATTTTCTTTTTTGAAGCCCAATCTGCAAATTATTTGGAAGTGAATTCAGTTCCATTGTCAGATCTGATGGCTTGTGGTTTTCTATTTCGATTGTTAATAATTTTTTCCAAAATATCAATTACTTTTGCCAAAGGAATTGAATTATTTATTTCAATTGCAAGAGCTTCTCTATTATATTCATCAATAATATTAATAGTTCTAACTTTGCTTGATTTAATGCTGGTTTGCATAAAATCTAATGACCAAATTTCATTTCCTTTTTGTGCTAATTGATAGATTTTTTCTCTAGCAGGTATTTTTTTCTTTTTATTATTTCTGGTATTTAACTGCAAATTAAGTTTTTTATAAATTCCATAAATCCTTTTATGATTATAATTATAACCATCTAGCCTTAAAGAAGCAGCAATTGTCTTATAACCATAATCAGGATTATTCAAAGCTTTCTTCTTAACCAGTTTTTCTAATAACTTATCCTCTTGCTTATTGCCAGATGTTTTATCAGAAAAAACCCTCCTAGATGTAGAAAAAATATTAGTAATTCTCCTTCTGGAAATTTTATGTTTTTTCATGGCCTCACAAGCTAAAACCCTTCTTAGCTTGGAAGCCTTTAAAAGTTTTTTTCTAAAGCCTCCTTCAAAATTAAATTATCCAAATTTAAATTAGCACAAATTTCTCTTAGCCTTCTATTTTCTTCTGTTAATGATTTAAGCCTCTGAATATCAGATAACTCCATATCCTGATATTTATTACGCCATTTATATAATGTTGATTTAGAAATACCATGCTTTGTGCATATCTCTAAAACATTAACCCCATATTTATACTCCTTCAAAATCTCAAATATTTTTACTTCAGAATATATATTGCTCTTTTTTCTAGTCATATTTTTCTTAAATTAAAAATTATTAATAAATAATCGCTAAATTAAAAAATTAATAAAGCAATTATCATCAAAAAGTCTTAACTTAAGTGGCTACATTTTTTGGGGCTAGGACAGACTTTATTTTCTAAAATTCAATTATAGATAATGGATTTTAGTATTAACAATACGCCTAAATTTTGTAATTATTAATCGGCTGTCCATCATTTAGGATCTCTAAATATTTCTTGTAGATAAAGATTTTATGACGTTCCTTTTTAGTTATTTCTTGTACGATTCCTAGATATTCCAAATTTTCCATATTGCGAATTATTGTAGGTAAAGAAATTCCACATTCCTCCTTTATTTTAGAAGTGTTAGTAATCGGACTTTTTTGTAGATATTTATAAATTGCTAAAATCGCTGGAGTGCATTTATCAGATGTTTCAATAATTTTAGAATCTTTATCAAATAGATCAATTATGTCTTTAGCTGTTTTTACGGCCGTCTGTGAGGTTTTTTCAACACCAGTCAAAAAGAATTTTATCCAAGATTCAAAATCACCAGTTTCTCTAATATTTTGTAGGTGATTATAATATTCCTGCCTGTTGGCTTTAAAATATAAGCTAAGATAAAGAGATGGCTCTTTTAAAATACCATCATTACAGAGCATTAAAGTTATTAAAAGCCTGCCAATTCTACCATTACCATCTAAAAAGGGGTGAATAGTTTCAAACTGCACATGAGCAATTGCTGCTCTTATTAAAATTGGCATTTTGGTTTTTTCATCATGGAGAAATTTTTCAAAATTATCCAAACATTCCATTAATTTTTCTGCTGGAGGTGGGACAAAAATTGCATTGCCAGGTCTTGAACCTCCTATCCAATTTTGAGAAGTTCTAAATTCACCAGGATTTTTATTATTGCCTCTAGAGTTATTCATTAATTTTTCATGGACCTCTTTGATAAGTCTTAAAGACAAAGGTAGTTTCCTCAATCTTTGAATAGAATAATTCATTGCTGCCACATAAGAGGAAACTTCTGTGACATCATCAAATAGATTATCTGCTGATTGCTCGTTATTTTCAAAAAGAAGAAGATCGGAAAGAGAGGATTGTGTTCCTTCTATTTGTGAAGATAGAACTGCTTCTTTTCTAACATACATATAAAGAAATAAAGATGGGTCAGGCAAAATCATACTAATAGCATCTAATCTACCGAGTGCAGTATTGGCTTTATCTAGCAAAGGATAAATCTCACCCATTTCAATTGGTGGATTTGGCGGTAAATTGCTTGGAATATAGCTATTATAAGACTCACCAGCAATTATAGAACTTTTGATATATTTACCAATTCTGTCTTTTTTTGATAAGGAATCTTGATTTTGCATATATTAATTAAATAAAGAATTAGGTATAATATTTTACTTATCTATATTTTAACTAACATAAATGAAAGTTGCAACTCTTTAAGTAAAGAAAAGTTAATTTTATATTACTTAATGCAAAATATGTATTATGGATGTTACTTAGAATTATCTTTCAAATTTTTTATCTTTAGGAACTCTTCAATATTGTGAAAGTGCAACCAAAACTATTTTCTGCAAGAAGTTTATCATTGGAGTTTCTTAATATGACATTCAGCTCATTATATTTGTAATCTTCTATCATCTTAATGATGGAGGATGCCTGAAAAGAATCATTATTTATTTGCCAAAAAGAATATGAAGTAAGATACTCTTGTGGAACCCAATTTATACAAACTCTGTGAAGATCAAAACTTGGTTGTTGGCGCACATAAAAAATAAAATCATAGTAATTATCCTTTATCAATCCCTTTACAGATTTTAGGTCATCAGAAACTATAGTCCTATCTCTTAGAACAAAGTCTATTTCATAAAAACTACCCTTATTAGACATTTTTTTTATGTCTTTTAAGAGATAGATATTTTGTATTTCTGGAGAAAGAATTTTTTTATGATTGTAACCAAAACAAAAGTCCTGCAACATCAAAGCCAGTTTATATCGCCTCATCATCTTCTCTCTCTATATATTTAAATCTTTAAACCAAGCATCAATCAANNGNNACTCTAGGCTATTTACAAAATTATATTTCTTATATACCTCATAACATTTAATCATATTTTCCTGAAAAAATTTCTCTCCAGATTTAATTTCTAGATCTTCAAGCTCTTTTGATACATCTTTTATATAAGCGTATAATCCTGTTTCTTGTTTTAAATCATCCATTAAGTCATGTTCGTTTCTCTCTTGCCAGACTGTTGGAGAATAAAATAAAATATGAGCATTATTTTCTCACAATATTCTTTGAATTACCAATGATCTTAAAATATCAACCTCTCTAAATTGAGGAGTGGCTGGTTGATACATTAGGGGAAAAACTTCTTTGCAAAAGACAGTATTTTGAGTATTAAAGCTACACCAACTCCCTTTGTCATAAGCAACCTTTCTATTAGAGTGTTCAAAATTAAATGGTATGGTAAATAATATACGATAAAGAGCATCTATGTCAGGATCGTTATCAACTAAACCATTTTGTACTGGACAATATAATGTTTCTTCTTTTAAAGATTCGTATTCGTCTATTTTTCTTTTAACATCAGATAAGCTAAAACCTCTTGGCCAGATATTTTCATTTTCTGTAAAATAGCGATAAGCGTTAACCCACCCATCCTGAACAATTTTTTTGGCATTTATATTTTTTTCAAATGGTTCAAAAAAAACTATCTTTTGGAAAATTATCATCATCTGTTTCTATAATTCTTGTTGCACCATTTTTTATCGCATGAAGATAGCCAACATTTTTCCTGCAATAATTTCTAAATGGAGCTGTTTTTGCATAAGAAAAGCCGCTATCCATTTGTTTTTTAACATCAAGAAAGGTTATGTCTTCAGCTTTTATATCTTGAGATACCGTGTCTCCAGAAACAATAAATTCCCAACCGGACTTTTTGCAACCTTCTGATATTTTTTTCATTACCTCGTTAAATGGGTATATACTGGTAATTACCACTGATGTTTTATTCATGAATTTTATTATAAAAAATTAAAAGATTGATTTTAAAAGTTTTTTTAAAAAAATTTATATAAGTTTAATATGATAACAGTGGGAAAAGCGAATCTTATATCTAGATTGTAACTTAAGCCTATAAAATTAACAATATCAATACACAAAAATATTTGATCAAAGTTATGTCGATTATTAAGGGGTATATAAGTTAATGATATTGCAGATAGCTGCCCAGAAATTAATCTGGATTAAATAAATTTGAGAGCGGATTTGCTGTGATTTTGCTTCTTATGCTAAAAAGCATTTATTTTTAAAAAAAGAAATTATAATATATTAATTGAATTTTACTTTATTTAAATCTTAATGACTAAGGCGTTAATAACTGGAATAACTGGAATGGTTGGCTCTCATTTAGCTGACTTTTTACTAAGCAATACTGACTGGGAAATATATGGCATGTGCAGGTGGCGCAGTCCAATGGATAATATATCTCATTTAATTGATAATGTTAATAATAAAGACAGGGTTCATCTACTATATGGAGATTTAAGAGACTATATATCTATATATGACGTCATCAGCAAATCTAAGCCTGATTATATTTTTCATTTAGCTGCTCAAAGTTATCCAAAAACTAGCTTTGAATCGCCACTTGATACTTTTGAAACCAATATTCAAGGAACTACAAGAATTTTAGAGGCGGTGCGAAAGGATAATGATTTGCGCGAAAAAACAATCATTCACGTATGCGCCTCCAGTGAGGTTTTTGGTAGAGTACCAAAAGAAAAGCTTCCCATTGATGAAGAATGCAGCTTTCACCCTGCTTCGCCTTATGCAATATCAAAAGTTGGCACAGATTTAGTGGGTAGATATTATGCAGAAGCATATAAAATGAATGTTATGACAACTAGAATGTTTACTCATACTGGTCCTAGAAGAGGTGATGTATTTGCAGAAAGTACTTTTGCTAAGCAAATTGCTATGATTGAATGTGGGATTATTGATCCAATTGTTAAAACTGGCAATCTAGATTCGCTAAGAACATTTGCCGATGTCAGAGACGCTGTGAAAGCTTATTATATATTGGTTACAAAAAATCCAAAGGCTGGAGAATATTACAATATTGGCGGTACTTATAGTTGCTCTATTAGAGAGATGTTAGATTACTTAATATCAATTTCAACTGCTAAGGATAAAATCAAAGTAGAAACTGACCCAGAAAGACTTCGCCCCATTGATGCTGATTTACAAGTTCCAAATACCAAAAAATTTCAAGATCACACGGGATGGAAGCCCGAAATAAGCTTTGAAAAAACTATGCAAGATTTACTTAATTATTGGAGAATTAGGGTCAAAAATGGTGAAAAATTTTTAACAAGATAAAAGATCAATATGTCAGGAAATCTTATTATTCGCTCACGCTCTCCATTGAGGCTAGGTTTTGGTGGAGGAGGAACCGATATAGAGTCATTTTATGCTAAATATGGTGGGTCAGTTTTGAATGCCACAATAGATTTATATGCTTGTTGCACTATAAAGCCAAAAAATAATGGCAAAATCAAATTTCTTGCCTCAGATTTGCAAGAATATTTTGAATGTGATTTAACAAATTATATAGATCCTATTGGCGACTTGAAGTTGCATAAAGCAGTATATAATCACATTGTAAAAAATTATAATGATAATAAGCCAATAGCTCATAAAGTTGTAACTTATTGTGACGTTCCTGCCGGTTCTGGTCTTGGATCATCATCTACTCTAGTAGTGTCTATTGTTAAAGCATATGCAGAATTATTATCTTTGTCATTTGGAGATTATGATATATCTCGCATAGCCTATGAAGTAGAAAGAGTTGATCTTGGAATGAAGGGTGGAAAGCAGGATCATTACGCTGCAACCTTTGGGGGTTTTAATTTTATGGAATTTTACAAAGATGATAAAACTATTATTAATCCGCTAAGAGTTAGGAGGTGGATAGTTTCAGAATTTGAACAATCATTGATTCTTTTTAATACTGGCACATCTCGTGAATCATCAAAGATTATTAGTGAGCAAGATAGAAGTGTATCTCATAATTCCCAAAAAACTATTGAAGCAATGCTACAAATTAAGCAAGAGGCGATAAATTTTAAGGAATATCTTTTAAAAGGCAATTTTGATGCTATAGCGAATTCTATACAAAAAGGTTGGCAGGCCAAGAAAAAAGTGGCTAATTCTATTACCAATAATTCTATTGACAGAATTTATAATAAGGCAATGGATGCTGGCGCCATGGCTGGCAAGATATCTGGAGCTGGTGGAGGAGGCTTTTTTATGTTTTTGACAAGGCCGTCAAATAGAATGCAAATTTTAAGAGCTTTATCTAAAGAAGATGGTCAAATCTATCCTTGTCATTTTGTAGAAAATGGCTCAACGAGCTGGGTTATAACTAATAGAAAATAAAATATGCAAAATTACATATTAAAAGAATATCAAAAAACTAAGGATTTATTTGATAAAATTCTTAATAATAAAGATCTGATTCTAAAAATAGAAGAGGTTACCAATATTTGCTGTAAGGCGTTAAAAGATGGGGGTAAAATAATGTTTTGTGGTAATGGAGGTTCGGCTGCAGATTCGCAGCATATGGCTGCAGAGTTAGTTAGCAAGCTTTGTTACGATAGGCCAGCCCTGAACGCTATTGCACTTACAACTGACACCTCAGCTTTAACTGCAATTGGTAATGATTATGGATATATTTACTCTTTTTCTAGGCAAATTGAAGCCATTGCTAGTAAAGGAGATATTTTGATTGCTATATCCACCTCGGGCAGAAGTAAAAATATCATCGAAGCTGTTAAGAGCGCTAAAAATAAAAATGTTATAACGATTGGATTGCTTGGTGAAGATGGTAGAGATATTGGTAAAATATCCGACTATCAGATTAATATTCCGTCAAATGAAACGCCAAAAATTCAAGAAGGTCACATTGCTACAGGACATATCATATGCGCCTTAATAGAAGATGAGTTTTTTGGAAAAACGCACAACTTAAAAAAATAAAATATAATGCAGGCCATTATTCTTGCTGGAGGGTTTGGAACAAGATTGCAAAAAACTGTAAAGAACATTCCAAAACCAATGGCACCAATTGAAAACAAGCCATTTTTATTTTATCTATTATCCTATCTTAAAAGCCAGTGTTTTACTGATATAGTTATTTCTGTGCATTACCTTAAAGAGCAAATCGAACAATATTTAGGTAATAATTTTTTAGGCCTTAATATTAAATATGCTATTGAGGAAGAGCCTCTTGGTACAGGTGGTGCAATTCTTAATTCTTTACAATATATAGATCAAAACAACCCTTTAGTAATATTAAATGGCGATACGTTTTTAGAAATTAATTATCAAAAATTGGTTAAATTTTATAATGATAATAGCTCGGATTTTACTATTGCTCTAAGAGAGATTGAGGATTCTAGTCGTTATGGATCTGTTGAAATTGATAATAGTAATTTAATAACTAACTTTGCTGAAAAAAATATTCAAAAAAACTCAATATATATTAATGGTGGAGTTTATATATTAAATTCACAAATATTTTCTAATTATAATTTGGCAAAGAAATTTTCTTTTGAGCAGGATTTTTTGTGTAAATATAGAGAATCAATAAGGCCTTATGGCTTTGTTTCAAAAGATTATTTTATTGATATTGGCGTTCCCAAAGATTATCAAAAAGCGCAAAGTGAAATTCCTAAAAGAGCTAAAAATAAAGCTCTCTTCTTGGACAGAGATGGTGTGGTTAATATAGATCATGGACATGTTGGTAAAATTGAAGATTTTGATTTTATGGAAGACATTTTTGAGCTATGTCAAAAAGCCCAAAATGCAGGATACTTAATAATTATAGTCACTAATCAAGCAGGAATTGCCAAAGGATATTATACAGAAGAGCAATTCTTAACACTAAATAATTGGATGAAAAATGAATTTAAAAAGAAAGGAATTTATATAACAAAAACCTATTACTGCCCTTATCATATTGATGCCAAAATAGCAAAATATAAAAAAAATTCAGAAGATAGAAAGCCAAATCCTGGAATGATTTTAAAAGCAATTAAAGAATTTAATATTGATCCAAGAAAATCAATTTTAATTGGTGATAAGGATAGCGATATTGAGGCTGGAGAAAAATCCGATCTAAAAGAGACAATATTATTTAGCGATAGATCTTTGAAAAAAATACATCGAAATGTATTTTCTAAATAGGGCATTGAATAAACAATGTCCAAAACTAAATTTGTCATTTTCTTTCAGGCCAATATATATTTCTTGCATAGCTTTTTGATATTTTTTCAGTTTTAAATTAGATTTAACTAACTTTGCTCTATATTTTTTAATAGATTTTTTAAAAGATTTTTGCCAAATTGGCGAAAGTGGTAATTTATCTTGCTCTTTTAAAAATTTCTTCGCCACAAAGATTCTATCTTCCATCAATCTTTGCTGACTTAGTAAATTATTATTGAAAGTTAGTGAATTTTCGTGGTGTAGATAGTTATATCCTATATAATCTATATTCTTGTTTCTAACGCCATTTAGGGCAAAGCGTATCATATATTCAAGATCATTGCTAATGAAAGGGCGGTTTTTATCGTCTTTCAATAAAGGAAAGCCATATTTATAAAATAAATTTTTTTTAAAAAATCTAGCATTAATACCTAGGGCGTTTGGAATTCTATCTGGCTTAAAATCAATGTCATCTAATGTAGCTTTTTCTATTATTTTAGAGTTTTTTATAACTTGATACCTAAAAGACACTATATCTAGTTCTGGATTTTTACCAAACTCTTCTCCTGCTTTTAGCAGGATTTCTTTTTCATAAAAATCATCAGCATTTAAAAAAGTTATTATATCGCTACTAGCTTTTTTTATGCCCTTTATATAAGCGTCTGAGGTGCCTTCATCTTTCTCGCTAATCCAGTAATCAATATATTTTTGATATTTTTTTATAACATCTATGGTGCCATCACTTGATTTAGCGTCAATTATTATATATTCAAGATTTGGATAATTTTGCAATATCAAGCTTTCAATTGCATTTGCTAGAGTTTTGGCAGAATTTTTAACAGGGGTAATTACAGTGATTTTAGGAAGTGCCGGATTCATTTTGATTAATAATATTTTTTAAAAAATATTGGTAGGTTTTTTTTAAACCTTCATCAAAATTAGTTGCGGCATGCCAACCCATTTGTTTTATTTTGCTAGAATCTAAGCATTTTCTTTTCATGCCATCAGGCTTCGAAATGTCAAATTCTATTTTACCCTCATAACCAACTATCTGAGCAATTTTATAAGCTAAATCTTTTATGGAAATTTCATCCATAGTTCCAACATTTATAATATTAGAAGAATTATAATTTAGCATTAAAAATAATAAAGCACTAGCTACATCATCAACATAAATAAATTCACGATAAATATTGCCACTCCCCCAAATTTCTATATTTTTTTTATTATTTATTTTGGCATCGTAAAATCTATTTATTAAAGCCGGAATAACATGGCAATTTTCAACATCAAAATGATCCCCATCTCCATAAGCATTTGTCGGCATTGGCACAATAGTATTTAAACCACATTGTTTTTGATAGCTTTGAACTGCAATAATACCATTTATTTTGGCAGCTGCATATGCAATATTTGTTGGTTCTAAATAGCCAGATAAAAAACTTTCTTCTTTAATAGGTTGCTTAGCTAATTTTGGATAAGTACATGCAGAGCCAGGAAAAAGTAGTTTTTTAACTTTATGGTCATTGGCGCATTTAATGATATTTAAATGCATTTGGGTATTATCATAAATAAATTTTGCAGGATATTCATTATTTGCTTTTATCCCCCCAACAATTGCTGCTAAATGAAAAATATATTCTGGCTTATTAGTTGTAAAAAAATCTTTAACATCATTTTGGTTTCTTAAATCAAGTTCTGTGCTAGAGGGTGATATAATATTTTTATAGCCATTTTTTTTTAATAATTTTAACAAGCTGCTACCAACCATGCCACTAGCTCCAGTAACTAGTATTTTACATTCTAAATTCACTTTATTTTTATTTTAAATGCTCTAAATTTAATTTTAAATTATCTTAAATTTTTTTATAAAAAATGCAACTGAGAAAAGAAAAAGAAATATCCTCTCTCTATAAACAAACTCTTCTAATCAGAAAATTTGAAGAAAAAATTGCTGAAATTTACCATAGTGATGTCATTAAAAGCCCTGTTCATCTTTCCATTGGTCAAGAAGCTGTTTCAGTTGGAGTATGCGAGGCTCTGGCAAAAGATGACATAGTTTCAAATACATATAGATGTCATGCTACTCATATAGCAAAGGGTGGAGATTTAAACAAAATGATGGCTGAGCTTTATGGTAAAAAAGATGGTTGCGCTGGTGGTAAAGCAGGATCTATGCATTTAATTGATATGGAAAATGGTATTATGGGCGCTTCTGCTGTTGTTGGTACAACTATTCCAGTTGCAACTGGTTATGCGATGGCATTAAAAAAAGAAGCAAAAAAAACAAATAAGCAAAGAGTTATTGTGGCATTTTTTGGTGATGGAGCAACGGAAGAGGGTTGCTTTTCTGAAAGTATAAATTTTGCGGCACTCCATAAATTGCCAATCATATTTTTATGTGAAAATAACAAATTAGCCATTCATAACCCAATAGAAAGAAGATGGCCCACCGACAAAATTTGCGATAGAATGGAAACTTATGGCATAAAAACTTATCGTATTACTGATGGTGATATTTTTAAAATTAAAGACATAGCTCAAAAGTCAGTTGCTGAAATAAAAAACAATCCACAGTCTGGACCTATTTTTATTGAGTGCTTTACCTATCGCTACAAAGAGCATGTTGGCCCAACTGAAGACCTAAATGAAGAATATCGTAATTTAGATGAATATAAAAAATGGTTAGCCAATGATCAAGTTACAAGGTTAGAAAAATTACTTTCAAATGAAGAAGTAGAAAAAATTAAAAATGAAGTTGATAATAAGATAGCTAATTCCATTAACTATGCTAAGAAGTCAAATTTTCCAGGAGAAAAAGAATTATATCAAAATCTATATGCTCCAAAAGAAATCGTTCAAGACCCGATAATTAACAAAGAAAAACAAAAATTTATTCGTTATGTAGATGCAATAGCTGAGGCTTGCATTCAAGAAATTGACAGAGATAGAAATGTTTTTATATTTGGTTTGGATGTTGATGATCATAAAAAAATCCAAGGCTCAACAGCCGGTATTGAAAAATTTGGACCAGATCATCTTTTCGGCACTCCTTTATCAGAGGATGCTATGACAGGAGTTGCAATAGGTGCGGCAATTTATGGTTTAAGACCAGTACATGTCCATATTAGAATGGATTTTATGACTTTGGCGGCTAACCAGCTAATTAATATGGCAGCAAAGGCTCATTATATGTATAATGGCACAGTCAAAGTTCCCTTAGTAGTTAGATGTATGATTGGTAGGTCGTGGGGGCAAGGAGCTCAACATTCACAGGCTTTACATGCAATGTTTGCTCATATTCCAGGGCTTAGAGTGGTGGCGCCCTCAAATGCTTATGATGCTAAAGGCTGTATGATAGCGGCTATTAGGGATAATAATCCGGTTATATTCATGGAGCATCGCTTACTTTGTAATTCTAAGAGCCATGTACCAGAAGCTCCTTATGAAAATAAAATTGGCAAAGGCAGGATAATCACGCAAGGAGAAGATATAACAATTGTTGCTATTTCTCACATGGCAATTGAAGCAACCAGAGCTGCTAATTTCTTAAAAACACAAAAGATAAATTGTGAAGTTATTGACCCTATCTGGATAAATCCTCTTGATATTGATTTAATCAAAAACTCAGTCGCAAAAACTGGAAAATTACTAATTATTGATAATGGCTGGGTAGAATTCGGGGTTTCAGCTGAAATTATGGCTAAAATTTACGAAGCATTACCAAATCAAAATATTAAAGTTGCTAGAATGGGTTTTGCACCCACTACCTGCCCAACAACAAGATCATTAGAAGATTTATTTTATCCAAATTCTAAAACTATTGGTCAAAAAGTTTGTAATATCTTAGAAAAAAATATAGATTTTTCTGAAATGGTAATAGACAATAAAGAGTTAGAAGAATTTAGAGGACCATTTTGATTATTTATTTAATTGCATTTTAATTATATTATAAAGATTTAATGCATGCTGATCTACTGACCTTTTCCAAAGTTTTGTCTGTGTAAATTCTTGTAATTTTCTAATTGCATCTCCTCTAATTCCTTCTAATGTATTATCTTTTGGCGCTAAATGGCGTTTAATTATTGGAGTTTTATTTTTAGTATAATCTTCTGCCCAAAAATTAACTTTTACATTCCGCGTTTTTATATCTTTATCGCATAATTTCTGTGTGGCCTTAATGATTTCCTCACCCCAAATGTCACATGAAGCTATATATCCCAATCCTACTGTCTCTATAAATCTGCGAGACCATATAGGATATGAATATTTGTTTTTTTCTCTTGTCTGTAGACAAAATATATCAACATTAGTATTTTTTAAAAATTCAATAATCATTTTATCATAATTTTCATATATGAACTCTGAATCATCACTAATAGGTAGTATTGTAGTACTATTACTCTCGGCAAACTCTCTTATCATATCAATATAGTAAAAATGTAAGTCATCATAACCTTTACCTCTAGGTGTGATTAAATATTTAAAATTATACAATTTATCTGTAAATTTTTTAATTTTTTCTATAGAGCCTGCAACATTTTGATCATCATGATCAAACTTTATGCATAATTCCAAATTTTTAGGATTATCTGCCTTATCCACCATAGAAGAAATTGATCTTAGTAAGTCTGAGGTTTGTGTGCAACCCCCTCTACATGCCATTATAACAGAAATTATAGGCTTGTCCTTAAAATTTACATTTGGCTTTACAATTTTATTTAAAGTTTTTTTGTTTATTTTAAATAATGATTTGATTATTTTATTCATAAATATTTTTGACTAATATTAATAAGCAGTAAACCCTCCATCTACAGGAATAATTGCGCCATTGACATAGCTAGCTTCATCTGAAGCTATAAATGATACAACAGAATCTACCTCCTCTGGCTTCCCTATGTGACCTACTGGATACCTCTGATTGATCAAATTAAATTCACCTGCAGCAGAAATGTTATTTGGCCCCATAGAGCTGTTTGCACCTCCTTTGACTGAACCTGGGCAAACGCAGTTAATTCTAATATTAGGGTTTCTCTCTAACGCAACTGATTTTGTTATACCAACAATTGCATGTTTTGAAGCAGAATAAAGTGATGCATTGGTAAACCCAGTTAGTGATAGGGTTGATCCTATGTTAATTATACTGCAAAAAGTATTTTTTTGTAATAACATTTGTTGTATTTGGTGCTTTAAAGCAAATAATACAGCTTTTGTATTTATATCGAGAACATTATTATATTTTTCTTCTGTTATCTCAGTAATATTACAACCAAAAGAAACACCAAAATTATTTACAGCTACATCAATTTTGTCAAATTTTTTTACCGTAAATTCCACCGTTTTTTTTATTTGATCTAAATCTAATACATCGCATATAACATATTCACATATATTTGGTGCTATATTGTTAATTTCATCTTTTACCTCCTTTAATAACTCTTCCCTTCTTGCTGCAATTACAACTCTAGCGCCGTTGTAAGCCATACTGATTGCGGTTGCCTTTCCAATACCTGAGCTAGCTCCCAATATTAGGGCCACTTTGCCATGCGGGCGCTTTTGATCCGAAGAATAGGTAATATTTACTCTGTTAATATAAAAATTATTGCTTTGATTTTCTTTTTTTTTCTTTAAAGATTTTTTAATTTTTTTTAATAATCCCATTTTCTTCTTTAATTAAATTTCTTAATAAATAATTTCTAAATTTTTTCCTAGCTTTCTTATTTATAATAAAGCAACAAAGAACGTTGATCATCAATTTCTTTGTTTTATTAGAGTTACCTTGTTTAATGAGGTTTACATGTTTTTCTATTATTTCATCTAATGTGGCCAAAGAGATGTGTAAATTATGTATTTTAACATATAGATTAAGATTATTATTTAAACTATCAGTATCAATAAAATTAAACTTTTTATCATCTAGATGATTTGTATCTTTAATTAATTTTAACTTTTCAAAAGCTTTTTCATAGGGGATCTTATCAAAACAAGTGTAATAACTATCTGGATTTACATTATAAATTTGAGGTATTTCAATTTCTCTATCTGATAAAAAACTTTGCGCGATTTCTTGCCATCTATTATTAAACAACATCATTTCTGAATAAATAATATTGTTGGCTAAGTTGTTATCTACCCTTTTTTTTAATATATCATCTTGTTCGTAATAAACATTTTTATTATCTGAGGACTCAAGGCCGTCACAACCAAATAAATAAATATCTTTTTTAGTATCTAGTAACGAAATAAAGGAGATCATAAAGCCTAAGGCATTTATCCTTCCCCAGTCAGCGGGTGTGTATTTGTTATCTATAGTTTTGCATAAATTGTAATGTACATGATCTAAAAGAAATATTTTTGAAAAATTTACTTTGTCCTTATTAACATCTAAAATATCAAATATCTTACTTAAAGCTTCAGAGGTTGTTAAGAATAATAGGCTATTGTCATCTGATAGAAATTCTATTATTTCTTTAGCAAATTTTTTTATTGCAATGGTACAGTTTATCTGCCAGACACTAACTTTACGATCAATTTTTGATAAAATATTTTTTTCGGCTATAAATTTATTATTTACCGAAAAATAGATAATATCTTTTGTATTTAGTAATTTAATATAGTGATTAAGATGTTTTATTGAAGGCCCAGAAAGCAAAATTACTGGTTGAGAATTCTTAATTCTGCTAAGAGCAAATTGATGATAGTTATTCTCCATAATTATTTTTTCTGTATAATTTATATAATGCTTTGCACATATCATAATCTTCAGGATGATTAATATCCAGACCAGAAAGATGACTTCCTTCAATTTTTAAAGGTTTTTTACCAATATAATAACGATCCTTAATTATAGAGACTTTTGGCTTCATAAATATACTACAAGTTAATTTGTACCATTTAGGCAAATCTTGAGAATATGTATGATTTTTACCAAGCTCATAATTAACAGGTGCTTTTTCATCCCAAATGTAGTCAAATATTCTATTTACAGTAAACATAGAATCATTTTCTTTTTTTTCTATTATATACTCATAATATTGATCAAAACATTTTTGATATTCACTTGGTGGCATTAGAGGGTTTGTTAAATGAACCCACGCTATATGTTCATGATTGATATCTTTGATAATTTCAGTTGTAAAAGTACTTACATCACTTCTTGATTCGTCACTTAAAATGGGGTCTCGATGATGAATATTAACTCCATATTCTTCAGCTATTGCTTTGATTTTATTGCATTCACTGCTAACATAGATAATATCTTTATCAACTACTTCTAAAAGTTGAGAAATTTTCCAACCAAGTAATGTTTTATTGTTACCAAATGGCAAGAAGTTTTTATTTTTTAGCCTGACAGACTTTCCTTTTGCTGGTATAATAATTCCTAAGTCAAAATTTAATTTTTTATTTTGCGTCATGTTGGATCAAAGTTTTTAGATTAAATTAATGCAAGTGTTGTTATTCATGAATCCATTATCTTTTTATCATTTATAATTAGAGCTTGAATTTTTATAACTGGTAGTTTTCTTTAGTAGCAGTTTTAGCAATGGCCATAAAAACCTATTTTTTGCACCCTTAGAAAAATAATTTCTTTTTTTTATTTGAAAGCTCCAAATATTATTTGGAACAATTTTATCAATGCTAAGATTTTTATATTGAGAGTAATTTTCTCTATAACACCACTTGTCTTGATTATATAGTAATTTGACTATTTTATCTCTTACCTGTTGGTGAATCATTTGGTTTTTTACCTCATCGTCGCTATTTTCTCCATGAATATTTATTTGCATTGTGAGCTCTGGAAGCCATTGGAATTTTAAACCTTCTTTGTATAGGAGTGCAGCAAAATACAGATCCGCAGCATAATGCAGATCTGGCTCTTTTAGTATGTCTTGAGTCAATGAATCTTTCTTCGCTATGAAAACAGGATGAATAGGGTGATTAAGGCTTAATAATTCATCACTGTTATTTTTGTCAAAACCTCCTAAACAATATTTGCTTTCAGAATTTGTTAATTTTTTTAGATCAAAAAGTAAATCTGGTGAATTTGATGCTCCAAAATTTATTTCTTTTGTTATAGGAAAATTTGAATTTTCTTTTTTATAAACCTTTCCAGAATAAACAAAATCAATTGTTTGATCACTGTGAAACATTTCTAGAATTTTAGAAATATGATTTTTATACCAAATATCATCATCGTCAAGTAAGGCAACATAATCTCCATTTGCTTTTTTTATTCCTTCAAACATTACTGTAGATCTAATATTAGATGATGCTTGAGTAACAATAATATTAGAAAAGTCATTTTTATAAGATAGCGCTAAATCCTCTAATTCTTGATTTTCTTTGTATAATATAAAAACAAGCTCGATGTTTTTATATGATTGATTTTTTATTGAATCTAATGTTCTGGCAACCATTTCTTGAGCTCTGCCACCAGATCTTACAATAACAGAAACTAGAGGTGATTCAGAAGAAAGATAATTACTTGTAAAGCTTTTAGTATAGTAGTTCTTTTCTTGTATCTCGTAATGAAAAGCAATTAACTGTTCTAGCATTCTTTCATAGCATAATTTAGAACAAAAAATTTCATGAGCTTTTTTTGATTTTGCTAATGCTAACTCTTTATTATTCTTAATCCATTCAAGATGTTTTATGATTTGCTTTGACATTTCTTTTTCATCTCTACTTGTGATATAGAGCAAAGAATCACCAAAAGTGTCTTTGTAAAAAGGTAGATCGTCAGCAATACAGATAGCTCCACTTGAAACTATCTCGTAGATTCGATTATTAGCTAAATCTTCGCTGTAAAATTCATGAGAAGATAAGGCAAGACCAACACCTTTTTGATTGTAAATGTCAAGTAATGTATTTGGATTATCAAATGAAACCTTACCCTTTATAATCTCGTTCCTATTAACCCAACTCCAGCCGTCAGGATCTCCATATTGCTCAAAATCATTAAGTTTCTTAGCGAGTGTTTTAAATAATCTTTTAAATCTTGGGGTTTTTTTACCAAAGGTATTTCCAGACTTCACCTCCCAATTATTGCCAAAATAAATAAGTTTTGGCTCATCTAGTTTGGGTTTTATATATTTGTTTTTAGGTCTTGTGTTGGCAAAAGGTTTTAAAATATGACATTGTTTTTTATAATCAAAGCAAACTTGCTCTAATTTTTCAGCAATAAACTTTGATTGAGTTAAGTATCCATCAAAAGTAAGATAACATCTTTCTTCAAACTCACTCTTTATTCTATGTTTTGTATATTCATTAAATATAACATAAGTGGGTAGATGACAAAATTTGGGTGTATGAGAAGAATGAGATAGTACAAACTCCGGATTAAAATCTACAATTTCATCAGTAGAACAAAAAGACCTAATATTAACATCAATATTATTTACTTTGGTTATTTGCTCATAAAATGCGTCAACAGAATTTTCTGCTGCATATATTTTTTTATATGGATTAAAAATTGCTATCTTCATTTTTTATTTGTTAAAGCTTACTATGCTAAACCTTGGATTTAAAGCAAATTCACTAACCTGACTTATAAAATGTGGTGATCTGAATTTTTGGTTGTGAAGCAAAACTAATCTATTAAATCTTGGAAAAATTGGCTTTATATATTCTTCATTTTCATGATCACAAATATGCAAAATTCCTCCCCAGTCCCATTTCCAATTTTCATTCACATAATAAACGGATTTAATTTTTCTACTATAATCGTCAATGTCAAGTCGGTAATAGTTTCCTTGCTTTAGGCGATAGCATCTATTATCAAAATTTTGGAGATTGATTCCGCAGGCTGTTTTAATTTTATCTTTAAAATTATTATCAAAAATTTCATTTACTCTTTTATCAGATTCAAGATTTTCTGATCTCCAAAATTTAGCTTTATATGGTTCACTTTCCTTTGGTAATAATGGATTTTTTGTTTTAAAAACATGGCCATAATGACCATTTCTAGTTTGATCCATAAATTGCCAATGATCTTCAGTCTCAGAAAGGTATATCGAGTTTAATTTTTGCGCTAAATCTTCTGGCAAAAAATTATCTATTATAGAATAACCTTTGGTTTGTAAATCTTGTTGGTGCTTATTAAGTTTTTCTTTCATTACTTACCACCATTAATTGATATTACTTCCCCATTTATATAAGAAGATTTATTGGAAATTAAAAAATAAATTAATTCTGCCACTTCTTCTGTTTTACCCATTCTTTTCATAGGAATTGTATTTTGAAAATGCTCTTTTCTTTCAATGTTAATATTTTTATGCACATCAGTGTCAATAACTGCAGGGCTTACTGCATTTACTCTGATACCATGATTAATAAAATCTCTGGCTATTGATTTTGTAAATATATTTAAAGCTGCTTTAGTAGAAGCATAGTGAGCCATAGTTGACCTGCCACCAAATTTTCCAGCCTCAGAGGAAACATTAACTATTGCTTTATTGTTAGAGTTTATTTGCTTCATATGTTTAAGTGCTTCTTTGCAGCAAATTACAGTGCTAAAAAAATTTACTTTAAAAATATTTTCTAACTTATCAAAATTTATATCCTCTATATTTATTGTTTGATTTGAAAGAGCGGCATTATTAACTAAATATGAAATATTTCCCATATCTTTTTTTATTTTATCAAACATTCTTATAATTTCCACTTCTTTGCTAATATCAGCTTTGATTACCACGGCTTTTATTCCGTAGGAACTAACTTTATTAGCAACTTCTTCTGCTTTTTCTTTGTTATTATGGTAATTTATAACAATATTAATACCTTTTTTAGCAAACTTTACAGCAGTTGCAGCCCCAATTCCTCTACTAGATCCTGTAATTAAAGCAACTGGATTTGTCATTATTTATTTTCTGTAAATGAATTATATCTGTTATTTAATTGGTCTTTATTATTAAGGTACCAATTAATTGTTTCTTTAATTCCTTCATCAAGTGAGGTTTTACATTCAAAGCCGTAAGATTTGGCTCTTGTCATATCCATTAATCTCTTAGCATCGCCTTTTGGCTTGCTAGTATCCCAGGCTAATTCTATTTTTTCACCAGGGATATTATTTGCTACCGCTTCAGCAACTTCTTTAATCGTTACCCCGCTTCCACTACCTAAATTTATTGGCTCATTGATACCTTTCTCAACAGCAAGCATCATGCCTCTTGCCACATCTTTAGAATAGATAAAGTCTCTTATTGGTGAACCATCGCCCCAAACTGTTAGAGGCCTTTCTCCTCCAGTTGCTCTATTAATTAAAGATGGAATAACCATAGCATTTGCAGGATCAAAATTATCAAAAGGGCCGTAGACATTTGCTGGTCTTACAATAGATATTTTATCCCAATTATGTTCGATTTTATAAGCTTCTGCCTGAAGTTCGCACAATCTTTTTGCCCATCCTGCAAATCGATCATTTGGAGAAGGAAAGGTTTTCCAGACGCTATCTTCGTAAAAAACTTCTGCCGGCTGATAAACTCCAACTGATGAAGTGAATAAAAATCTTTCTACCCCACATCTTCTGGCTGCTTCCATCATATTAAAGCTAAAAGTAACTGTTGGAACTAAAAAACTTGCTGGTTTTTCGGCGCACATTTTTGGAGAGCCCTTAACTCCTGCCAATTGAAAAACAATTTCTTTGTTTTTGCAAGCTTCAATGCAGTTTGATAATTCTCTTAGATCAGCTTTTATAAATTTTACTCCTTTTGGAGCTCTTGATGGGTCGTCAAGAGAAACAATAGTTACATCTGCTCCTTTGTCCACTAACATATCAACCAAAGGCCTGCCAATCAATCCAGTCCCACCAGTAACTAATATTTTTTTATTTTTATAGAATGTCATTTATACTTATTTTAAAGTTAGAGTTTTTTTGTTAATATTTTTATCCCACCATTTAATAGTTTGATTTATGCCTTCATCTATAGATATTTGTGGCGTCCAGCCCAATTCTTCTTTTGCCAAAGAGCAATCCAGACCTAGGCTGGTTTTAATAGTTGGTTTTGATAAATCATGCTCAATTTGCAGATTTTTACCGCTAGCTGCAATAATTTTTTTGATTATTTCAATTACAGTCAAGGCTTTGCCTACGCCACAATTATATAGCTGATATTTTTTTTGTTGGTTTTCAACTACTAATTTAACAAAATTATTTAAATCATCAATATGAAGGATGTCTCTTTCTTCTTCTCCGGTGCCCCATACAGATATTTTATCTTTTGCGGTCATGACCTTTGTAACAGTTGCGCCAAAAAAGTGACTTCTCTCAAGATCGAATTTGTCATATGGTCCATAAATATTTGAATGTCTTATTGCGGTAAATTTAGTGTCTCCAATGCGAGAAAAGAAATCGCACATTTTCTCAATGTATAGCTTAGTGTTGCCTACGCCAAAATATCTTGGATGTAACTCATTATTAGCATCAAAATCACTCTCTTTAAGAAGTTTTTCACTTGATTGATACATTACTGTGCAGCTAAAGAAAATAACATGCTTTACTTTATGATGAAATGCTGATCTAAATAAATAGGAATTCATTACAGCATTATCTGTTACATGAATATATGGTTTTGTAACAATGTCTTTTGCTCCGCTAGTAGTTGCTGCTGCTTGGATTATTATATCTTTGCCTTCAACAAGTTTTTCTATTGAATCTGGATTTCTTAAATCAGCTTGGTGCCAAATAACATTGTCAATTTTATATTCTGGTCGATTAAATCTGACTGCATGAACTTCATATTCACTACTTTGGCTGGCAAAAAAATTAGTTATATTTCTGCCAATAAAACCGGTAGCGCCACATATTAAAACTTTTTGTTTCATTGCTATTATTTGTTATTAATAAATTCTTCGATATTTTCTACGATATAATCAATTGCCTGTTCGTTTATATGTTGATGACAACCCAAGGCAAAACCATTTTTCATAATATTATTTGAAACATCTTGGTTTTTTCCCATAATGTGGTGATAATTTTGCATTACCGGGTGATTACCAATATTTCCAGCAATTATTGGTCTATTTTCAATATTTTTGTTTTTTAGATATGTAGAAATTTCTTTAACATTAAAAGGGCACTTATCTTTTAGAATAATGGCAAAGCCAAACCAACTAGAATATCCATCTTTTTGCTCGTGCTGGAAATTAAAAATATCGGAATATTTATTAAGTTTTTTTCTATAATAGGCTACGTTTTCTCTTCTTTGCTTAACAAAATTAGTGAGTTTTGGTAATTGAACTTGTCCCATACGACCCTGGCACTCTGTGGGTCTGAGATTGTAGCCTAAATTAACAAAAATAAATCTTGGATCAATATGTGGGTATTTTTTAACATAGTCTTCGTGATTATCAGCTTCTCTAGTCCAGCCATGAGCCCTCATAATTCGCATAGTTTCTGTTAGATCAAAATCGTCAGTAACGCAAATTCCTCCTTCTAGAGTTGTTATGTGATGAGAAAAATAAAAACTAAATGTTCCAACCCTACCAAAAGAGCCAACCGCTTTATCTTTATAATAGGCGCCCATTGATTCACAAGAATCTTCAATAATTTGCAAATTATATTTGTTGGCTAGAGATATTAAGTCATCCATATTGCAAGGATTACCGTAAACATGAACAAGCATAATAGCCTTTGTTTTATTTGTGATAGCTTCTTCCAATTTATTTAAATCTAGATTAAATGTTTGCGGATCTGCATCAACAAATACAGGGGTAAGTCCGTGTTGAATCAGGGGCCAAACGGTTGTTGACCAAGATAATGACGGTACAATAACTTCATCTCCTTCGCTTAGGTTGTTTTTGGTTAATTTATTTGTTAAAGCAGATATTGCTAATAAATTTGCAGAAGATCCAGAATTATTCATAACTGAATATTTATGGTTCATAGTTTCTGCATATTGCTCTTCAAATTTTCTAACTTCTTTTCCCATAGTAACATGGGTGGTAAGCATTTGATCAATAAAAGCGTTTATTTCTTCAGCGCCAAATGTAGGCTCATGCAATCTTACTATTGGCTTATTAGGATCAAAATGAAAATTATGATTTTGTTTGCAGTAATTTTCTACATTTGAAAAAATTGATTCTTTTATGGTCATTTGTTTATAAAAAAATTTATATTTGTATATTATTTATATTTGTATATTATGTATAATTTAATTGTCATTTTTAATTTCAATGGCTTTTAAATAAGAAACTAAGTTGTAGCTACTACTTAAGAGCGAAATCAACAACCCCAAGCCTCCTTCCTTATAGCCTTTATTGGTAATAAGTGATTTGAAAAAACGTCTTAGGAAGCTAAAAAATAGAGCTAGTAACTTTCTCTTTTTCATCTTTTGTTTGGAGTGGGCCAAATCTATTGCTCTTAAACTGGTGTAGCGATTAAAGCGGCTAAGAAGATCAGATATATCATGATCCATATAATGAATTATTGGTGATGTTAGCATTTTCACCTCTCCAATAAGATCGGCTATTGGGTGCAAGCTTCGATCTTCAATATATTTCTTATTGCCATTGTAATGAATGAATTGCCTTTTTTGAACTGCGATAGATCTAAGCCATCCATTATTAATAGATCTTTTGCCAATATGATTATTAATTTTAGCTTCAAAATTACAATTACTATTAGCTTTAATATTAATTAATATTTCATTTTGTAAATCTTTTGATATTCTGTCATCTGCATATAGCTCTAATATCCAATTACCTTGGCAATTATTTAAAGCAATATTTCTTCTTTCTCCTTCTATATTCCACGAGCCTTCAATTATATTTTTAGTATATTTTAAGGCTATTTCTTTTGACCTATCATTGCATTTATCTAAAACAACTACTATTTCATCAGCAAATGATAATGTTTTTAAGCATTCACCTAAATGGCACTCCTCATTATGAGCCACAACTGCTGCTGATAGTATTATTTCTTTCTTGCGCATTTCGATAGCTGTTGTTATTTTGAAATTACTTTATGATAAAATTTATTTTATTATTATCAACAGTAATAATTTTATAGCCATTATTTAATAATATTTTTTAGGCAATTTTCTATGATGTGGACACTCTGATAGGTGACGATTATTATGGTTATTTGGTGATTAAATGATTTTTATTATCTAGTTTTTGATCATTTTTTAACATAAACATCTTTAGCGGTTGATATTTGCGATTTTTTTTATTAGATCAAGAATTGCTTCATTATTTTCTTGATCTTTATATGGGGCAAATAATGCCTTACTTCTGTTTGAAGCGTTGGCTCTGGGCTTAGATAAATAGTAAATTGCTAGTGATTTGCGATAAATATTATTAGGGCATTTTATTTCTTCTGGTAGTCCGTGCCAGCTATTTTGGGTAGTATCAAAAATAACTGCCCTATTAAAAATAGGAGATATTTTATGGATGCATTCTTTTGGGTTGTTATTTTGATGTTCGTGGCTCCAAATTCCCAATTGTCCACCCCAATCTTCTTGCAAATTTTTACATAAATAAATAATTATATTTAACCTTCTTTCTAGTTTTAATTTTGGATGAATAGAGTAATCAAGATGAACATTCAATTTACCCTTATTAGAATGAATATGCCAACCGCCACCATGAAGACCTATATCGGCTATAAGGTTCTTAATATTTGTTAGTTGCTGAATTTTATTAATGAAATTTTAGCTATTTAAATAACAGAAAGCTTGGTAGGTATTTTTAGGAAAAATATCCCAGTGATTCATGGTTTTTTTATGCTCAATTGGGTTATTATAAAAATACCATTTTTCATCATTAAAATTTGGAAATTTCTCCTCTAATTTAAAGGCAAAATCATTGGTAAAAAAATTATCAATCTTAATATTTTTATCAATATAGTTTAATAGGGCTATAAAATTATATAATATAAAATTAAATGTAGCTACCTTTTTCTTTTTTGCAAATAATTTTTACTTGCAGCTTATCTAGAGAGCTTTTATAATTAGTAGCTTATTGGGCTAGAGGGGCTCAATAAATATGCTATCGTAGCTCAGTGGTAGAGCACTTCATTGGTAATGAAGAGGTCGGTGGTTCAATCCCACTCGATAGCACCATTTTAATTTTATTAATTATGGCTGAGGGTAAATTTCAAAATGTTCGCGGCACTAAAGATTTGTTTGGCGATGATATTGAGCAATTTAACAATATTATTGATATTGCCAAAAAAATTGCGCAAAATTACTGCTTTAGTGAATTGCAAACGCCAATTTTTGAATTTAGTGAGGTTTTTGAAAGAAATTTAGGGCAGGATAGCGATATCTTAACCAAAGAAGTCTATAAATTTAAACATCGCTCTGATAATTATCTTACATTGCGACCGGAATTTACTGCTGCTATTGTGCGCTCATATATTGCTAATGGTCAGTTAAATCAAATTGGATTACAAAAATTCTTTTCATTTGGACCAATATTTCGCTATGATAGGCCACAAAAGGGGCGTCAACGTCAGTTTCATCAAATTAATTATGAGATTTTTGGTGCCAAAAACCATTATTGCGATGTTGAAATGATTATAATGGCGCAAGAAATTTTAGCAAAATTAGCAATTAGCGACCAAGCCATTTTAAAAATTAATCATTTGGGATGTGCTAAAACTAAAGAAAAATATGCTGTAAAATTACAGCAATATTTTACTAAATATCGCAATGATTTGTCTCAAGATTCTATTGCAAGACTTGAAACTAACCCGCTTAGAATATTGGATTCAAAAAATCAGCAAGATCAAGCACTATTTGTAAATGCCCCTAAAATTAAGCAATTTTACAGCCCAGAGTCAAAAGATAATTTGCAATTAATCACTGATTTGCTTGATGAATTTAATATTAAATATCAGTTAGATCAAAATTTAGTCAGGGGGCTTGATTATTATAGTGGCTTAGTATTTGAGTTTGTTAATGATCATGATGGTGCGCAAAATACAATATTGGCTGGTGGTAGATATGATAATTTAGTTGCCAAAATGTCTGGTAATGATGTTGCGGCAATTGGCTTTGCTGCTGGCGTTGAAAGACTGATGATGATGACTCAAATTAGCCAAATTAAGAAGCGACCAATTGCTGTTAATTATATATCGGATAATGAAAAATTGGCAGCTTTTAAAATTGCAGACTTTCTAAGAAAGCATAATTACATATGTGATTATAGTTTTGCTGGCAATTTTAAGCGACAAATGAAGAAACTGGGTCAAAAAAATTGTCAATTTGCAATAATTATTGGCGAAAATGAGGCAAAGTCACAAAAATTAATGATTAAAAATCTTGATCAAGGTGTGGAATGTGAAATTGCAAATGATGATTTATTGAATTTTTTAAGTAAAAATTATGAAAATAATTAAATATTTACTAAGATTTCAAAATTTTGAGGCAAATTATCGTTTTTTCATGCCATTTTCTGCGATTTCTTTATTAATTTTTGTTATTTTGGCAATTCCTGCTATTATTAGCTCTCCTGATGATTATCAGCAGGGCAATGCTGTTAAAATAATGTATATCCATGTTCCAGGGGCCTGGATGTCGCTACTTATTTATTGTTTATTGGCTATTTTTAATATTTGCGGCTTTATTTTTAGGAATCGTTTTTTTTATATTATTGCAAAATCTATTGCTATGATAGGGGCAATATTTACTGCAATTACTTTAATTACTGGAAGCTTATGGGGTAAACCAATATGGGGTACTTGGTGGGTGTTTGATGCAAGATTGACGTCGGTTTTAATATTGTTTTTTTTATATTTGGGCTATATTATATTGCTAGACTCATTTGATGATCGTAAAAAAGGTGAAAAAGTAGCAGCAATTTTATCAATAATTGGCTTTATTAATGTGCCAATAATTAAATTTTCAGTTGATTATTGGAATTCACTTCATCAGCCAGCTAGCATTTTGCGCAGTCAGGGTGTAGCAATTCATGAAGCAATGCTTGTTCCTTTATTATTGATGTTTGGAGTGTATTTTTCATTATTTGTGTTTTTGGCCTTAATTAGAGTTAAGACTGAAATTTTAAAAATTAAAAAATTATCTTAAAATGACATATGTAGTTACTGATAATTGTGTGAAATGTAAATATACTGATTGTGTTGAGGTTTGTCCGGTTGATTGTTTTTATGAGGGCAAGAATATGCTTGTTATTGATCCTGAAGAATGTATTGATTGTGGAGTATGTGTTCCAGAATGTCCTGCTGAAGCAATATTTCCAGAGAGCGAAAAGCTAATTAAATGGGTTGAGATTAATCAAGAATATGCCAAGAAATGGCCAGTTATTACCAAGAAAAAGCCTAAATTACCAGAGGCTGATAAGTTTGATGGTGTTAAAAATAAATTTGAAAATTATTTCGATCCAAATCCTAATAAATAATTAATTATGACAATTTTTAAAGAAAATATAGCAAATTTAACAAAGCCCAAAGCTATAATTTATGATTGGGATAACACATTGGTAGATAGCTGGCCATTAATTCAAAGATCACTAGATAAGACGCTAATTTCAATGAATAAAAAGCCTTGGGGCCTTGAAAAGGTTAAGGCTAATGTTCATAAGTCAATGAGAGAGTCATTCCCAGCGCTTTTTGGCGATAAATGGCAAGAGGCTGGAGAATTATATAAACAAAATTATTACGATATTCATCTTGATATTGATTTTTTGCCAAATTCAAAAAAATTAATTAATTATGTTTCTCAAATAGGTATTTTGCAATTTGTGGTTAGTAATAAGGTGGGTGTTACATTGCGTAAAGAATGTGCAAAGCTGAATGTTGAAGATTTGTTTTTTTCAATAATTGGTGCGCATGATAGCAATAATGATAAGCCAAGCAAGGATCCAGTAGAATTAGCTATTAGCGGCAGTGATATTGACTTAAAAAAAGATGAGATTTGGTTTATAGGAGACACTATTTCAGATGTTGAATGCGCTCTAAATTCCAATTGTACACCAATTATCTATAGTAGTAATAAGAGTCAAATTTCACCTTCAATTAGTCAAGAGGTGGTAAATAGTAATAATATTGCCATTTATTATGATCATGACAATTTAATTAATCATCTAAATAAAATTAGTAATTAATTTGGTTAGTTTAGGTTAATATCAAAATCAATATTAAAAAACTCTTTAATTTTAGAAACATCAAGACCGCCATTTAGTGGCCTTGGGGCTTTAGCTTTAAAGTCGCTTGTTGCTACAGGGTTAATTATGATGTTATTATTGGAATTTGGTAGAAATTCTTTAACAAAATCATAATAAGAGATAATTCTATTGCTGGCTAAATGATATATTTTGTTAAGTCTAGGGTCATTTTCTCTTAACTGCTCTATGATATTGATAGTTGATTTAGCAATATCAATGCTATTTGTTGGGTTAGTTAATTGATCAAAAACAATATTAAGGCTTGATCTTTCTTGGCTTAGTTTTTTAATTTTAGCAATAAAATTATCTTCCTTTGCTGTGTTAAAAACTGTTGCGACTCGCAAAATTAAATATTGGCATTTTGCATTTATAACCGCTAATTCTCCTTGATATTTGCTTTTGGCATAAATTGATAGGGGTTTTATAAATTCGATATCATCTTCTTTATTTGCTACTTTATTATTGCCATTAAAGACATAATTTGTTGAATAATGTATAAAAATTATATTATTTTTTGCGCAGTGATTGGCAATTTCTGCTACTGCAAGATGGTTAATTTTATCGGTAATTGCTATATTATCTTGGGCGTCATCAACTTTATTATATGCACAGGCATTAATGATATAATGACATTTGGGTAATTTGGATAAAAAATTAGCTAAATTTTCAACATCAGTAAAATCTGCGTCAAGCGATGAGTAATAGATAAACTTAAATTTTGTTTGCAAATTTAGTAAGTTAATTAAGTCGCTGGCTACTTGACCATTTTTGCCAAAAATAATTATGGTTTTTTTTGTAATTTCTGACATTTAAAATTAGATATATTCTTTAATTAATTCTAAAATTCCTTGCTCAAAACTGAATTTTGGTTGATAATTTAGCTCTTTAACAATTTTAGAGTCATTAATTGCATATCTTCTATCATGGCCTTTGCGGTCTGTGACATATTTTATTTGAGTTTGATAAGAGCTATTATCAGCTTTGGGTTTAACTTTATCTAATATTGTGCATATTATTTTAACTACTTGATTATTATCAAGCTCGCAATTGCCACCAATCAAATATGTTTGACCAATTTTACCTTTTTTTATTATCAAATCAACTGCCCTATTATGGTCATCAACATGGATCCAGTCTCTTACATTTTTGCCATCACCATAAATTGGAATTGGCTCGTTATTTATGGCCTTTTTGATAATGGTTGGGATGAGTTTTTCACTATGTTGCCTTGGTCCATAATTATTGCTGCAATTACTAATGGTGATTGGTAAGTTATATGTTTTATTATAAGCGCGAACCAAATGATCAGATGCAGCTTTAGATGCGGAGTAGGGTGATGATGGATTATATGGGGTATTTTCGCTAAATTTTTCAGCACCATTAAGCTCTAAATCGCCAAATACTTCATCAGTAGATATGTGATGAAAATGGAAATTATTATTTTTATTAAATTCTTGTAAAGAGATTTTTAGTAAATTATGAGTGCCGTTAATATTAGTGTTAATAAAAGCATCTGGGTCTTTAATAGAGTTGTCAACATGGCTTTCTGCGGCAAAATGTATTAATTTGTCGATTTTATAATCGCTAAAAATTTTACTAACTAAGTTAAAATCGTTAATATCGCCCCTAATTAATTGGTAATTATTAGATTTAATCCAAGATAAATTTTCTTTTTTGCCAGCATAGGTTAGCTTATCTAGAACTATTATTTGGTGATTTTTTTGAATTTGTTGATTAACAAAAGAGCTGCCAATAAAGCCGGCACCTCCAGTTACTAGAAAAATACTCATAATTATTGTATTAATATTTATTGGTTATTTACTAAGCATAAGTAAGGTCTATCTTTAATTGAATTGAACTTAAAATTTAATTTTTTTAAATCTCTTAAAAATGGCTTTTGGCTTAAATTGCAAATCAATGCATTAAAAATCAATTGATCAATAATATTCATGTTTTTACTAGAGATTGAGTTATATATATTTAATAATAATTAGATTGGTGATTATAAATTAATTAGAATTTAGTATTTTTGCAATATTCTTTAAAGCTAGGTAAATTTTGGTCTCTTTCAGAAATTATGGGGTTGGTTACAGGCCAATTGATATTGATATCTTTATCATCCCATTTAATTCCACCTTCACCATCTGAGCTATATTCACCATTGGTAATTTTATAATATAAATCTGCTGGCTGATCACCAATTGCACAAAAACCATGAGCAAAGCCAGGCGGCACCCAAAATAAAGTTGCTTGATCAAGAATTAAGCCGTAATATTTGCCAAAAGTGCTGGAATCTTTTCTTATATCAAGAGCAACATCAAATATTTTGCCATAAGTGCAGCCCACTAATTTGCCTTGAGTAGGGTTGTATTGATAATGCAGACCTCTAATAACATTTGGTGCAGATTTAGAGTGGTTATCTTGAACAAAATTTGTTGGCAAATTATGTTTAGCAAATTGAGAATATTTGAATTTTTCAACAAAAAATCCTCTATCATCGCCATGAAGATTGAGTCTGATAATTTTGAGGTCTTTTATAAAAACATTTTCAATCTGCATATTTTATTAATTTTCTTAAGTAATCGCCATAATTATTACCAACCTTAAATTTATCGGCTAATTTTTGCAAATCGATTTTGCTAATATAATTTTTATTAAAAGCAATTTCTTCTATGCAGCCAATTTTAATACCTTGTCTATTTTCAATAACTTCAATAAATTGAGAAGCTTTAAAAAGTGAATCATGAGTTCCGGCATCAAGCCAGGCAAAGCCTCTATTCATGCGCAATATTGTTAATTTTTTCCTTTTAAGATATTCATTATTAACATCGGTAATTTCAAGCTCGCCTCTAGATGAGGGTTTGATATTTTGTGCTATATTTATTACATCATTATCATAAAAATACCAGCCAGTTACAGCAAAGTCTGATTTTGGATTTTTTGTGGCTTTTCTTCAATTGATAGGGCTTTGTCATTATTATCAAGCTCTACAACGCCATATCTTTTAGGGTCGCTAACTTTATATGCCACAATATATGCTCCATCCTTAACATTGACAGCTTTAATGAATTTGTCATCAATAACTTTGCCACTAATTTCACTGCCATAAAATATATTATCTCCTAAAATTAAACATACAGAATCATTTTTGATAAAATCTTTTGCCAAAATAAAGGCTTGGGCAATGCCATCGGGAGATGGTTGAATTTTATATTCAATATTAATACCAATATTATTGCCATTACCTAGTAGTTTTTTTATTTTTGGAGTATCTTCTGTGGTGCTAATTATCATAATTTCTCTTATACCAAGATTCATAATATTGGATAAGGGATAATAAATCATTGGCTTGTCATAAATGGGGAGCAATTGCTTGCTAATTGCATTAGTTAAGGGTGATAATCTTGTGCCACTGCCTCCAGCTAATATTATTGCTTTCATTTATAGTTTTTTATTTTTGTTAAAATATTTTTAGCGTCAATCTTACCTTTTTCGACTGCTGGTTGGTCAAATGGGTTGGTGTTTATTATATAGGCATAAAAAATTGTTTCAATCATAAAATGCATCATTAATTGACCAATATTATATTCATTTAATTCATAAATGTTAAATCTTCTTGTTAGGTAGTTTTTATCAATAATTGTTTTAATAGTTGCCTCTTGATTGGCATTTATAACATCTCCTAATTTATTATTTACTAAGTAACTAAGATCGTTTTTTAGGTAACTAGGTACTATTAGGTTATTGCCTTTATTGATGTTGGAGGTTGTTAAAAAAGTAAAAAATTTATCTTTTGGCCCGTCTAAGAAAAGCTGTAAAACGCTATGTTGGTCAACGCTACCCATTGCTTTTAATAAAGTTATGCCTTGATTATTTTTGCCAATTGATTCGGATAAAAGTTGATTATACCAGTAATTAAAATGATATAACCTAGCAATATAGGGCATTGCAATTTGGATGTTTAATTGTTTTTTTTGTGATTCTTGCAAGAAATATACTCCTTTTTCTATGATGTCATTATTGCTATTAATGAAATTAGACATTATTTTTTGACCACCTAGTAAATATTTTTCAATATCAAATCCATAGAATTTGGCGCCAATAAGGGCAACTTCGCTAAAGCAGGAATATCTGCCACCAATATCATTTTCATGAGTAATTATGGGGCGCTTCAAATTATCTGCTATTTTGGCTAGAGAGTTTTTGATTAGGTTTTTTTGAGTTATAAAATAAAGATTTTGAGCATTATTTTTTGCAAGTAAGACCTTGTAAAAATCAATTATTGTAAGGGCCTGACATATTGTTTCAATGGTGTTGCCAGATTTTGATATTAGTAAGAAAGCGGTATTTTCAAATGGTAAATCTTGAAGAAATTCATGAAGATTTTGATGGTGAATATTATCTAAGAAATAAATATTTTTATCAGTCTTTTTGTAATTTAGGTCAAAAAATTTAGTGCCACATAGCGCCTTCGCACCTAGCGAAGATCCACCCATGCCACAAATTACTAAATTTTGATATTTATCAGAAATTTCTTGGGCAATTTCTAGGCTGTTATTTAGATAATTTTTAGCTCTATTATTAATATCAAAAATATTTTTTTGGTAATTTTCTTGCAGTAATTTTTGCTTTATTGGTGTAAAATTATTTATGTCAAATTGCTTAAAATCTATATTATAATATTCTTGTACTAAATTGTTCGAATTAGTCATTATTAGCTAGTTCAAATTGTTTATTATAAAGATTGGCATATTGATTATTCTGAGCAAGTAGCTCTTTATGGGTTCCTTGTTCAACAATTTTACCGTCAATAACCACGCATATTTTATCGGCATGCATTATAGTTGATAAGCGATGAGCAATAACTATGGTGGTTTTGCCTTTCATTAATTTATTTAAAGCATTTTTGATTAAATTTTCAGAAATTGGATCAAGTGCTGATGTGGCTTCGTCAAGAAGTAATATTGGTGAATTATAAAGAATGGCACGAGCAATAGCTATTCTTTGCCTTTGTCCTCCTGAAAGCATGACACCATTTTGACCAATTTGAGTATCATATTTATCACATAATTGCTCGATAAATTCATCGGCTTCAGCAAGGCGGGCAGCTTGAATAATCTGTTCTTTAGTGGCATCGCTTTTACCATAGCGAATATTTTCTATGATGCTGTCATCAAATAGCATTACCTCTTGATTAACAACAGACATTGCTTTTCTAAGTGATTTAATGGATAAGTCTTTAATATTGTGATTATCAAGAGTGATATTGCCAGATATTGGATCGTAAAAACGTAAAATCATAGTCATGATAGTAGATTTGCCTCCGCCCGAAGGGCCAACAAGGGCAACTGTAGTGCCAGATTTTATTTCAAGATTAACGCCATTAAGAGCTGTTTTGTCATCAATATAGTTAAATTTAACATTGTTAAAACTTATGTCGCCTTTGACATTTGTGATAATTTTGGCATTTTTTTTGTCAATAATTTTGGGCTTTTGATCTAATGTTTCGAAATATCTTTGAGTTGCACCAAGACCAAGTTGAATGCCGCTATTCATACCAGAAACTGATTTTAGTGGTTTATAGGCCATCATCATAGCGGTAAAAAATGAAAAAAACGCACCAGGTGTAGTTTGACCGTTCATTACCTGAAAGCCGCCATACCATATTACAGCAGCAACACCAATACCCCCAAGCATTTCAACAAAGGGAGAAGAAATTAGTGATAAGCGAGATATTTTTTTGCTTAATTTAGTGATCCCATCAATAATATTGGCCATTCTACTAGCTTCGAAATCTTCACAATTATAAGATTTGACCANTTNGCCATATTGCAGGCTGTCATCCATTTGTGATACGAATTTCTGTGCCATTTTTTGGTCGCCAAAAGATAGGTTTCTGAGTTTTTTGCCAATTTTATAAACCGGATAAATGGCCAAAGGAAAGCCAATAAAGGCAATCAAGGCTAATTCAAGGCTTTGGTAAAACATAACGCCAATAAGGGCTAAAAGAGTAACTAATTGTTTAAAAAAGCCATTTACAGCCACTGAAATACCTCCGGTAATTCTGGAGATATCCATCATAATTTTTGAGATCATTTCGCCAGAAGAGGTACGATTTAAGTCGGAAATATCTGAATAAATAAAATGACTATATAGCTCTTTTCTAAGATCTGCTGTAATAAAAATACTAATGTAAATCATGATCAACATCTGAAAATATGTGGACAAAGCTTTAATAACAGTAATTATCATAATGATAACTGGAATTATTATTAGAACTTTAGTATTTTTATTGACAAAAACTTCATCCAAAGCTGGCTTTACAAGATAAGCATGAGAAGCAGTAGTGCCAGCTACTACAAACATTAATATTATTGATAAAGCAAATTTGAAGCGATATTTAAAAACATAGCTTTTAAAAAGCCTTTTAGTAAGATAAAAATTATTGGTATAATCAATATTGCTAGACATTTTAACGGATTTAATGGGCAAATATATCTAATTTAGCAAATCCAAGCAAATCCATTTCAGCTCTAATTGGCAAGAAGTCCAGGCAATTTTGCAATATTTCTTGTCTATTTTCGCGAGTGATCATTTCGTCAAGCTTGCTTTTAAGTTGATGAAGATATAATACGTCATTAGCTGCATATTCTCTTTGTTTTTGTGAAATAGAGCTATTGCCCCAGTCAGAGCTTTGTTGTTTTTTAGAAATTTCAATTTTTAGTAATTCTTCTAAAAGAGATTTAAGTCCATGAGCATCAGTATATGTTCGACATAATTTAGAAGCAATTTTAGTGCAATAGATATTTTCTAGATTAATATTAAGGTAATGCTTGATAACAGCGATGTCAAAGCGTGCAAAGTGGAATATTTTTTGGATATTTTTATTAGATAGAAGTTTTTTAAGATTAGGTGCTTCGTAATTTTTATTTGGAAAATGAATTAAATGAGCATCTTGATCTCCGGCACTAATTTGGATCATACATAGGCGATCACGTGTAATTTTTAGGCCCATAGTTTCGCTATCAATAGCGATTGCTGCTGAATTACTAAAATCTATATCGCTACTCAAATCATTTTGATGAAGATAAATAGTCATTATTTAATTGGTTTGCAAGTTATAATGGTTTTATTATCTTTAAACATATTGAAAAAGCAAGTTTTTCTATAGGTGTGACATGCAGCTCCTATTTGGTCGACCATTAGTAATAAGGTATCATTATCGCAATCATAGTAAAATTCTATTAATTTTTGAATATGGCCAGAACTTTCGCCTTTGAGCCATAATTTTTGACGCGATCTTGACCAATAATGTACTTTTTTAGTTTCAAATGTTTTGATGATTGATTCTTTATTCATCCAGGCCATCATCAGGACTTCCTTGCTATTATATTGCTGAGCAATTGCTGGGATAAGATTATCTTGATTGAATTTTAATTTTGTTAATAATTCTTCCATTATTTTATAATTAATCTAATTTTAATGCCGCTAGAAAGGCGCTTTGAGGTATTTCAACATTGCCTATTTCGCGCATTTTTTTCTTACCCTTTTTTTGTTTATCGAGTAATTTTCTTTTACGCGATATGTCGCCACCATAGCATTTTGCTGTAACGTCTTTTCTCATGGCAGATACTGTTTCTCTGGCAATTATTTTGCCACCAATAGCAGCTTGAATAGCAATAGCAAACATTTGCTTAGGGATAAGGTCTTTCAGCTTGAGACATATTGCTCGCCCTCTACTTTCTGAGCGAGATTTATGGACGATCAAAGATAAGGCGTCAACAATTTCTGAATTAACTAAAATATTAACTTTAGTCAATTCGCTTCTTTCGTAATTATCCATTTGCCAATCAAAGCTGGCATAGCCTTTAGAACATGATTTTAACCGATCGTAAAAATCATAGACAATTTCATTCAGAGGCAGGCGATAAACTAGCATTGTGCGCTCACCCATAAAGCTTAATTCTTTTTGCACCCCTCTTTTTTGGGTGCATAATTCTAATATTGCTCCAAGATGCTCTTCTGGAGTCATGATGGTTGCAATGATCCATGGCTCTTCCATAAAATCAATTTTAGTAGGATCGGGCATTTCTGAAGGAGAGTGAATTTCGATAATATCCTTGCTTCGTAAATGTATTTTGTAAATTACTGATGGTGCAGTAGTTATTAAATCGAGTCCAAACTCTCTTTCAAGCCTTTCTTGAACAATTTCAAGATGTAGCAATCCTAAGAAGCCGCAACGAAATCCATAGCCAAGAGCTGAAGATGTTTCTGGCTCAAATTCAAAACTTGAATCATTAAGATGAAGCTTGGCTAATGCATCGCGAAATTTTTCAAAATCAGAAGCATCAATAGGAAAAATGCCACAAAATACTACCGGCTGATTTTGCTTAAAACCAGGCAGGGCTTGGCTTTCTTCGTCATTTGATAAAATAATGGTATCACCAATTTTGCAATCGGCCACCTCTTTAATTTGGGCGTTAATAAAACCAACTTGACCAGCTGATAATTCGTCGCAAGAAAATTTCTTTGGAGTAAAAAACCCAACAGAGTCAACTTGATATGAATTTTTATTAGAAAGCATTTTAATTTTTTGACCTCTTTTAATTGAACCATCGATGATTCTGGCAAGAATTATAACTCCTAAATATGGGTCATACCAGCTATCAACTAATAATGCTTTGAAGTTTTTATTGATATCGCCCTTAGGGGGCGGTAGCTTGGTAATTATTGCTTCAAGAGTTTCTTTAATGCCTATACCAGTTTTGGCCGAAACTGAAATAGCGTCGCTAGTATCAATGCCAATAACATCTTCAATTTGGTTTTTAACGCGATCTGGATCGGAAGCTGGCAAATCAATTTTATTTAAAATAGGAATAATTTCGTGATTATTATCAATGGCGCTATAAACATTGGCCAAAGTTTGTGCCTCTACCCCTTGTGAAGAATCAACTACCAATATAGAGCCTTCACAAGCTGCTAAACAGCGACTAACCTCATAAGCAAAATCAACATGACCAGGGGTATCCATTAAATTGAGCATATAAGTTTTATTGTCGCTGGCTTTATAATTAAGTCGAACAGTTTGTGCTTTAATAGTGATGCCTCTTTCTTTTTCAATATCCATAGAATCAAGGATTTGATCTTGCATCTCTCTATCTTCAATGGCTCCACACTCTTGAATTAAACGATCAGAAAGCGTAGATTTGCCATGATCAATATGAGCAATAATTGAAAAATTTCTAATAAGAGATAAATCTTGCGACATTAAGCGGCGAAAAAAATATTAAAGTTAAACATCAAATAGCATAAAAGCCAATTAAAAGCATAAAATAATTATTTATGAACTTAATTAATAATCAATTTAAAAAAACTATTGCCAAATGTGTTAAAAGATGATATAATAAAATATAATTAAATATTAATTTATTTATTTTGATATGTGTCCAGGTGAAGATAAAAGTATGCTTAGTATAACTAGTTCAGATAAAGATATTGAACAACAATTTCGCGATCTAGATAAAGAAAAAGAATCGCAGGAAAGAAAAGATAGGGAAAAAAAATTAAAAAAAAGTTTAAGACATTTAGCAGTTGAAGCTGATTCTGATAATGATTCTGATAAATGTAGTCAAGATAAACTCTCAACTGAAGGGACAGATTCCATAACTTTTCGTCATGAGGTTAAAAATTATCAAAAAGTAACAGAATTAAAAAAGAAAAGAAAAGCAAGGGGTAGGGAATGGGGTATTGCAGATCTATGGCACAACACTGATGTAGAGGATTCTCGTCTTAGGAGAACTAAGTCTTTGCCTGGAAGTCTTGGCGAAGATCGTAATTTTATTCAAGATTGGATATTACCACATAGCGCATCTGCTCGATCACTAGGTGGAGCTGATGAATGTTTAGATATTTTACCTAGTTCATCTTCTGTGAGTAGTGAATCTCGGAGATCTAGTTCAATCCTAGAACCTATCTATTTATCCACAGAAACAGCAGTCCAATCAAGAAATAAAGAAACTTTATATCAACAAACTTTAAAACAAAAAAAAGAGCAAGATCTTGAAAATTATAAAAAGGCAACAAATGACAGTGCTTCTGATGAAGAAAAAGATGATTACTTAAACCCCAAAGAATGGCTTGGATTAGGTATTGTCATAAAAAGAAATAGTGATCAAGAATATGAAATAATAGATGTTGCATCAGGGGGAGTTGGTGATATCTTGAATTTTTGTGTAGGTGATAAGTTGTCTTTAAGTCAAGATACTGATATATTTGATTTAACTAAAGATCTTAGAGCAGGCAAATTTGACAAGGTTGCTTTTTTGAAAGATGCAAGCGGTAATAGCAAAATTAAATTTGATCAAGATACAAAAAATACTTTAGAGGCCACCTTTAAATTTGGAGGCGCTAGAACTTTTACAAAAAATGACCAAAAAATTGCGCTAAAGGATAATGATGAGTTGGATATAGATAGTAAAATAAAAGATGCTAAGGCTCATTTTGGATTGGAAAGAGAATTTGTTATAGAAGAAGAGGGAGGTAATTTTGTTTTTAAAGGAAGAAGTGCTAACAAAATTAGAAAACGGCATGATTTAAAAAATTATTCATTGTCATGTCAACAAACAAAAAGTAAAGAAGCTATTAATGAAGATTTAAGCAGTGGCAAAATTGATGAATATAGCTTTAAGGATAGTGGTGGCAACGATAGGACTGATGAAGTAAAAAAATCTTTTAAAGAAAATTGCATAGATTTTCTAATATTGAAAATCAATAGTGAACAATATGGTCTTCAAAATGATGATGAAATTAAAATAGATAAAAATGAATTTTTAGTTTTTCTAAATAGTCAAGATAATAAAGAATATCTTCCCTTGCTTATCAGCAATTATCAAAATGATAAAAAAATTATACTTGAAAATGAAAAATTTAAAATTGAAGGAAAAGAGGTGCAGTTTAACAGCAAAGCTCTTTTAAGATTTGTAGATTTTCAAATTAAATGTGGGTCATTGTCATTATTTAATAAAATTGGCAAATATTCTAAAGAGATTGGTGGGGATTTGAGCATTTATAATCTTGCAGAAAAGATAAAAAATCCTTCTGTAGTTATTTCTCCTTTAGGGGCTAAGCAAGCGTCAGCAGTAGGGCTTGATGTTTCTGCTGCATTAGCTTAAATTAGCTATATTGGAGCTAATAAATATAATATTAAAATCTTAAATATTTATTAAAATGTGTGATTTTAAAATTATAAATTATATTTTAAAGGTTGAGTTATAATTTTATATTTAAGGTTATTTTATAAATATTTCTGATTATTGCTATTTTTGATAGATGAATATTTCTTTTTGGTAAAAAGTAGTTGCTTTTTTTATTGAAAAAAATTATTGTTTTAGATTCATTTCTACCATTTTGGGTTGTTTTTAGAGCACGTAGCTCAGTCGGTAGAGCACCTGACTTTTAATCAGGTTGTCGTAGGTTCGATCCCTACCGTGCTCACCATCTTTTAAATCTTTTGATCATTATTATAGCCTAATGTAGTTAAAACACCCAATCAGGATCTGTAGCACCTTCTTTTTTTGGAGTTGGGATTTGATATTCAAATCCAGTGATAATGTCAGTAATAAATATTTTAGGAATAGATTTATAGCCATAAGCACTTCTTTGTTTGGAATAAATAATATATCTTGAATTGGGTGACCATTTAACGCCTTCTAATAGATAGGCCGATGCTAATATTTTTTCATTAGTGCCGTCAGGCAACATAATGCCAGCATAAAATTGGTTATTTTTAATTTTGGTAAAAGCAATATATTTGCCATCTGGTGACCATTTTGGTTTGGAATAAGAGGCATTGTTGGAGGTTATTTTATTAATTGAATATTGATCATAATTAATAACATAAATTTGTTGTTTGCTGTCACGATCAGAGGTAAAGGCAATTTTAGTGCCATCAGGAGAATAGGATGCGGTAGTGTCAATTGCTGAATTATTGGTAATTCTTAATGAGGCATTAGTGTTCATATCATATTCATAAATATCGGTATTTTTGTCAATTGTGGCCGATAAAAGAATTTTATTTTTGTCTTTAGGGTGCAAGGATAATGCAAAGTTGCTATCACGAAATCCAGTGGCTTTAATAGATTTGCCAGTTTTAAGATCAGTTTTAAAAATTTGAGGTTTATCTAAAAAATATTTAAGGTAGTAAATAGTGCTGCGATCAATTGAAAAGGCGGGTGTTAATACAAGATCTGATCCATCAGTCAAAAAGACTCTTTTTGTTCCGTCAAAATTTATAATGGCAAGCTTTTTTTTGCGATTTAGAAATGAGCCAGATTCGGCTATATAGGCAATTTTAGAGTTAAAATGGCCAAATTTTTCTCCTGTTAATTTGGTATATATTTCATTAGTAATATAATTGGCAATTTTGTTTATATTATCCTTGGATGCAATATAGTGCCTACCAAATAATTGTTCTTGATCTAGCGTGTCCCATCCTCTGATTTTAGTTTCAATATTTCCAACTTCATCATATGAAAATTCAGCTACTATTATAGCGCCAATATTTTGTTTTTTGTATTTTAAGAAGTTAGGCACTGATTGCGAGTTGATGTCGTAATCAATTTTACTAAGGGTAATATTTTGCTCAATGGTATTATCATCAAGAATTGTTTCTAAGGTATTGAGAGTAAATCTAGTGTTAAATAGATTGGTGCTAAGCAGGTTGGACTCGATTTGACTAGCAATTAATTTGATATTTTTATTTAAATCTGGGTCTTGATTTTGAAATCCAAAAAATAATATATTGCTCTTATTATTTTCATTGGAGCTATCAATTTTAAGGGTTAGTGTAGCATGAGAAAATGATATATAATAAAAAATAAAAAAAACACAAGCTAGTATTTTAGCAATATATTTTGTAATATTAATAAGTGACATTATTAAATTATAATTAAGTTAAAGTGACTCAATAATAATATCATGATTAGTATATATGCAAATATCACCTGCAATTTTCATTGCTTTTTTTGCAATTTGTTTGGCTGATAGATTTTTAATATCAATAAGGGCCTTAGCAGCTGATAATGCATAATTGCCACCAGAGCCAATAGCTGCTATTCCATCTTCTGGCTCGAAGACATCGCCATTACCAGTCAGTATCAGTGTTATATCTTTGTCAATAACTATCATCATTGCTTCAAGGCGACGAAGATATTTATCCATGCGCCAATCTTTGGCTAATTCAACGCAAGATCTCATTAATTGGTCAGGATATTGCTCTAATTTTTGCTCTAATCTTTCAAATAATGTGAAGGCATCGGCTGTTGCTCCAGCAAATCCAGCAATTATTTTGCCATTGCCAATCTTGCGAATTTTTTTGGCATTAGATTTCATAATGCTATGACCAAGTGATACCTGGCCGTCACCAGCGATTGAAACCTCGCCATTTTTTCTGACAGAAAGTATGGTGGTAGCGTAAAATTGATATGGATCCTTATGTTCAAGCATGAGATATTAATTATTTTTATTTATAAACAAACATAATAAAAATTACTATGATTAATCTTATAAATGGTCATTTCAAAAATGGCAAATAATTTATTAAGTTAATTTAACTTAAATAGTCAGTGATTAATAATATATGTGGTGTATTAAATTATATGAATTAATTGTTAGTTAAAAACATATTATTGATAATGGCTATTATAGTTTCAAAGTGATTTGACATAAAATAAAATAATTATAATTGAAAAAGGCGCAAATAACAATAAAAAGAAGGGTAAAAAAATACAGAGCGAAAAATTATTTCATAATAAGGTGATGTTTAAGTCATTTTTAACAATGTTTTTTCTGGGCATTGCCTCAGGTTTGCCACTATCTCTTATTTTGTCAACTTTGAAGGCCTTACTGGTTGATAATGGATTTGATATTAAAACAGTTGGATTTTTTGCTTTAGCAACAATACCTTACAGCTTGAAATTCTTTTATGCGCCTATTATTGACTCATTTAAAATTCCTATCTTAACCAATCTGATTGGTCATAGAAAATCATGGATCATAACCACCCAATTGTTACTTGCATTATTTATATCATTATTGGGATTTGTAACAATATTTGATAGTTTAGTATTAATAGCAATTTTTGCCATTTTGAGCGCTTTTGCATCGGCAAGTCAAGATATTGTAATTGATGGTTATAGAATAGAGCTGTTTAATGATGATGATCAGGGTTTGGCATCTGGTTTTTATATTTATGGTTATAGAATAGGTCTGATTATTTCTGGTGCTGGAGCTTTAGTTTTGGCAACTTTATATCAATGGCATATTGTATATTATATGATGGCAGCAATTTTTATTTGCGCTATTTTAATTACATTATTCATTAAAGAAACTAGACATAAATTTAGCAACTCTCATAAATGCTTTAGTTCTTGGTTTAGAAAGTTTGTAGTTGTACCACTATCTGAAATTATAATTAGAAGAAAAAAATCTTTCATAATATTATCTTTAATATTTAGTTTTAAATTAGCAGATGCTTTTGCTGGTAATTTAATCTTGCCTTTCTTAATTGATATTGGTTATTCCAAAATTCAAATTGCTGCAGTGTTAAAAACTTTTGGTTTGTTTGCAATATTATTTGGTGTTTTAGCTGGTGGCATTTTGATTAAGAAGTTTTCAATCTTCAATATTTTATGGTTGGCATTAATTGTGCAAATGTTATCTAATTTTGGTTTTTCATATTTGGCCAATATTGGTGTAAATATAAATGCATTATATTTTGTGGTATTTTTTGAAAATTTCAGCGGTGGTATTGGTGATGCAACTCTGGTTGCATATTTAAGCAGTCTTTGCAATAAAAAATATGCAGCTACTCAATATGCTTTATTATTTTCATTTTCTTCTATAGCGCGTAGTATTTTTTCTTCAACTGCTGGCATATATGCGCAAAATTTGGGCTGGTATCAGTTTTTTATATTTTCTGCATTTTTAGCTATACCTGCATTAATATTTCTATATTTTTTATCTAATAAAAAATATTGAATAAAGTTAAAAAAATGATTAGAATATTAATTAGGGGTTTATTAATTTAAATTTAACTAAAATAAACTATCAATTTATGAGATTTGCAACAGTAAAAGCAAATACAGAAAAAACAGCTTCAGCAGAAGTTTCAATGGCTCATTTTATTCCATATAGATGTCATTGGAATAATAATACTCTTTTGACATATAAGGATGAGTTAGTTAGAATTGTCAAAATCAAAGGATTTGCTTTTGAAACTGCTGATGATGAAGAAGTTGACCTCAAGAAAAACTCCAGAAATAATCTGCTTAAAGCTATGTCATCTGGAAATTTCTCATTATATTTTCATACTATTAGAAGAAAAGAAAAAGGCTTTCCAGATGGTGATATGCCTGATAACTTTTCGCAAAAAGTTAATGATGAATGGGGGGCTCGTCACTCTGATGATAAGAGTTTTATTAATGAGCATTATCTAACAATTATCCGTGGTAGCGAGAAGTCAAGTATAGCAGCAATTGAAAATGCCATTAAATCATTGCAGCACAAAACTGATAAATCCTCATGGGAAGAAGATATGAGGGCGGCATATGAAGAAATAGAAGAAATGACCGAAAGAGTTCTTAATGGTTTTAGCAATTATGGATCTGAATTATTAGGCTTGGTTGAAAATGAGCAAGGTGTCTTTTCGGAAATTTTGGAGTTTTTGTCTCGCATAACAAATTGTGGCCATTCTCAGCAAATGAGGCCACCAATAGGGCCAATATCTCACTACATTCCTCTTAGTAGATTATATTTTGGTAAAAAATCTATAGAAATACATAATCCAACTAATGTTAAATATGCCGGAATTGTTTCGGTTAAAGAGTATCGCCCTTCAACTCATGCTGGTGCTTTAGACTCTTTTATGCAGCTACCTTTTGAGCTTATTGTTAGTCAGTCATTTTCTTTTATTGATAGAATGATTGCAATTAGCTCAATGCAATTGCAGCAAAGAAGACTTATTCAATCAGAAGATGTCGCAACCTCACAAATTAATGAGATTGATGAAGCTCTTGACTCAGCAATGAGTGGAGCTTTTGCTTTTGGAATGCATCATTTAACAGTAATGTGTATTGAAGATGATCCAAAATTACTAGAAACAGCATTATCGCAGGCAGTTGTTGAATTTTCAAATGTTGGTATTACCGGAGTTAGAGAGAAAATTAACCTTGAACCAGCTTTTTGGGCCCAGTTGCCAGGAAATGCTGAATATATGGCTAGAAGATGTATTGTTAATACTCTTAATTTAGCGGGTTTTGCGTCTTTTCATAATTACCCTTCTGGCAAGAGAAAAAATAATCATTGGGGTGATGCGGTTACGGTTTTAAACACTGTGTCAGGCACTCCTTTTTTCTTTAGTTTTCACGTTAGAGATGTTGGTCACACTATGATAATTGGACCAACTGGGGCGGGTAAAACAGTATTATTGAATTTTTTATGTGCTCAATCTCAGAAATTTCAGGGCAGAATGTTCTTTTTCGATAAGGATAGAGGTGCTGAGATATTTGTTAGGTCAATCAGGGGGCGTTATATGGTGCCCGATGTTGCGAAAAAATCAGGATTTAATCCTTTTCAATTAGAGGATAGTGCGGCAAATAGATCTTTTTTGGTGGAGCTCTTAAAAGCATTGGTTAGTGAGGGTGATAAGCTAATTCCAGCCGAAGAAGTTGATAGAATTAACGAGGCAGTAGAGGGCAATTATAAATTACCTAAAAATCAAAGAAGGCTTAGAAATATTGCTCCTTTTATGGGGATTGGGGGTCCAGGATCATTGGCAGGAAGGCTTGAAATGTGGCATAGTGAAGGCTCTCATGCCAGGCTATTTGATAATGCAAATGATTTGATAAATTTTGGATCAGCTCGAGTTTTTGGGATCGAAATGGCAAATATTTTGCAAGATAAAAATAGTATTGGACCAGTATTATTATATTTATTTCACAGAATACAAGAATCCCTAGATGGTTCTCCAACAATGATAATTCTTGATGAGGCTTGGGCTTTAATTGATAACCCAGTATTTGCGCCAAAAATAAGAGATTGGCTTAAAGTTTTAAGAAAATTAAATACTTTTGTGGTTTTTGCTACACAATCTGTTGAGGATGCTGCGAATAGTAAAATTTCTGATACATTGATACAGCAAAGTGCAACTCAAATTTTTCTTCCAAATATAAAAGCAACTGATATTTATCGCAGTGTTTTTATGTTATCACAAAGAGAATTTAATATTGTTAAAACAACTGATCCTTCATCACGATTCTTTCTAGTAAAGCAAGATAATGATGGGGTGGTTGCTCGCGTTGATTTAGGTGGCATGGAAGATGTTATAAGGGTTTTATCAGGAAGGGCAGAAACAGTATTGCTTTTAGATGAGATTATTAAAGAGGTTGGTGATGACCCAGATGATTGGCTGCCATTATTTTATGAAAGGTCGCGCAATGTATAGCTATATCAATAAAAAAATAACAACAACATTATTTATATTAATTGTCTATTTTGCTATATTTTTATGTGACTCATTTGCAATTGATTATGAAGGGGTTAATAGGGTAAGATATTGCAAGACTACGCAAGAAATGGGGTCTTTAAAGTCTGAAGAATTTCTTAAAAAAGTTGTTCAAAATGGATTTAGTGGCAGGTTTAATCCTGCAGTTAATAAAGAACAGGCTAATGAATATGAGTTTTTTATTATAAACCGTCATTGCGGGGCTATTGTTGGTGGATTTGCAGCTGTTAGAGCGGCCATGCTTGCTATGGCATCTTTTTGTGGAGATGAGGCAGGGTCGGCAACGGTTGGTTTATACCCCAATCTTTTGAGAGATTTGCAACTATTTGCCAGATCTTCTAGAAAAGCAGCCACTAATCCAGCCTGTGCCAAGGCTTATTCAAGTGCATTTTTAAGTTATTCTTCAGTAATTCTTGGTGGCATTGGTATCCAATATGAAAGAGCAAGGGCAAGTTATCACAATATCAGGGTTTGTGGTAGTGATTGGTACAATCCTAGTTATGATGATAGTAGTAATGAATATTTAAAATATGGCGATGGGGTAAAAAAGAGTGATAATATTATATCAAATTGCTCCAGTTTGTTGGGCAGCAACACTCTAGAGGGACAGAAATGTCGTCAACATTTTTATGATGGCATTGAGGTTGAGGATAATCCTTATGGAAGAGAAGCATGTAAGCAGGCTAACAATAGTAAGCAAAAATATTATATGAAGGGTGTTTTTGCAGGCAATTTTAATTGTTCGCAATATGAAGGTGAAAATAGAGCTTGTTGCCTAGAAAGAAAAAGGGAATATATTTGCCTTGAAAAAATAGACTGTATTGAAAAAATTGAAAAAGACGAAGCAGAAGATGGTAAGGTTAGAGAAAAGGATAAATGCCGAAAATTCTGTAAAGTTGGAGAAAATTGTCGCATTGGAGACGCACAAATTAAAATTTATCCTGAATCAGATAGTATGATATGCGCTAAAACGGTTAATTTTTGTCCTTTTGATTTTACTATTGGAGGTGGTTCAAGTAATTGTATAGCCGCCAAGAAAGCCGAGCTTAATGAAGAAAAATGGAGAAATGAATCTCGAATTGAATGGACTCATCAAGATCTAGCAGAAATAAAGTCACAAGAATCAGTAGAGTCAACTGTTGTAACATGTAAAGAAACCTTTACTGAAAAAGAAGACTGTTCTCCTAAAGTATATGCTGGAAAATGCATTAATGGTTGTCAATATTTAAGGCATTGTACAGTTGTTGATATTGGAGAAAATGAAGATATGGACAAAATTACTTCACCATATATGCCAATGGCATGTATCGATTTTAAAGGAGATTCAAAAAATACAGCAGAATATAGTGGTATCATTATTGGAAATGTTAGAAATTTTAGCGCTCCAATTGCTCAATGTTTTAAAGAAACAATAGAAAATCTATTTTACAACAGGGCGGGTAGGGATAAATGCTCTGATTACAAAGTAAAGCCAGATCCTGAAGATGGTTGTGAACAATATGCCTTAATTGATGGGCGGTATCAATTCATTAAAGGTCAAGGAGTTAGAGATGTATCTGCCTATGAATTAGTTCAATCTAAAATGAGAGATATTGTTAAATACGCATTAATATTATCTGTAACTATATATGGTTTTGGAATTTNGGCAGGATTGAGAGATATTGAAAAAAGATCAGAAATCCTTATGTTTATTGCTAAAATTGCACTTATCTCTTATTTTGCATTGGGTAATGCGTGGCAAAATGTGTTTTTTNAAGCTATTTATGATGCCCCTATATCTATATCTCATGAGTTAATGATGTTTGGTGCCAGGGATGATGTTCACAAATCTTTACAAGGAGGTGAAATAAAGTATTATAATGAAGATATAACATGTGATTTTGGTGACAAGCAATATAAGCCTGGTAAAAAATATCTTGCATTGTGGGATACTTTGGACTGTAAAATAATGTATTATCTTGGTTTTGGACCTACTGCATCAGTAGCAAATATTGCAATATTAATTTTAGCTGGGTTCTTTACAGGTCCAATTGGGATATATTTTTCGTTATCAATTTTATTTTTCGCAATATTTTTAATATTAATGGTTGTAAGAGCTTTATATATATTTATAGGGTCTTCTATGATTATCATTATTATGGTTTTTATATCTCCAATAATTTTTTCATTTTTACTATTTGAAAGAACAAAAGAATCTTTTGGTAAATGGCTCAATAGTCTAATAGCTTATTCTATTCAGCCAATTTTTATTACTTTATATTTATTCATTGCTATCTCACTAATGGATGGAATTCTTACTGGTAGTGCTGTATTTCATAATGATGGTAGGGCTATTTGTTCATCTAGATGTGTTATTAATACTGGTGTTTCATTTAAAGGGCAGAGTCAATATGATGTATGTATAAAAGACAGCTCAACTAGCAAAGAAATTTACTACCCACTAAAAGATAGTGTAAGATGTATATTAAAATTTGATGATTTTGGAACATCTCCAGGTTTTGAGGCTATTGCATTAACATTCCCAATATTAATTAATATATTATCTAATAATCCAGCCGCTGTTGCAATTACATTGCTAAAAGCGGCTCTTGTTATGATGATATTATCTAGTTTTGTTGGTCAGATTCCGGGAATTGCAGCTGCTTTAACTGGAACTGGATCTGGATTAAATATTGACACTAGCAGTGCAAAAGGTGTGTTGAGTAAAATAACTAGCTCATTAAAATCTGTTCAAAAAAGAGCTAATAGAATGGGTAAAAAAGGTGGTAAAGCAGCTGCTAAAAAACGAAAACAGCATCGCGATAAGGATGTAGATAATAAGGGCAATAGCAACAGTGATTCAGGCGCAGATGTAACTGGCAATTCTCAACAAACTGGAGGTGGTAACAACCCTCCTGAAAGCAAGGCATAATTGATAATGAGTTCCAATATCATTGAAAATATAGTTAAAAAATTTGCTAAGCTTCCAGCAATAGGGCCTAGGGCTTCAAGAAGAATTATTTTAAAATTAGCTCAAGATAAGAATAAGTCTCTTACAGAGATAATTGATGGCTTAATTCTTCTTAGAGATAATATTAGTAAATGCAATATTTGTGGTAATATTGATGAGGGAGATATTTGTTCAATATGTAAGGACCCACAAAGAGATTNTTCCATAATATGTGTTATAGAAGAGGTTTCTGACTTATGGGCGATAGAGAGGGCAAAGAATTTTAAAGGAAAATATCATATATTAGGGGGCAATCTTTCTGCAATGTCGGGAAAGACGATAGAGGATCTTGATATTGAAAAGTTAATTAACAAGATAAAGAAAGATTCTGAAATTAAGGAAGTTATTATTGCTACAAGTGCTACAATAGATGGCCAGACAACTGCTCATTATCTTCAAGACATATTAGCTGAATATAATATTACAATATCAAGATTGTCATTTGGTATACCAGTTGGCAGTGAGCTGGATTATCTTGATGACGGAACTATAGCTGTTGCCTTTAAGGCAAGGAAATAAGAATTGATAATTTTAAATAAAATATAATGACAGCAAAAATTGAAATTTTTTGATAATGTATTTTTTATTTGTATTTTAAATCATCAAGTTCTAATATTTTGCAGCATATGTTACAAAATAATAATTAATTAATAAATTTATGACAAGTAATAACGAGATTTTTGAAAGAGTTAAAAAAATCATAATTAACCACCTTGGTGCTGAGGAATCAAAAGTTGCAGAAAATGCAGGTTTTATTGACGATTTAGGTGCTGATAGTCTTGATCAAGTTGAGTTAGTTATGGCCTTTGAAGAGGAGTTTGGCATTGAGATACCTGATGATGCTGCTGAAAAAATTACTACAGTAGGTAGTGCAGTTAAATATATTACTGATAATATGTAATTTAGCTATCTAGCTAAATTACTGCTTACAAATTATCTCATCTTTATTTTCTAAGATATTTACATCTTTAATTACTGGTCATTATAGATGATTAGTTTTATTATGTAGTCATATCATTATATGCTTTTATTAAAGCTGCGGCTTTATTGATGCATTCTTGATATTCAGATTTTGCCACAGAGTCATATACCACTCCTGCACCAGTCTGTATATGTATTTTGTTATCTTTAATTAGTGCCGATCTCAATGTTATGCAGCTTTCCATATCGTTATTTGCACTAAAATAACCAACGCAACCAGCATAAAATGATCTTTTTATGTTTTCTAATTGGGCAATTATTTCCATTGCGCGAATCTTTGGGGCTCCGCTAACAGTTCCGGCCGGAAAGGCTGAAATTAATGCATCAAGCGAGTCTAGGTCATCTTTTAAAACTCCTTCAATATTAGAAGAAATATGCATTACATGAGAATAGCGCTCTATTATCATTTTTTTAGTAACATTTACTGATTCTTTTTTAGAGACTCTGCCAACATCATGTCTTCCTAGGTCAATTAACATAAGATGTTCTGCCAATTCCTTTTCATCAGAAAGTAATTCTTGCTCTATTTTTTTATCTTCAATGTCATTCTTACCTCTTTTTCTGGTGCCGGCTAAAGGTCTAACGGTAATTTTGTTATTTTTAAGACTTACCATAATCTCTGGGCTTGAGCCACAAAGTATAAAATTATCAAATTGCAGATAAAATAAAAAAGGTGAGGGGTTAATTTTTCGAAGGGTTAAATAATATTCAAATTTATTTAACCATGGAGGAAATTTATTAGTAAATCTTTGCGATGGTAATATTTGAAATATATCTCCTTTGGAGATATATTCTTGACACTCTTTAACTATTTGACAATATTTTTGCTGGCTATGACTAGATTTAAAATTATTATCTAATTTTGATTTTATATTAGTAATGTCAGTTTTATTTTCTTGTATGTCACTAGATATTATGTGGATTATATGATCTATTTTTTTGGTTAGCTGTACATATGAAATATCTTGAGAATCATTATATATCGGTGCGCAAATTAATATATTATTTTTAAAATTATCAACAATTATTATAATTTGAGGCCTAATATATATTGAATCAGGAATATTTATTTCATCAATTTGATGATTAATATTTACAGATTTTTCAAAATATTGAATCATATCATAGCCCATATAGCCAAATACACCTCCAATCATTGCTGGTAATTGATAGTCTTGATAATGAAGATTTGAGTAATCTATTTTAGCGCAATTGATAAAATTTCTTAAGCTATTAATTATGTCTTGGCTTGTAATCGCTGATTCATTATTGGTAGCGCTTTTTATGAGGGCTATATTATCATGACATTGCCATATTTTATCTGGATCAATGCCAATAACAGAATATCTGCCTTTATCATCACTTTTTTCGCTAGATTCAAAAAGAAAGCATTTTTGATATTTTATTTGCAACTTTTTAAAGATTGTTGTAGCTAAAAGATTATTATTAGAGATTTTATATATTAAAACTAACCCCTTATCTTGCTGTTTTAGGGTATCAAACTGGGATTGAGATAAATTATAAGACATTTATGGTTTATAATTTTGATTTAATTTTACAGCGTATTTTTCAGATAAATATTTATTAAATTGCTGCATTATCTCTGATTTAAATCGATATTTATCATTTTCTAATATTGCAGATATTTTGCTTTTATCAATTTTTGTTTCGCTAATTTTTGTAAGTAGTGCAATGTAGAATTTATTATCTTTAACCATTATTGGCGAAGAAATATCGTTAATATTTAATCTAAATATTTCTTTATTTAACTCTCCTAAAGAGCTATCTTTGCGATTTAAAATCTTATTTCTAATAATTTTAGCTGAGTATTTTTTGGCTATTTTAGTATAATTCTTAGTGTTATTTATCAAGGAATCATGAATTTCTTGGCTTAATATTGATAATTGATCGAATATTTTATTTTGTGTAATAATTTTTGTTATTTCTTTTTTCACCTTGGATAATTTTTTTTGATGGGCTGGGATAATTTTGTCAATTTTTAATATGTGGTAATATTTTTGATCATTGCTTTCTATTATTTGTGAAAATTGATCCTGATCTATAGTAAAGGATGTAGTTAAGAGATTTTTATTATTTTTTATAATATTTGGTATTTTGTTTTGAATATCCTTGCCTGAGATATCAATATTTATAGGATTTTTGCTATAAGAAAGCTGGAATTTTTTAGCGGTATTTTCAATTGAATTATTGAGAATCATGTCTTCTTCTATTGAGGCTAATTTTTGTTGAATTGCTTGCTCAACTTGCTTTTTCTGAAGTTTTTTAATAATATCTTGCTTAACTTTAGCAAATTTCTGTTGCTTGGATGGGTTAATTTTATTTAGTAAAATAATATGATGCCCAAGAGGGGTTTTAATAATTTTGCTATGATCATTAATGTTAAGAGTAAAAATATGATCAATTAATTCAGGTATGAGCTGATCTTGAGTTATGTTATTTAAAGTGATTGATTTTTCATCTCTATTAAGTAGTTTTTTGGCATATTTGATGAAAGCTTCTTTTTTATTACCTTTAATTATGTTTGTTTCAAATTGCTTTAAAAAATCTTTGGCTAAATCTTCATTATCAAATTTTACTTGAAATAAATCTCGACTCTGCAGAGTTTTATAGTTACTAATATTATCTTGATAATATTGTTCGGCCTGATTATTAGTGATTGCGATTTTTTGGGTAATTTTATCTTTGTCAATTGTTAAATATGATATTATTCTGCGCTCTTCATTGGTGAAATTTTGAATATTATCTTCAAAATATTGTTTTATCTCATCTTCTGCAACTTTAATTTTTTTATTGATGTTTTTTTTATCGATAATGAGTAAATTGACGTGTCTTTGTTGATTTCTTGATTTTTCTTGATTAGTTGCAATTTTTTCATTAATTGGCGCTGAATTAGTAAGTGCTTGGCTAATAATATTTGATGCGGTAATATTGTTTAATTCTTCAATATATTCTTGTTCGTTAATAGAGTTAAATTGTAAGAAGTTATTAAAATAATTGCGATCAAAATTGCCCTCATCATTAGCAAATTGATTATCGTCCAATATAGAATTTAGCGTAAGGTCCGCATCGGCATTGAAGTTAAAATAGCGAGCTATTAATTTGCCAAATTCTTTATTAAGAATATTATTTAATATATCTTGCTGAAATTGACTTGAATTAACATAAAGGTCAAATTGTTCTTTATCTAGCTGGCGTGATATAATATTTTTATATTTCTTAGATTCTTGTACTAGTTGATTTTGTGTAATTTTAATATCATTAATTTTTGCTACCCATTGATCTGATGGTGCTAATAAAAAATTACTAACTCCAAAGAATGTAAAACTTAGTGCAATAAGGGCGGCAAATATTTTAAATAAAAAACTATCTTTTAGATTTCTAAATTGTTGCATCTTTTAAATTTAATAGATTATAATTGCTATATAATCTTATTATAACTTTATAAAGTCAAATTTTATTAAATAAGCTATTATCATAACATAATATGTTGATTGTACAAAAATTCGGTGGAACTTCGGTTGGAGATGTTGCCAAGATTAAAAATGTTGCCATAAAAGTTAAGGCTGAAATAGATAGAAAAAATAAAGTGGTTGTGGTTGTTTCTGCTATGTCTGGCGTTACTAATCGTTTGGTTGGTTATTGCAATGAGGTTTCCAACCTGGTCTCAAGTGCGTCTTTGGCAGAATATGATAGCGTTTCTGCTAGTGGTGAGCAAATTACAAGTGGTGTATTGGCACTGCAATTACAATCTATGGGATACAGGGCGCGATCATTTTTGGGGTGGCAAATTCCTATTTTAACAGATGCCACATCGAGCAAGGCCAAGATACAATCAATTGATGGCGAGCTAATTATTAATGCCCTTAAGGATCATGATGTAGTAGTGGTTGCTGGCTTTCAAGGTATTAATCAAGAAAATGGGCGCATTACCACTCTTGGTCGTGGTGGCTCTGACACATCTGCAGTTGCAATTGCCGCTGCTATTAAAGCTGATATTTGCGATATTTACACTGATGTTGACGGAGTTTACACTACAGACCCAAGAATAACTGACAAGGCGCGTAAATTAAATAAATTAACATATGAAGAAATGCTTGAAATGGCATATAGTGGCTCAAAAGTTCTGCAAACAAGGTCCGTAGCTATGGCTATGGCTCATAATGTTAAAGTTAGGGTATTGTCAACATTTGAAGAGGCTAATGAATCTTCAGGTACAATTTTAGTTAATAATAATGAAGAAATTATGGAAAATAGAATAATTACTGGCATAAGCTATAGCAAAAATGACGTTAGAATTACATTAGTTAAAATGCCAGATCACTCTGGATTATCAGCAATAATATTCGGCGCTTTGTCACAAGAGGGCATTAATATTGATATGATCGTACAAAATATTAGTGCCGATGGTAATTTCATTGATATTACTTTTACAACTAGCAAAGAAGAGGTTGAAAGAGCTAAAATTGCTATTAAATCCAAAGAAAAAGAAATAAAATATGAAGAGCTCAAAATAGAGGATAATATTGCTAAAATCTCAGTTATTGGTGTTGGCATGATTAGTAATACAGGAGTAGCTCATACCATGTTTAAAACATTGGCTAGTAAAGGCATTAATTTATCGCTAATTTCAACTTCTGAAATTAAAATATCAGTATTAATTGAAAAGGAATATGGCGAATTAGCCGTTAGAGCTTTACATGAAGCTTTTGGATTGTCTGTTAATTAAGTTTTCATGACTATTTTTTTTATTGCAATTGGCGGGGCTCTTGGATCAATATTGCGCTACTTACTAACAGAATTTAGCTTTAAATTGCTCAAAAATAGCAACTTAATCATGGCTAAATTGCCACTAGGTACTATGAGTGTTAATATTTTAGGATCTTTTATTGCTGGGCTGATTTATTATTTTTTAGTTAAAAATTTTAATAATTTTGATCCAAAAATAAAAAGTTTTTTACTTACTGGATTACTTGGTGGTTTTACAACATTTTCTGCATTTAGTCTTGATATTTTGCGATTAATTAACGCCAAGCAAATTAACATTGCTGTAATTTATCTTGTAGCATCAATATTATTATCACTTTTTGCAATTTTTCTTGGTTTTTATATTGCTAAATTTATCGACTAGCCGCGCATTGCATTTGAAGATCTAATTTAGGAGATGATGGAGATTCTAATGGTCCAACCATAGAGTGTTTAGCGTCATAAATGCCTTGCCTATCTCTTAAATTACATTTTTTATCATTTATTGATAATGTAGAGATTTAAAATCTATTTAACATTTTTTTTGTAGAAACAATATTAATCATTCCCATAAAGCTACTTCCAGTTTGTTCATATATGGTATTTATTCTTCTATATCTTTTTATCCACATGAAGAATCTTTCAACTATATTTCGTTTTTTATACAAATCCTCATCATATTTTATCTTTATTTTCCTATTGCTTCTACCTGGAATTACAGGATTTTCCAATTTATCACGAAGCCAATCAACATCATATCCTTTATCAGCTAAAATTGTAAAATTTTCAAACCCATTTACTAGTGGTTCCAATATTTTCTTATTCATATCGCTCATATTTCCTTTTGTAAGCAAGATGCGAAGCGGAATTCCATCTTGATTTACCACAGCGTGTATCTTTGTGTTATTTCCTCCTTTGGTCTTGCCTATAAGACATTCTTCTTTGGAGTTTTTTTATATATCTAGTAGCATCTTGATGAACTCTAACGCAAGATGAATCTATGGATAATATTTCTTTCTCTGAATTATTATTTCTAATTTTATCAGAAATATCATTCATTATATCGTCAAATACTCCATTAATACACCACCTTCTAAATCTTTTCCATACTGAATACCATTTTCCGTATTTCTCTGGAAGCTGCCTTTATCCAACTCCTGTTTTAGCTATATAGAGTACAGCTTCAATAAAAAGCCTATTGTGGGACTGTCCAGAATCCCATTTTTTTATGAAAAATTTCAAAAATATTTTAATTATCCAATATTTTAATAAATTTTG
>JAHXBS010000028.1 GCA_020054685.1 Rickettsiales bacterium | reverse complement strand
TTAACTTCGCCCAATTCCTTATTGAAACAGGAAATACACCAAGAAACTCAGATGTCTCTTTTATTCCATGCTCATAGGCAAGCTTAACAGCTTGAAGTTTTTTAAATAAAGTCCCCTCAACCTTTAACTTTCGCAATTCTTTCTGGGCAATAAAATAAGTTCTGTCTGAAATAATAGTTTTTACCATAATCTTAAAGTTAAGTTAATAATAAAACTATATTTCAAAACCTATAATAGTATATGTAAAGATGAATGTTGGTATTAGCCCAAATTTAAACTAATGGCAAAAAATGGTGGCAAAATTGAGTGCTAACAAAAAAAATTAAATAATAGATAATGGACCAGAAGATAATAATGAAATTGCAATAGAAAATTAAACATTTTAAGTTGATTATCTTCTTGTTACTACTATAGTAATTTCTTTTAATAAATTTGTGCCAGAACTATTAAGCTATATTACTTACCAAAACAAACCGAGTTGAAGTTTAAAATATCTAAAGGCAATAAAATATAACTTATCTCATGATCAATTAACAAAAAAATCACTTTAGATAATTTCTGCCAATTTTGCCAACATAACGTCACCAACTTCTGTAACATCTTTAATGGTAACAAAATTTTGATAGAAATTATTATTGGAATAACCAATTTTAATAGCCGCAATATCAATTTTTGATCTTTTTTCTATATTTTTAACTGTTAGCTCTAAATGATCATTTAATATGTCATTTTCATTATTGCTATTTGTTGCATCATCAATTGGATTGCCATCGGATATTATGAGCATTATTTTTTTTTGCTCAATTCTTTTTTCTAATCTTCTTGCAGCAAATAATATTGCCTCGCCGTCAATATTTTCTTTTAACAAACCTTCTTTTAGCATTAGCGCTAGATTTATATGCGATCTTTTAAAGCTATGCCTAAAATCCTTATATATTATGTGCCTTAGCTCATTTAGTCTTCCAGGATTTTTCTGCCTTCCTGACTCTTCCCATTGTTTTTTTACCCTTCCACCCTTCCAGTCGCCGGTAGTATATCCTACTATTTCTGTTTTAATGCCAAATTCTTCAAGCAATTTAGCTAGCGTCTGACATGCTAGAGCGCTTATCGTGATTGGCTTTCCTCTCATTGATCCAGAATTATCTAATAATATTGTAACAGCAACATTATTAGCCTGATATAATTTTTTATTTATTAATATATTTTTAGTTAATGGATTAACTATTAACTGAGTAAGTTTTTTTCTATTAATAACACCTTCAATTGAACCAACTTCTAGAAACTCGTCTTTTTTGGCTATAAGCTTTTTTTTAAAATTAACTATTTGCGAATTAGATATCTTGCTAAGATTTTTTGATTTCTCATCAAGCTGCTCTTTTAACTTGATTAATTCAGATTTTTTTACAATTTTTTGAGGTATAATAATTTCATCAAATTTTGTGGTATATATCTTATAATGCTCAACATATTTTATATTATTATGTTTGCTTTGAATAGATTTTAGAGATTGCGATATAGTAGAAATTTTTTCTAAATTATCTTTATTATTATCTTCAGCAATATTATTTTGATCATCCTTTTTTGGCTCTAAAATATTATCTGAAATTTGATCAGCTATATTTTGTTCATGATTTTGACTATCAATATCAAGATCATGATCATCAATATTTTTATCATCTTCTTTTATAATATTTTCTCTATTTTCGTGACTTTTTAATGAGTTATTATCTATAGAGCGCTCCTTTATATTATGTAAATTAATTAACTCAATAATAATATCTACCTTCTTAAAATATAACTCTTGATCATTAATATAAAAAATTAATTCATTTATTAAATTAATGATTTTGGCAGGATAATTATTTTTTCTAAAATTAGAAATATATTCCTTTTTTTCTTTATTAAATAAATCAGGATAAAAACTATCTAATATAATTATTGGTAATAGATCAATTTCACTACAATAAAAAATGTGATCCTTGATATTATTTGTTATATTATAAAAGAAGCCAAAAAATAATTTTGCTCCAAGCATTAAAACCCTTACCTTTTCAAAATTATTATGAATATCGGGATATGATGAATATTGAAGATCATTTTGATATTTGTCATAATCGTGAAATAATGCATAGCAACAACCCAAATCAATTGCAGGCCTTAATTGACATAATTTATCATTTAAATTTTTTGAGTCATTATTTATTAAGATATTAGGAAAGAAGAATTTATTATTATTATATATATCTTGGTTATATGAAAAATAATTATTATGAAAATAATCAACAAAATTAACAGAAGAAATACGCCCTTTTAATAAGGAAGAAATTATATTTTTAACCTTAGAAACCTCAATATTAGCTAATGACATATAATTTTATTTACAAAATAGAAGAGATAGTTTTAAAAGATTTTACTTAGGCAAGTATATGTATAAATAATCATTTTAAAACATATTAACATAATAATACCTATTTATATTATATTTATCTTTTACATATCAACAAAATACTATATGATCTCTAATATTAAAAAAAATTGATATTTGTAAAATTTATAGGATAATTATATGCCACTAACAGAAACGAGTAAACCAGAAGAAAAAGCGATTGAACCGCCATTTCATGTACCACCAAAATTAATACCGAAACCGGGACAAGAAAGAAGAATTGATAAAATAATTAGGGAATTTTCTGTACATTATCAAGAAAAAAATGTATTAGTAGAAAAAGCTAATTTAACTCTTCTAAAAGCTAGGGATGCTCTGCTAAAGAGCATTAATACTCCCCCAGAAGAAATTAACAAATTTAGACATCAATATAATTCACCTGCCAAATCATTATCTTCACCAGATTTATCATTTGTAAATATTTCGCGCTCAGCTGGTGGTATCGCTTTAGATGTAAGGCATTTTCAAATTGCGTCATTTAGGCTCGCTCTAGCAAGAGAAATTGATCCATATGAAGATGAATTATTATATAATTTTTTATTATCACTAACAGAAGGAGAAGGCTTAAAAGAAGAAAAACCTTTTGAAGAAAAAATAAAAGAAAATTTATGCAAATTACTAAATTTATCAACTAATGATTACGATCGATTAATAAAATATGATCAAGAGGATACGGAATTTCAAGAAGCCTATCGATATTTTTATACAGAAATTTTCGAAAAATTAAATTTAAAACTACAAAAAATATTTAGCTCACATGAAATAATAGTTCCTTTAATTAAGATTATCACGAATACATTATGCAAAAATAACGATATAATTAATATCTATGAAAAAAATTCTCTTCCATCTTTTGTTGTTACATGTGTAAATTTAACTATCACCCTTTTAGGTGAATTATGTAACGATATCTCTATAGCAACTGATTCACCTAAATCCACTCAAGTTTCTAAATATGATGATGATTTAAAAGAAGAGCGATTACCAATACCAAAGATAGATCATAAAAAGAAAGAAAAAGATGTATGGATTGAGATATTTCAGTTAATATTAGTAGCAGATATTCAACCGTTTGATTTAGAAAATGATTTTTTAAATAAACTTCATGAATCTATTAATATAAATAAAGTAGAACATGACTTTATAGCTCAAAAAATCACTGAACTTATTCTTGAAAAACTCAAAGAACATAACATAATATCTTATAATAATATTAAACCTGTTTCGTCAGAAAATCCAGTACATACCAGCGATACTATAAGACTTGATGATGAATTGCAACATAAAAGTGATGAAGAACCAGTAACTAATGAGGGTAGTGATGATTGCCAAAGCGATGAAGAAGGATATTGGGATACTGATCTAAGAAGAGATAAGAAAACTGATGCTTTAAAAACACCCACGACATCATTTAGCGTAAGACGAAACTCAGATGATGCAAAAACTATTACAGAAATAGAGAAAATTGTTGGTCAATTAGAGGCTGTTTTTTGCAAATTTGATCAATTAGAGGCTGTTTTTTGCAAATTAAATAAAAGCAATGTATCACAATTATCAAGTATAGAAACTGCAGCTAGTATAGCAGAAAATTCTAAAGAGAAAGAATCAGAGAGTATAAGTAATAGCTTGAGTATTTTATCTACAAGAACTAAAATATTTATCCAACAATTAAAAGAAGAAATAACTGATATCGAAAATTCTCTTATAGATTTAAAAGAAATAGAAATGGAACCTCATGAAAAATCAAATAGGAAAGCAGATAAAAAAGTACAAACTGAGAAAAAAGTAGAAGAAAATGTTGAACTTTCACCGCCAAAACCAAAAACACCAAGGGAAGAGAGAACATATTTGGTAATAAAACTTCTTGCCTTAGAGGAGAGATTAAAAGAAGCTACGAATATATCTATAATACTTCAGAGTATAAATATTAATAATAAAGAATTATCTAATAGACTAGCAATTGAAATTCGTGAAATTAATGATGATCTAGGATATGAACTTGTAGAACTTAATAAAGAACTAGAAAATGAATTAAATGAACTTAAAACGAAATTTAATTTATTACAAAAAAAGAATGATAGACTAGGAAAAGATGCTAAAAAAGTTCATGAAGAAGATAAGACAAAACTAGAACATGGATCAAAAGTTCAAGAACCTGGAAGTAAAAAGGATGATAAACAAAAATTTCCTATTTTAAAAGAACAAAAAAATAAACAGCCAAATAAACAGCCAAAGAATAAAAAAGATTATAGTAAAAGATCCACCACTCCTATAGTTGGTTCTCCAATGGTTTCAGAAATGATTTCAAAATGCTGCTCAATATCATAAATTTATTAATTATTAGTAGAGCAGATATTAACAATAAGCAAATTGAATATAGCCATTAATTATAATTAATAACAGAAATTTTAGAAAGGGGACAGAATAAAATAAGAAACTTTAAATATTTATAAAAAAAATTAAGAATATATGTAAAGGACGTAATTTTATCAATAACAAAAATAGACAAATCAGAGATTATACATAAATTAAATTATCAACCATTTTTAGAAAAAATATCTAAACAAATATTTGATTACTTTGAAGAAAGCAATAATATTAATAGCAAGATTAAAGAACAATTACATTCGTTTTTTCAAGATTTATTAATTTCAGAATTTTCAAAAGGATATAAAAAGATGAAGATGTTCAAGCCTCATATCAATCTTTAAAATTAAAATTAGAAGAATATATAAGTTAAGAGATAAAGTCAATAAACCCATGTCAGACAAAAAATATAATTAAAAATCTTAGCAATTATCAATCATGCAAAGATAAATCGTGTAATCATAGTAAACAAGCACAAGGTGATAATCATTCCCAAAACCCCGATAAAAAAAGCTCTATAATAGATGACATTAATAATGATAATTTGTATCAACCAATAGATCAAGAAACTAATAATCCACATACTATTATTACCACAAACTCAAATTCTAGCAATAATATAAACAAAGCTAATATTTATCTAACCCTACCTCCTTATGAAAAAAAAATATCAGAAACTAAATTTAGATCAAGAAAATGTGAACAAAATCAGGGATTTAAATTACTAATAAGGAGATCTTATGATGATTGCAATTGTGGATGCACAATCTCATAATGGTAAAGAATTTTAATTTATAATAAATTAACTAAAATCAATTCATTTATTATTTTTGCTAAATTAATAATTTCATCTTTAGTGTGATTAGCATTGATAGTAATTCTTAATCTAGCACTATTTTTTGGAACTGTTGGTGGCCTGATGGCCAAGATTAGATAACCTTTTTCTTCAATAATTTGCGAAAAATTTAATGCCTTAAAGCTATCTTTTACAATAATTGGAATTATTGCAGATTTATTATATTTTTTATTTATTACAGAGCAAAATAATGAAATATTTTTATGCAGCTTTTCTTGTAAATTATTTTGCCTAATAATTTCTAAAGCTTTGATAGATCCAGCAAGAATAGATGGGCAAAGAGCAGTACTATATATTAATGATTTTGAATAATTTCTTAAATAATCTATAATAATATTATTGGCAGCAATAAAGCCTCCTAAATTGGCAATAGATTTTGATAATGTGCCCATTTTAACAATATTATCTGCCAAAAACTTCTCATTCATATCAATATCATGAGCATAATCTATGAATAATAATGAATTATATTTATCAGATAATTTATGCAATTCTTTAATTTTACCCAAATCTCCATCCATTGAAAATACTGACTCAGTAATAATAAGACATTTATTATAATTACCTCTATTTTGATCTAGTAACTTTTTGCAATGATTACTATCATTGTGATTAAATCTAAGTAATTTTGCTTTTGACAATTTTGCAGCATCAATCAAGCATGAATGAATTAATTTATCTGCAATTATTATGTCATTTCTTCCAACTAATGCTGGTATTGCTCCAATTGCCGCATTATAACCTGATGAAAAAATTATTGAATCATCGCAATTCATATAATTTGCAATATCTTGCTCTAATATTTTATATAGCGATAAATTACCACTAATAAATCTTGAAGATACAGCCCCTGATCCATATTTACTAATAGCATCTTTTGCAGCTTTAATGACGCTTTTATCAAATGATAAACCCAGATAATCATTTGAACAAAATGATGTTAAGATATGATTATTTTTTTTGATTTTAGTTGATGATATAAACTCAAAATTATTTAGTGAGCGATAATTATTGCTGTCTTTTTTTTGCTTTAATAATTGCTGATAATAGGATAAATCAATCAAATTTAGTTACTTAAAATTAGTAATTATAAGCATAGTCATGCTCTTGTAACTTTTTATATTTTGTTATGTAATAATTAGTTAACTTAGATTCATCTTTTATTTGTGATAATTTTATATAATCACTATCTTTAAGATGTTGACTTGCCAATAATCTTAGTCTTTTAGGGTTAGTTAAATAAACCCACTCAATATCCAATATTTTAATATCATCTTCATAAGATGCAATATCAGCTTGAATAGTCATTAACTCATTTCTTAATTTATCAACTTGAAATTGGATAACAAATAATGTTATAATTGATAATAAAAAAATTTTCGCTGTAATTATTTTTAAAATATTTTTTTTGATTAAGTTCATAATATTATATTTTAATTGCCACTCTTAAGCGAGATGATCTTGATCTTTTATTATCTTTAACCTCTTGATCACTTGGCTTAATTGCAGATTTAGTGACTATTTTTAATTTTACATTTTTTTCATCCCTCAAAACTGGTTCATATCTTGAATATGTAACATCTTGTCCAGCTTCTTCTTTGAAGAATTTTTTAACAATCACATCCTCCAATGAATGAAATGAGACTGTTATTATCCTTCCTCCTTTTTTTAATATCGATAATGATTGAATGAGAGATTCTTTTATTTCTTGTAATTCATTATTAACATAAATTCTTATTGCCTGAAATGTTTTAGTTGCAGGATCTATTTTGTGATACCCCTTATATATTTTTCTTATTATATCAGCCAATTCATTACAATAAGTAATTTCTTTAATAGCTCTTGACTCAACAATTTTCTTTGCAATTAATTTTGCCCTTCTTTCTTCGCCATATGTTTTTATAATGTGGAATAACTCATCTTCTTTCATATTATTTACAACTTCATATGCGCTAATTGGATTATCTTTATTCATTCTCATATCTAGCTTTTTATTACTGTCAAAGGAAAAACCTCGATCTTTATCATCTAACTGCATAGATGAAACTCCAAAATCATAGATAATACCATCAAATTTGCTTATATTAGATATTTTAGCTATTGATGATATTTCTGAAAATTTATTGTTAAAAAATTTAAATCTTGAGCCATATTTTGCAGATAAAATATTAGCGAATTTTTTTACATTATCATCTCGATCAATGGCAATAATATTACATTTAGCATTTTCAAGAATAGCTTTACTATATCCACCAGCGCCAAATGTAGCATCAATGTAATTTTCATTTTCTTTACAGCCAAGATATTTTATTACCTCATTAATCATGACCGGCTTGTGAAAATCTAAATTATTAATCAATTTTTAATATTATTAACTTTTAATAAATTTCGCTTTTCCTTTGCTTCTTTTTTAGCTTTTTGCATATATTCCTCAAATTTAGTCGGCTCCCATATTTCAAATGTAGAGCCCTTACCAACAAAAACTGCTTTATTTGTTATTGATGATTTTTTTAATAATGATTCTGGCAAAATTACCCTACCATCACTATCAATTGATAATTGTATTGCACCCCCTAATATTGTTGTAGCAAAAGCCTCTCTTTCTTCAGAAAATGGCTCTAAATTATCAATAGATTCAGAAATTTTTTTAATTCTTTCTAAATCACAACCTTCAATCGAATCATTAACAAATGATTCATAGATTATCATCATTGAGACATTTTCCTTAACTAATGAAGCACGAAACTGCGATGGCACAGATACCCTGCCTTTTGAATCGACCTTATTAATAAATGTTGAAAGAAATAATGCCATTAAAGTAATTTAGTGGAATTTAATGGGTTTTTATGGTTTATAATGGAAAAATTAGGAAATAAATTTATAATGTCAAATAATTTAATCGATTGACATAAAATTACAAACCGCCTAATTTGGATAATAGCAAATCAGCTTATATTTGTGATTTGATAACCCTTATTAATCAGTGCATCCATTATAATGAATTATAATCAACCAGATAAAAATGGTAAATTTGGCAAATATGGCGGTAGATATGTTGCAGAAACCCTTATGCCTGCAATTTTAGAGCTAGAACAAGCCTATAATAAAGCAAAAAACGATCCTTCTTTTTTAAATGATTTACAATATTATAATAAAAATTTTATTGGTCGACCTACCCCATTATATTTTGCCCAAAAACTTACTAATAAATTCAATGGAGCAAAAATCTATCTAAAAAGAGACGAACTAAATCATACTGGATCTCACAAAATTAATAATTGCATTGGTCAAATTCTTCTTGCTAAAAGAATGGGTAAAAAACGAATTATTGCCGAAACTGGCGCAGGACAACATGGAGTTGCCACAGCTACAGTATGTGCTTTATTTTCTATGCCCTGCACTATTTATATGGGTGAAAAAGACATTAAGCGCCAAGCTCCTAATGTTTATCGCATTAAACTTCTTGGAGGCAAGGTAAAATCTGTCAAAACTGGATCAAAAAGCCTTAAAAATGCTATTAATGAGGCGATGAGAGATTGGATAGCAAATGCAAATGACACTTATTATCTCCTTGGAACCGTAACCGGTCCACACCCTTATCCAATGATGGTTAGAGATTTTCACAGTATAATAGGCAAGGAAGCCAGGCAGCAAATTCTTGAAATTGAAAATAAATTACCAGATGCATTAATTGGATGTATTGGCGGTGGATCAAATTCAATAGGATTATTTTATGACTTTTTAAATGATCAAAATATTAAAATGTACGGAGTTGAAGCTGCTGGTCATGGACTTCAAACTAATAAACACTCAGCATCATTGGCTAAAGGTCAAGAAGCTGTACTCCATGGTAATAAGACATTTTTTTTGCAAGATGATGATGGTCAAATACATGATGCTCATTCAGTATCAGCTGGTTTAGATTATCCAGGAATTGGCCCTGAACATGCATATTTAAAATCAATTGATAGAGTTAATTATGTCAGCGTTACTGACGAGCAAGCTCTTGAAGCATTTCAAACATTATCGCAATGTGAAGGTATGATACCTGCATTAGAATCAGCTCATGGCATATATTTTGCTTGCCAACTAGCTAGTAGCATGAAAAAAGATCAGTCAATNATTGTCAATTTATCAGGAAGGGGTGATAAAGACATTGAAACAGTATCAAAAATACTCAAAATAAAATGAATCGCATAGCACAAAAATTTGCACAGTTAAAAGCTAATAATCAAAAAGCATTTTGCGCTTATATTTGCGCAGGTGACCCTGATTATCTAACATCACTTGAAATATTAAAAAATCTTGCTATGCAAAATGTTGACTTCATTGAGCTTGGCATTCCATTTCTTGATCCTGCAGGTGATGGACCAATTATTGAAGAAGCATCTAGAAGATCAATTAATAATGGCATGACTCTTAAAAAAACAATCCAAATGGTTGCAGAGTTTAGACAAACTAATAGCGATACACCCATCATATTAATGGGATATTTTAATCCTATTTTAAAATATGGCATAGAAAATATTTTTATAGATGCCAAAAAGGCTGGTGTTGATGCTTTTCTTATTGTTGATCTTCCTCATGAAGAGGAAGATGAAATAATAAATTACATAAAAGAATCTGAAATTGATCTTATAAGATTAAGAGCGCCTACAACCTCAAAAGTAAGAGCACATACTATTATAAAAAATGCTAGTGGCTTTTTATATTTAATATCAATGCTTGGTACAACTGGCACAAAAAATGCCAAATATGAAGATAATATTTCAAATGTTGCAATGCTTAAAGAAATAACAGATTTACCAATATCAATTGGATTTGGTATAAAAACTCCAGAAATAGCTCAACAATTTTGTAATCTTGACATAGATAACATCATTGTTGGATCAAGCTTCGTTGACAAAATATCACAATTATCTAATAAAAATAACTCAAAACAAAAAATTATTAGCGAAATAAATCAAATGGCTCAAGATTTCATTAAAAAAATTAAAAATGCAAAATATTAAAATAGCCACCTGTAACTCAGGAATTAAATATCAAGACAGAGATGATCTACTTTTTATATCCTTTGACAATGAGGCTGATATTGCAGCAATTTTTACCCAATCATCAGTTAGAGCTGCTCCAGTAAAATGGTGTCAAAATATTATAAAACATCAAAAAATTAAAGCACTATTAGTAAATGCTGGTAACGCAAATTGTTATACTGGTAGCGATGGCAAAAATGACATATCTAAAAAAATTGATAAAATTTCAAAAATTATTAACTGTAATAAAGAGCATATTTATATCTGCTCAACTGGAGTTATTGGCGAAAAACTTCAAATCGACAAAATTATTAACAAAATAGATCACCTTAATAATATCAAAGATTTTAATTATAATTCATTTACAGACTCTGCCAAATCAATAATGACAACAGATACAATTCCAAAATATTTATTTGATAGAGCAAATATTGATGATAATATAATAAATATTCATGCAATAGCTAAAGGTAGTGGAATGATCGCCCCAAATATGGCAACATTGCTAAGTTTTATTTTTTGTGATGCTAATATTGAACCTAAAATATTATCTAAACTTCTTAAAGATGCTGCTGATATATCATTTAACTCAATCACAATTGACTCTGATCAGTCAACTAATGATTCGCTATTTCTAATTTCAACCAAAACAGCAAATAATAAAATTATCAATGATATTGACGACCCAAGATTAGATGACTTTAAGTCAAAACTTAACAAAATTTGCTTAGATCTTGCTAAATTAATAGTTCTTGACGGCGAAGGTGTAACAAAAATTATTGAAATTAATGTCAATAAAGCACCAAATAAAGAAATAGCCAAAAAAATTGCTTTTAGTATAGGAAATTCACCTCTAGTAAAATCTGCAATTGCTGCCAATGATCCAAATTGGGGTAGGATAATTGCAGCAATTGGTAAATCTTATGATAAAATTAATCAAGATATTATCGATCTAGATATTGGTAACCATATTATAATTTCAAAGGGTGAATTATCTAATGATTATCAAGAATCTATTATTCATAATTATCTAAAAAATGATTATGTCACTATTAATGTTACCTTAAATATTGGCAATGATAATGCCACAATATATAGTAGCGACCTTAATGAAGAATATGTTACAATTAATAAGGATTACAGATCATAAAAATGCATAAATTTTCACAATCAATTAGCAATTTATCTCATGCGATAAATATCCTAGATAGAGCAATTGAAACCAAAATAAGAAGAAATAAAAATCTTATAAAATATAATGAAATAAAAGATAATAACCAAAAAACTCAAAATATTCTAAAAGAAATAGAAAGGGATCTTGATAAAATTGAAAAACTTCTAACATAAATGAAAATAACTATCCCAATATTTAAATCATTTTATGAAATTAATTGCAAAAAAGAAGAGGCTCAAAATATTGAAATAATATCTAAAAAAATAAATAAAGATATTACTAAATTATCAAAAAATACCAATATAAGTGACGAAAAGACGCTATTATTGCTTTACTGCATTGAATTATATAATAAAATTAATCACAATAATAATAACATATCGCAAAAAGATATAGATCAAATAAATAACAATATTAACAACCTAACTCAACAAATAAATCTAATCACTGATAAAATTATTGAGCAAATATAAAATGACCAAAGATGAAATTAGAAAAATTATCTATGAAAAACGTAAAAATATCACAAAATATGAAGTAAAAAATCAGTCAAATATTATATGTAAAAATTTAATAGTTAATTTACTACCAATAATTGTTGCTAAATATAATTCAAAAAATTCTATAAATATCGCTTTATATAAAGCTATGAACAATGAGGTTGACTTAACTTACTTAGATAATTATTGCCAAAAAAATAACTTTACCATATGCTTTCCTAGAATAAAGAAACATGAATTAGAATTTATAAAACCTTCTAATTATCACAAATTTATAGCAAATAATAAATTTAAACAGTTATTAGAACCAGAATATGGTTATATTATAACTCCAGATATAATAATAACGCCATTAATAGCATTTGATAAGAATCTTAATAGAATTGGCTATGGCAAAGGTTATTATGATAAGATGTTTACCAAATTAAAAAAAGATTTTACATCTATTGGCATTGCCTATGATTGGCAAAAAACAGAAGAGTCAATTAATTTTTCTAATTATGATCAAAAATTACATTACATTGTAACAAAAACTAAAATATATAGCTAAAAACCCATAAATTGAACACAAAAACTATAATATTTAAAAAAAGTTCAATAAAATGATTGCTTTAATATTTTTTATATGTACCTTGATCCCTTATACAACATGTATTTTAGCTAATTTTTACAATTTTTTAAATATATTTGTATTAAATTATTAATAATTAAAATTATAAATTATGCACAAGACAGATCTAGTTAAACAAATTGCTAGCGACACTGGTTTATCTCAAAAAGATGCTACTGCTGCTTTAGAATCATTTCTTGCAACAACTACAAAAGCACTTAAAAAAGGTGACACCATCACTTTAATTGGTTTTGGAACGTTCAAAATAACTCAAACTGCTGCTAGAAAAGGACGCAATCCTCAAACTGGAAAAGAAATCCAAATCCCAGCTTCTAAAAGAGTTAGATTTACTGCTGGTAAAAGCTTAAAAGAAGAAGTTAACTAATTTCTTTTATAAAAACCCCTATTAATTAGGGGTTTTTATTCCTATCTATTAAAATATATAAAAAAACATTACATTACTTATATTATAAATAATATTATATTGATTTTATTAATATGTTTTTTAATATATTTTAATCTTGAATATTTAATTAGTTTAATTTTTTGGGCGATTAGCTCAGCTGGTAGAGCATCTCCCTTACAAGGAGGTGGTCGGCAGTTCGAATCTGTCATCGCCCACCATAATTTAATTAATTAATATCAAAATATTGGGGGTGTAGCTCAGCTGGTTAGAGCGCCTGCCTGTCACGCAGGAGGCCGCGGGTTCGAGTCCCGTCACTCCCGCCACTAATATTAAAAAAATTATTATATAACACAAACATTTAAAACCCTTATCACCTAGATATAGAATCACCTCCTTCTTCAAATATCTTTTTTGCTTTTCTAAATACCCCCCCTGTAACACTCGCCTTTTTAGAATCTTCTTTTAACTCTTTTCCCCCTCCCAAAGCTTCAACCTCACTTATTATTGGAGAACTATCTGGATCTCTATCATCCAAATCATTACCTTGATAACTATCATCATTTTTAAACTCTACTTCAAGATTATTTGAAGGCTCATTGCCACGATCATTACCGATATTATCATCAGACCGACTCCCTATCACCCCTTCTTCTTTCACCTCTACTTTTTTAACCTCTACTTCTTTCACCTCTTTTTTTTCTACCTCATCTATTTTTTTGTCATCTTTTTTTTCAGCCCTTGATGATAAAACAGTAGAAACCTCTTGCCTTGAGCTAATACCTAATCTTTTACAAGCAGAAATTGTTGCAGTTGTTAATAAAGCATGAATAACAGCAAATGCTAGAGGAAGCGCTGGGGTATATCTTGTATCTTTTTCATCAAATGCAATAAATTTTATACTCAATACAGAAAGAGCAATAGCAGTTGATATACAAAGAAATTTCTCCAAAGTATTACTCTGTTTATTAGATCTTGCATCTTCTACAGCATTTTGAGCTAATCTCCCGGGAATTCCATTGAAAATAACCGCTCCAAAAGTTGCGGCTAATGTTGCCATTGATAATAAAATTTCATCTCTTGAATCGCTTAAGCTATTAGGACATGCATCAACTTTCTCCCTTCGAATTAAAGACATCAATTGTAGAGGATTAGACGCTAAAGCAAAAACACTAAAAGTCGTAGACAACATTGATGAGAATACTGGAAATACATACTTTTCCATTCTTAATTCATCTTTTTTTTCACCCAAATGTATATTTCTATTGTCTTTACCAATATTTGTAGCAAAATCCATCAGGAGTATTATTAGAAGAGAATTATTAATAATTGGGTAATATGTCAATAAACGTAATATTTCCTTACCCTTATCATCTAACTCATTATTTAAACATTCTATCTTTTTTAATTCCGTATAAGTAGAGCTAAGCGCTAATCCTATTGTCTTAAAAAACGTAACAGTAGCTACGAAATCTAATTTATTAACAATTTTGCTAACTATATCTGTTGTAAATTTTATAATAGATGGCATATGTACAAGCGTAAAAAACAGCCTTAAAGAATATGCATTTAATATATCAAAATAAATTGCATCACCTTCTTCTAAATTTTTATCTTCGATTTCTTTAGAAATTAAAATCCAGAAAATAGATACTATTATAATTGGTGCGCAATATTCTTTAGACACTTCTCCCAAATATTGCATAGGAGGATTTTCAGGTTCTGACATATTAGAATTATGCAAATGAGAAGATTTACCTTTATCAATGATATCTTCATCAATAATATCTTCATCAATGATATCTTCATCAATGATATGCGATGAATTAAAAGGCTGCTCCTCTTCTGTTATTTCATCTTCATCATTGGTAATAGGGGGGCTATTTTTTTTTGATATACTAGCAACAGGCATAATTGATATATTTAATATGGATAATTATCACTTATACCTCAAAAATAGAATCTAATCAATTATAATGTTTTGTTATATATTTATAATTTTTTTATATGTTATATTTTCTAACAATTCTAGCTAGATCTTTTTTTAGATCTTTGTCATTTAATGCAAAGGCAATATTTGCTTCAAGATAGCCTAAAACACTTCCACAATCAAATCTATCTTGACAATTTTTCTTATAATAAAATTTTGAACCAGCTTTTAGCATTTCATTCATAGCATCTGTCAGTTGTATTTCTTGATTTCTGCCAATTTTTTTTTGCGAAAGATAATTAAATATCTCTGGTTGAATTATATATCTACCAGTAATTGCCATATTTGATGGGGCTTGATTAATATCAGGTTTTTCAACCATATAATCAATTAGCGAGTCTTTCTTAGATGAAATAATACCATATTTACTAACATCTTTTTTATCAACTTCATCAACTGAAATTATATTAGATTTACTGTCAAGATTATTATAAAGACTTATCATCTCTTTACAGAGGTTATATTTATTATCAAGCTGTCCTAAATGCATTTCATCAGCCAAAATAACAAGAAATGGCTCATTATTAGCTATATAATTTTTTGCACATAAAATTGCATGTCCTAAACCCATGGGACTTTGCTGCCTAATAAAAGCAACCTGCCCTGCCTGAGGTAGCCAATTTTTAACCAAATTTAATTCGTCATTTTTACTTTTAGCATCAAGATTTGATTCTAACTCATATGCGTGATCAAAATGATTATTAATAGCATTTTTATTGCGTCCAGTAATAAAAATAAATTTTTCTATACCAGCATCTTTTGCTTCTTCAAATGCATATTGTATAATTGGCTTACTAAGAACTGGCAGCATTTCTTTTGGCAGAGATTTTGTAGCAGGAAGAAATCTTGTTCCAAGACCACCTACAGGAAAAATTGCAGTTTTAACCCTTATTTTCGTTTTCATTAATTAATTTAAGTTTTCTGTAAATAGTAGATCTACCAATATCTAATTTTTTTGCAACTTCCGATAAATTACCATTATATATATCAACCAATCTTCTAATGATTTCTTCTTCGATAATTTCTATTGTTTTGCACTTTCCCTCATCATCAAATATATCAATTAACTCACTACTAATATCTGAATTTTTTTTAATCTCAGACTTAGCTTTTGTCATGCTATTGCTTTCTTTGTTCAATAATTGTGGAAAATGCTCAGCATCAAGCACAGCATCATCACATAAAACAACGGATCTAAATATAGAATTTCTTAATTGTCTTATATTATCTTCCCATTCATAATTATATAAAAGATATAAAGCATCTTGGCTTATATTTTTAATTTTTTTATTTTCATTGATCGAAAAATTACGACAGAAATTTTCTGCAAGTAATTTAATATCATCCTCGCCTCTATCTTTTAATGAAGGTACTAATATTGGAAAAGATGACAATCTATAGAATAGATCTTCTCTGAATTTTTTTTGAGCAACTAATTTAGATAAATCCTTATTTGCGGAAGAAATAATTCTAACACTAGAGCGAACAGGATATTTTCCAGAAACTGGAATAAATTCACCTTCTTGAATAAAGTGAAGTAATTTTGTTTGAATTTCAGGTTTAAGATAGTCAATATCTTCAAAAAATATTGTTCCATTATTAGCCTCTCTTAATCTGCCAATATTTCTAGTCATGCCATCAGCAAGAATTCTATCAGATCCAAATAATTCTTCTTCAACATTATTTGCTTTTAGCATTTCACATTCAACAACAACAAATGGCTTCCCAGATCTTGCACTTGAGCCATGTATAGCTCTAGCAAGTAGTTCTTTACCACAACCATTAGGGCCTTCAATAAGAATTGGGATTGAAGAATTAGCGGCTTTTTTGGCTAATTTTATTGGACCTAATATAGCCTCGCTTTGACCAATAATATCAGAGAATGCTACTTGATCCTTTTCTTTTCGAGCCAAATGTGAAACTTGATATTTTAGATTCTTTTTTTCAATTGCATTATTAATAGATGCAGTAACGCGAGCAAATATGTCTTTTTCACCCTTAACAATATAATCAATTGCACCATAATTTATTGCAGCAACTGCAAGCGAAACATCTTTATTTGCTGTCAATACTATAACTTGTAAATCACCCTTTATAGGACCAATTTGCTTTAATACTGTTAACCCATCAACATCTGGCATTGATAGATCAAGCAACATTACATCTACATTGTGACATGATATAGAATTTATGACCTTCTTATTCATAAAGAAATCAACAACTTCCATACCGCTAGAACATACTAAATGATCATGCCCTAGATCGCTAATAAATTTTGAGAGAACTTTTCTTTGAGTTGGCTCATCATCAACAATAAGTATAGTATTTTTCGACATAAATTAATCTCGTTTTTTCAGTTTTTGAAATGGGCTCATTGATTGTAATTATAAATTTTATGGTATTATTGTTTAAAATTTATTTTTTTTAAAATATAGTATGTTTTTGAATGAAAATTTTTAAAACAAAAGTGTTTTTTTTAAATTTGATACAAAATCTAAAAAAAATTAAGGTGGTTAATTTATTTTTTATTGATTTTTTTTGATTGAACAAGCTGCATTATCTTTGCTGCGGTTTCTTCAACTGAACTTTTAGTAACATCTATTACTGGACATGATAATTTACTAAATAATTTACGAGATTCAGTTAATTCATTTTTTATTGAATCTATATCAACATATTCTCCTTCAAGATCCTGTTTTAGATATTTTAACCTACTCTCTCTAACCTGCATTAATTTATTTGGGTCAATTGTTAGCCCAACAATTAGGGGTTTTTTTAATTCATAAATTGAATCTGGAATAAGATCCATTTTAACAAAAGGAATATTAGCAGCTTTGTAACCCCTACATGATAAATAAACGCATGTTGGTGATTTTGAGGTTCTTGAAACTCCAATTATTACTATATCTGCATCATATAAATCCCAAGCTCCTTGACCATCATCGTGATTAATAGTATAATTAATTGCCTCAACCCTCATAAAATATTCATTATCTAGTAAATGCTGCCTACCAATTGTAGAGGAAACATCCATCTCTAGATAATTGGAAAATTCACTTATAATATGTGATAAAACAGATATGCAAGGTATATTTAATTCAAAACATTTTTTTTTAATGATTTCAGTAAGATCATTCCTAACAATAGTATATAATACTATACCAGGATTTTTTTTAACACCATCCATAACTTTTTCAAGATGAGAGTGAGTTCTGACTAATGACCATATAAAGTCATTTGTCTGTATTTCGTCAAATTGAGATAATACTGCTCTTGCAACTGAGCTAAGGGTTTCACCTGTTGAATCAGAAATTAGATGAAGATTAATTTTTTGAGACATATAATGTGATAGTTCTATTTAATTAGATCTGGTACATTAATATCTGAATTAACAATTACAATAATTTTTGAACCCTGAGGAACGGTTATCAAAGGATCAGTATTTACTTGATTTTTTAATATAGTTCCAACCGTATCAATGATTGTTTTACTAACATCATAAACTGCCTGATCTGATGCACTTCCAGTAGTTGTAGATGTTCCTGTAGTTGGATCAACTGTGGTAGTTGTCGCAGTGCTAGTGTTAATTAGCTCTTCTGCTAATGCAACTCCACCAACAGTTAATATACTAGTTAATATTGAATTTGTAATCACAGACTGATATTTATTATCTACATTTCCATCAATACCTGCGCGACCAAATTGATCTGACGCATTAAAATCAATTGCTAAATCAACTCCATCAGGTCTAATTAACCTTGTCCAAGATATATCAACCCTACCCTGACCTCTCTTAACTTCACTAGAATATGACCCAAATAATCTTGATCCTCTAGGAATGAGAACATTATTACCAGTTTCTCCATAGACATCTCTACTAATAATTGCACGAACAAAGCCCGGAATCTCAGTATTTATTGCCGTTTCTAAAACTGCTGATAGTAACTTTCCTTGAGCAATGGTATTTTCTCTTTCAGCTATTATTGTTGTCTTAACTTCTGTACTACTTTCTTTTAATTCACTTAAGGTATTTTGTTTTAAACTTACTATATTTTTTTCATAACCAACACTTCTAGCAGGAGTTTCTTGAGAAGCACCAGAAAATACAACAATAGGAGAATATCTTGGATTAAGATTTGCCATAATTCGAGAATCCTTACCAAGTGCCCCTAATGAACGTAACGGCGAGGGCGCTAATTCATCTCTAGTTACGTTAATATTATTAGATTCTTTATTATTATTTAATTGAGGCTTTAATATATTAAGAATATCATTATTAGGTGATTTTGCTTCATTTTTAGTTATATTAGCCTTTTTTTCTTGATCTTTTTGTTGATTTTGCAATTCAGCTTCATCAATTATTTTAGAAATATCGCTATCATCATCACTATCTGGCATACCTGGCAATACTGGGATTTCAGGAACTGGAGGCGCCTCAATTAACCCCGAAGCCTCTTCTTCACCTATTAAATCATAGCCCTCCTCTAATTCAAAAGGAGAAAGTCCAGTTTCACTTTCAGCAACATTTTTGGGTTTTGCAATAAATACTGGCTCAATATTTTGAACTACCTGACCATCCCCGGAAAAGAAAAAAATATATATAACAAAAGAAATAAGAGCGGCAGATATTATTATTAAAAATAATTTACCTTTCTTGCCGGTTGATATTGATGGTCCAATAGGTTTTACATCTATTTCAGATTCATCTATATCTTCAAGATTATCATCAATTTCTTGATTATTTGTTATTTTAGATTTCATTTTTAATAAAAATAACTTAGTTTATTATGCTCAATAATTCATTGAATTATTTAAAATACTCAGCCTCTCACAATAAAATTTCAAGATTAAATTTGCAAAATATTAGATTATAGCAAAAATCAACTTTAATTGTTACATTTTAAAGATTTAATTTTGAGATATATTCATTAATGACTTTGAATGACTCTTTTTGATTATTACCGCTAATTATAACATGTTTATTTGCTTTAATATATTTTAATATTTTATTTCCTGAAATTTTATTATATATTATCTCTGCGCTTTTTGGATTAACTACTGGATCATTATCTCCTTGAAGTATCAAAGTATTATTATTAATTTTTATTAATGAGTCATCAACTTTTTTCATTAAAATTTCAAGCTGCTCAACGCCATGCAAATAATTAATTGAATAATTTATATCAGGATTTTCAGGTATATTTTCAATATATTCTAATCTTGCTTTACTGATCTGAAATGATTTTAATATATCATTCCATAAATTTATTCCTTTAACTAAGTGCGATCTAATATCTCTTAATTTTAGTGCTGAATTTATAGATATTATTGCATTAATTTTGCTATTGATATTTTTGTTAGATGATAAAAGTAATGATAATAATCCCCCAGTCGAAAACCCTATTATAATAATTTTTTGAGAAATTGCACTCAACATTGTATATCCGATATTTGCATTTTGATACCAGTCACACCATTTTATATCTCTTATATTAATTGGCGAAGTAGCATGCCCTTTTAATCTAATTGCATATATCTTAAAATTAAAATTACTATGTAAATTTTTTGCTAATTCTTCAACTTCTTTTGGTGCCGACTTATAGCCATGAATTAGCAATACTGAAATTTCTGAATTTGAGTCTATAAATATTGGTCTTCCTACTGAAATCTCCTTAGATAATTTAGAATCATAATATTTATTATAATCATTATTATACTCTTCTAAATTATATTCTATCAATCTTTTTGCAAATAATTTTGAACAATCCTTAAAGCTAATTTCTATTGTTCTCCTAACTATATCATGAGCTTTTGAAATCATCATAAACTCATTTGCCACAACTTTGAGTGAATTTTCTATCCTAACACTGTTAAAATTATTATTGATAATTTTTACATCAAAATCTATTTCTATTTTATCATCTAATTGCTTTATTATTTTTTGCGAAATTGCTAATTGTAAAATTTCTTGAAATATATCATCATTTTCATCTGTAAAAATTTTTAATATATTTTCAAACTTTAAACTATCATTAATTCTATATCTTGCAATTTTAGATAGATTATAACTTGATAAGAAAATTAACTGCTTAATTTTACTAATTGGAATTATTTTTTTATCTAAATGATTAATAACTGTTGCAAAAATATGATCGAAATTAATTTCAATATTATTATATATATCACTCATAAAATTATTTGTTAATTTTTGGCGGTAATATTTTATTACTAGGTTAGATTTTAGCAAATTACCAATAATTGGAATTTGACTTATAGAATTATTTATATTTTTTATATAGTCCTTAACAGATATAGGATCACCAAAATATATATCAATTTCTGAATTTACTAATAAATTACCTTCTATTTCAAGCTCTTCAGATATCTTATCAGGAATATCTTTGAATAATTTTAATAATATTTTCTTTATTATATTTTTACCTGGCCTCATCGGGTAATATGTAACACTTAAAGGAACTATATTAGTATCTATGTCAATTATATTATGATTATATAATATATTATAATCCTCTTGAAATTGATTTAATATATATTTCTTATCGTTATTATATGCATCTATTAATTGACTACGATATATTTGAGATTTAAGAGCCAAAACAGCAGCTCCAGTCTTAACTCTAATGTCGTTATTATAATCAACAGAACTATATGAACCCCTCTTAACTATTCTTTTATTTTTTATCATTCTACCTTCGGGGTAAATCATCCAATCAAAATCTCCGCTAATTAAATCACCAATTATAATTTTATCGCGATTTTTATCTTTTGTTGATATAACACCAATAGATTCTAAAAAATCTCCTAATTTACCATTAAATAAACTATGATGCGCCAAGCATCTTACATGTCTTGATGTTCTAGAGTTTATTATATAAGGTATGAAAAAAGTTTCACTTCTAGTAAAATGATTTGAAACGAATAATACAGGTTTTTTTGGTATTTTTTCAACTCCATGAACTTGAAAGTTTGAACCCAGCAACTTTGACAAAATGGAAAGTGCAAATGAGGTATATTTAATTGAATTTTTATTCATCAACCAATATTATCAAATAATTAAAGGAAATTTATAGATTTATCTATTTTAGTTAATTTAAAAAATTTAATAATAAATTAATTTGAAAATCTATCAGCAAATAATTTATTATTAGCTAATTCTAGCTCTTTTAGCTTGATAGTTTCATCATTAAAAATGATATTATCTTTAATATTTTGCGCTATTTTACAACAAAATATATCTTCAAATTTTGCTAATTCTTCAAATTCGCTAAATTTATCTTTACTAACTGCAATAATATATCTTGCCTGATCCTCTCCAAATAATAAAGCTTCTATATCTTGAATTTTTAGTAAATCTTGTAATTTGCGAGTATTTAATTTTAAACCAATATTATTAGTACACATTTCAAATAAAGACACTAATAACCCTCCATCAGAAATATCATGACATGCATTTATTAATTTTTTTTGAATAATTTTTCTAACAAATTCAGAATTTCTTTTTTCATCTTCAAGATCAATATTTGGAACATTATTAGAGGTTTTTTTCAAAATATCTCTTTGATATAATGAGCAATCAATATGTCCCAATGCTTTACCAATAACATATATAATATCACCCTCATTCTTAAAATTAATATCAGACCTAACACTTAAATCTTTTAATAATCCAACACCTCCAATTGTTGGTGTAGGATTAATTGCACTTCCATCAGTTTCATTATATAATGAAACATTGCCTGATACAACAGGGTAATTTAGCGCTTTACACGCCTTCGTAATTCCCTTGATAGATCTTACAATTTGACCCATTATCTCTGGCTTTTCTGGATTGCCAAAATTAAGACAATTTGTAATTGCTAATGGCTTTGCACCAACAGCAGATATATTTCTGTATGTCTCAACAACAGCTTGCATTGCCCCAATTTCTGGGTTTGCTTTCACATATCTTGGAGTACAATCCGATGTTAATGCTAAAGCTTTTTTTGTGTCTCTAACTCTTATAATTGCTGCATCACTTTTAATATCAATAGTATCATTCATCACATAAGAATCATATTGTTGATATAGCCACTTTTTAGATGATAAATCTGGAGAAGATATTAATTTTATTAAAGTTTCAAAAATATTAGACATTCTTTATAAATATATTATTAATTTATTGCCATTTGCGATCATATTCTGGGGAATTTTCAGAAAGAGGTAATGATGGTATATTTGCATATATCTCATTATTCATTTTAACTACAACATTTCCTGTATCTGTAACTTTACCAATTACTGCAAAATCAAGACCCCATCTATCAAAAATATTTTTTGCAATATCTTTTTTATCTGGATTAATAACCATTAACATTCTTTCTTGGCTTTCAGATAGCATGATCTCATAGGGTGTCATACCATCCTCTCTTTGAGGTACATATGATAATTCTAATTCAATTCCAGTTCCGCCCTTGCCCGACATTTCAAAAGATGAAGATGTTAGTCCAGCAGCACCCATATCTTGAATAGATAAAATACAATCCTTACTCATTAATTCTAAACATGCTTCTAAAAGTAATTTTTCAATAAAAGGATCACCAACTTGGACAGTAGGTCTTTTATCTTCATCAGTTTCTTTAAACTCATCTGAGGCCATAACTGCACCATTTATCCCATCTCTACCAGTTTTAGAACCAACATAAACTACTATAGCTCCAACTTCATTAGCTGCTGAATAAAATATCTTCTTTTTTGAAGCAAGACCAACGCACATTGCATTTACTAATATATTGCCATTATAGCTTTTATCAAATGTAGTTTCACCACCTACTGTTGGCACCCCCATAGAGTTACCATATCCAGCAATTCCAGCAACAACACCATTAACAAGATATTTAGTCTTACTATGATTAAAATCACCAAATCTAAGTGAATTCAAATTTGCTATAGGACGAGCACCCATAGTAAAAATATCTCTCATAATACCTCCAACTCCAGTAGCAGCACCTTGATAAGGCTCAATATAAGATGGATGATTATGGCTCTCCATTTTAAAAATAATTGCATCATCATCACCAATATCAATAATTCCAGCATTTTCTCCAGGGCCACAAATTACCCAAGGCTCATCTACATGCATAGTTTTGAGCCATTTTTTTGTTGATTTATAAGAACAATGCTCACTCCACATTGCACCAAAAATACCAAGCTCGGTTATTGTAGGCTCTCTATTTAGGATAGTAATAATTTTTTGATATTCTTGATCTGTTAAATTATGAGCTTTAATAAGATCTTTTGTTATTAATACAGATTTATTCATAAATTATTCTTCAAAATTAGTATAAATATTAGTAACATCATCTAGATCTTGTAAAGAATCAACTAAATTTAACAAATTATTAATTTTATCATCATCATTTAATCTTACAGGATCTTTTGGCCTCAAAATTAGCTTTGAGATTAAGGGATCGCCATATTCTAGAATTAATTTATCTCTAAGAGAAGAAAAATCATCAACTGCACTGAATACATAATAGCAATTATCGTAATTTGTAACATCAATTGCATTACATTCAATAGCAAATTCAAATAAAGCATCATAACTGGTAATAGATTGATCAAAAAATATTAAACCACAATGTGAAAAAAGAAAATTAACCGATCCAGTCTCACCCATAGAGCCCCCATATTTTGAAAAGATACTCCTTACCTCGCCAGCAGTTCGATTCTTATTATCTGTCAAAGCTTCAACAATTACAGCAATACCTGAAGATGAATAACCCTCATATCTGATATTGACATAATTTGAAGAATCTGCACCACTAACAACTTTTTTAATAGCTGCATCAATTCGATCCTTTGGTAAATTATTAGATTTTGCCTCAATAATGGCGCTTCTTAATCTAGGATTAAATTCTGGATCAGCTTGACCAGTTTTTGTGGCAACTGTAATTTCACGAAGGAGTTTAGTAAATAATTTAGCTCTTTTGGAATCTTGAGCATTTTTTCTATGTTTAATATTAGCAAATTGCGAATGTCCAGCCATAATGGTACAATAATAATAATTTTTATAATATGTTTATATAAGTATTGAAGGTAAAGAAACACTAAATTTATATAGAAATAAATTTTTAAAAAATATAAGAATTTATCAATTACAAACTAAATTTAATTATTTTTTTATAATATTCATCTCATTTTTATAAATATGAAAAATAAATTTTCCAAAGCATTTTCATTGGTTGAGCTATCAATTGTAATACTAGTAGTTGGTATACTCTTAGCTGCAATAACCAAAGGTAAAGATCTATATAGCGATATGCAACTAAAAACAGCCCAGTCAGTCACATCATCATCACTAATAAATTCAATGCAAAGTGTCTCTCTATGGCTAGATACAACAACATTACCTAATATTAGAGATGCAAATAAAAATCAAATTGACTTTAATGATAATGTTCATTTTTGGAGAGATAATAAAGCAGGAACACCTGCAACTACAATTGAATTAGCATCAATTGCAACTGGAGCTTCTGTAACCGATGAAGATAAACCACAATTAATCAGAAGTGGTTTTAGCGGTTTACCAACAATCGAATTTGATGGCGCTAATTATTTTACATTAGATAATGCTTCAAAATCTCCTATCACTGATAATGATGATACATATACTATTGCATTAGCTTTTAAAACATATCATCTTGAAACAGCAACTGGAACCCCATTATTTATTGGAACTGATGCAAATCATTTTTCAATGGATTTGACAAGTAACACAGCTTTTACAATATCTCATCAAGCTGCTAATCTAAAAGCTTCAAATGTTTATGATGCATTAAGAACTAATATTTTTATTATTGTAGTTAACAACAATAATACTAATAATATTAAAATATTCAATAACTCAAATACTTCTACTGATGTTGCAACTACAACTCCTGTCTTATCTAGCATAAAACAAGGTGTAATAAATGTTGCTGCTAATGGTAGCGCTACTTCCACCCCTGGCTTTAAAGGTCAAATTTCAGAAGTAATTGTTTTTAATAAGGAATTAAGTACCAATGAAGTTGCTGAAGTAAATCAGTATTTTAAACAAAAATATAATGTTCCTATTAATAACTAATTATAGACATTATAATTATAGTTAAAAATTATACCCTACTATCCAATAGATAGTAGGGTTTTTTATTATATAACTTGAAAATAAAATAAATAAGTTTGATAATATTATTATCAAAATTTTTTTATCTTATTATGAATAATCCAAAAACACTCTACGATAAAATATGGGATCTTCACCTTATTGAAGATAGCGACAACTCTTCATTAATATATATAGATAGACAATTACTCCATGAGGTAACTTCTCCTCAAGCTTTTGAGGCACTTAGAATTAACAATAGAAAGCCAAGAAATATTAATGCTCAATTAGCTGTTGCTGATCATAATGTTCCAACTACCAATGAAGATAGAGGTAATAATACACTTGGAATCAAAGACAAAACATCAAAAATACAAGTTGAGACTCTAGAAAATAACTGTAAGGAATTTGGTATTAAATATTTTGACCTTGATAGCAAATATCAAGGCATTGTTCACATTGTTGGTCCTGAGCAAGGCTTTACACAGCCTGGCATGACTATAGTTTGTGGCGATAGCCACACATCAACACATGGTGCTTTTGGTGCGCTAGCATTTGGCATTGGTACATCTGAGGTTGAGCATGTTCTTGCAACTCAAACATTAATTCAAAAAAGGCAAAAAATTTATTAGTCAATATAGAAGGAAATCTTGGTAATCACGTTAGTGCAAAGGACATTATTCTAGCTATTATCGCAAAAATTGGCACAGCTGGCGCTACTGGACATGTAATTGAATATGCTGGCTCAACCATAAGGAAACTTTCAATGGAAGAAAGAATGACTATTTGCAATATGTCTATTGAAGCAGGTGCAAGAGCTGGATTAATTGCACCAGATCAAACAACGTATAATTATGTTAAAGATCGCCCTTTTTCACCTAAAAATGAATTATTTGAAAAAGCAGTAAAATTTTGGCAAACTCTAAAATCAGACCCTAACGCCAAATATGACAAAGTTGTTAATATCAATGCCAGTGATATTACTCCTCAAGTAACATGGGGTACAAGTCCCGAAGATACTCTACCTATTACTTCTAAAGTCCCATTTCCTAGCGATTTTAATGATAAATCAAAGCAAGATGCCGTAATTAGATCATTAAAATATATGGGCCTAAGATCAGGAACTAATTTAGAAGATATAAAAATAGACAAAGTATTTATTGGATCATGTACAAATGGTCGAATTGAAGATCTTAGAAATGCTGCTAAAATTGCCAAGGGTAAAAAAGTTGCAAATAATATAAAATTAGCTATGATAGTCCCTGGATCTGGACTTGTAAAACAGCAAGCTGAAGAAGAAGGGCTAGATAAAATATTTATGCAAGCCGGCTTTGAGTGGAGACAACCTGGATGCTCAATGTGCTTAGCAATGAATGCAGACAAACTAAATGACGGCGAAAGATGTGCTTCAACATCTAACCGCAATTTTGAAGGAAGACAAGGTCGAGGCGGTAGAACTCACCTTATGAGCCCTGAAATGGCAGTTGCAGCAGCTATTACTGGTCATTTATGCGACATTAGAAATTTTTAAAATATGCTTAAAATAAAATCACTAGTCAAGAAACTTAAAAAAGCTCCGAAAGTTGCTTGTGTAACATTATCTGGAGTTATTGGCAAGGATTCAAAATTATCATCTGCTATTAATTATGATAGTTGTTATCCATTATTAGAAAAAGCATTTAAAACAGACAATATTAAAGCTGTTGCAATTATAATTAATTCACCTGGCGGTTCACCTGTTCAATCTGAACTTATTTATAACGCAATAAGAAATCTTGCAAAAAAACATAAAAAGCCAGTATATAGCTTTGCTCATGATGTTGCTGCATCTGGTGGCTATTGGTTATTATTAAGTGGCGACGAAATATATGCTCATAATTCATCCATAATAGGAAGTATAGGTGTAATTTTTTCTAGCTTTGGCTTTGTTGAACTGATAAAAAAGGCTGGAATAGACCGCAGAGTTTATACTCAAGGTAAAAATAAGGCAATTTTAGACCCTTTTTTGCCTGAAGTTAAGGAAAATATCGATATATTAAAAGATGCGCAAAAAGATATATTCGAGTCTTTTAAAGATATAGTAAAAACCACCAGAAAACAAAAATTGCACAAATCCATAGAAGAATTAGGAGAAGATAAAATATTTTCAGGAGCTTTTTGGTCTGGCAAATCTGCTAAAGAGATCGGTCTAATTGATGATATATGCGATTTTAGAACAAAATTAGAAGAAAAATTTGGCCCAGATGTTAAAATTACCACTATTAGCCATAAAAAATCTTTTATCAAAAGCCTTTTTAGTGAAAAAACTGATTTTGCAACTAATCTAATCAATAAAATTGAAGAAAGAATATCTTTTAACAAATTTGGCTTATAATTACTTTAAATATAAAATGACTTTTTTTACCAATAATATATCACAACAAGATACTGAATTAGCTAATCTTTTACAAAAAGAAACCAATAGACAAAAAAACGAAATTGAATTAATAGCCTCTGAAAATATCGTTAGTAAGGCAGTATTAGAAGCACAAGGATCAATTTTTACCAATAAATATGCTGAAGGCTATCCTGCAAAAAGATATTATGGTGGCTGTCATTACTATGATGAATTTGAAAATCTTGCAATTAGCAGAATATGCCAACTTTTTAACTGCAAATATGCTAATGTTCAACCACATTCAGGAGCAAATGCTAATCTTGCAGTTTATTTGTCGCTATTACAGCCAAACGACACAATTCTAGGTATGAGTTTAGCAGCTGGTGGCCATTTAACCCATGGCGCTGCTAGAACATTATCTGGCATGTGGCTTAATTCAGTCCAATATGGCATAAGAACAGATAATGGCCTAATTGACTATGATCAAGTCAGAGATTTAGCAAAAAAACATCGACCAAAATTAATTATTGCCGGTATTTCATCTTATCCAAGAATTGTTGATTGGAAGTTGTTTCGAGAAATTGCCGATGAAGTTAATGCATATTTATTAGTAGATATGGCTCATATTGCAGGACTTGTTGCTGGCGGCTGCTACCCTTCGCCAGTTCCTCATGCTCACATTGTAACTTCAACAACTCATAAAACTCTAAGAGGACCAAGAGGTGGAATAATACTTACCAATAATGAAGAATTATCAAAGAAAATTAACTCAGCATTATTTCCTGGCCTTCAAGGCGGGCCATTAATGCATGTTATCGCTGCAAAAGCAGTCGCTTTTAAAGAAGCACTTAGTGATGAATTTAAAATCTATATCAAACAAGTTGTCAATAATGCCAAAACATTATCTGATACCTTGATTTCTCGTGGCATTAATATAACCACTAATGGCACTGATTGCCACCTTATGGTTGCTGATTTAACTCCTCTTAAAGATATTACGGGCAAAGATGCAGAAAAAGCACTTGAAAGAGCTGGCTTAACATGCAATAAAAATGCTATACCAAATGACCCAAGAAGTCCTTTTGTCACATCTGGCCTTAGATTTGGCACACCAGCTGGCACAACAAGAGGTTTTAAGGAAGAAGAATTCAAAATTATTGGTAATATGATAACCGATACATTGGAGGGTTTTGTTAAAAATGGCACTGACAATAACGCAAAATTAGAACAAGAAATATTAGAAAATGTCAATAAATTATGCCAAAAATTTCCAATATATTAATTAATATTTATCTTTTTTAAAATATTAAATTTATCATTTACTAGCACTTTTTTTCCTTTTCTCTTTAATCATTACCAGCTGCCGAACCTTCCTTTGCTTCAAAAATAACACGTAATGGAGGATTTTCATATTTACTATTATCTTTAGGTTCGTTAATAGCTCCACCCATTGCTAATCCAAGCTCCAGAACCGCCCTCATCTTATCGCTAGACTCTCTCAAATCTTCTTTAGCCTTTTGTAATTCTGATTCAGATTTTTTCAACGATTTTATTGATCTTTTATATAAAACACAGAGGTTATCATATTTTTCATTAGATTTCTCTTTCTCCTGCAATAATTCATTGTTTTTTTCTAACAATGTTAAATTTACTTTATTTGAATCACTTATTTCTTTTGTTAAATTTTGTACTTTTTTTTCATTTTCAAGTCAAATACACATTTATTTTCAACCATTAATTGCAAATCTCTATGCAATTTATGCAACTCTTTATAATTATTTATCACCTTTTCCACAAAACATTTCATAACTTTAATTTTTACACCCTCATTCTCAATATCATCTAATCCTTCATAAATATCGCTGATAATACCATGAAAATTTCTATAATCTTTGACATAAGTAAAAGCGTTTTTATGTCCAGAATTTAGTATTTTTTTTACAATATCAATATTACTTTGTTCAACTCTTGAGAAATATTTATTTAGAGCATCAAAATTTTCAATATCTAGATACTTTTCTATAAATTTATCTTCCAATTCTTTTGGAGGATTATTATTATCTGCATCCAAAATACATTCTCTTATTATTTTATCTTGCCTTAATTGAATATCTAAATTGCAAATAAAATCGATAAGTTCATTATCTTCATGATATATATCATATAACCTTCTCATTAAATTTTGATGAAGAAAATCTTGACCGTCATTAGTAATGACCACATTAAAAACTCTTGATAAACTTTTATAATCTTTACTAATAAAAGAATTATAACACATTAGATAAAAATAATTCTGAAGCTCTTGATTAGAAATTCAGCAATAAATATAGTGATTTAATCTCATTATATTTTGAGAAAAATATATAGATTCACATAATTTTTCTGTTGGTTCAATAGATTGGATAAATTCATCTAATGATATTTGCTCTTTATTTTCTTCTAAAAATTTTAAGAATTCTTTATTCATATATAGATAATTATTTTTACTAAAAAGGATTAAATTACTATATATGATTTTTTGATAACTATTAATTTAAAAATTACTTAAAAATTTAAGACTTATTTTACTATGCAGAAATAATACAAATTAAGACCTATCTTTAGCAACAAAGCTTAATATATAATTTACATCATTATTATTTGAATTGCGCCACTCATCTTTTAATAAATTATATTCAAAGCCAGATATTTCATTGAAATTAACTCTTTCATCCTCAATCATAGAGATGATTTCATATGGTTTTAGAAATTTTTTAAAATCATGAGTACCAATTGGCAGCCATCTTAGAATATATTCAGCACCAATCTTAGCTGTTAATAAGGACTTAATGGTTCTATTTATTGTTGCAATAAATATAATTCCGTCTTTTTTGACCAGCTTCTTTAATTCAGATACAAATAAACTAACATCATCAACATGCTCAATAATCTCTAACGCTAAAACAACATCAAATTTATTATGATATTTTTTAGGCAATTCTTCAATTGCAGAAGCTTTATATTCTATTTTTAAATTTGATTCTTGCGCATGAGCTTGAGCAATTTTAATATTTTTTTCACTAGCATCAATTGCTGTGACACTTGCTCCTAATTTTGCCATTGGTTCAGATACCAAACCTCCTCCGCAGCCAATATCTATTATATTTAAATTATTAAGATATTTTACATTATCACTGATTATAGCAAAGTGATTTATAATTTTTTTCCTAATATAATCAATACGACATGGGTTAAATTTGTGTAGTGGCTTAAATTTTCCAGCAGGATCCCACCATTCTTTAGCAATTTTTGAAAATTTTTCTATTTCACTGTTATTTTTAGTATTTTTTATCATAAAATAATATCAAATTGTAATTTATTATTTTTGGCTTTTATTTTAATCTTTGAGTTATCTTTAATTTCATTTTTAAGAATTTTTTGAGCTAATATATTTTCTATATCTCTTTGAATAACTCTTTTAAGAGGTCTTGCTCCATAATTAGGATCATAGCCTTTTATTGCCAAATATTTTTTTGCACTATCGTCAAGTTCTAAAGATATATTTTTATTTTTTAGCCTTTTAATAAGTCTTAATAGCTGAACATTAACTATATCAACCATTAAATCGCTTGATAATTTATTAAATATTATCATTTCATCTAATCTATTTAGAAATTCTGGTCTGAAGTGACTTTTAACTTGCTGCATTATCCGATTTTTTTCCATTTTAACATCATCATTTGCAAGCTCAGTAGTTTTTGCACTAGATCCTAAATTTGACGTTAAAATAATGATTGTATTAGTAAAATTAACAATATTTCCCAGTGAATCAGTTAATCTTCCATCATCAAGTACTTGCAATAAAATATTAAATATATCGCTATGAGCTTTTTCTACTTCATCAAATAATATTACTTGATATGGCCTTCTTCTTACTGTTTCAGTCAAAATACCACCCTGCTCATAACCAACATATCCAGGTGGTGCGCCGATTAACCTAGCAACAGAATGCTTTTCCATATATTCGCTCATATCAACTCTAAGTAATGCCGCATCATCATCAAAAATAAATTCTGCCAATGCTTTACTTAACTCCGTTTTACCAACTCCGGTAGGTCCTAAAAATAAAAAAGATCCTATTGGTCTATTAGGATCTTGTAATCCAGAGCGCGACCTTCTAACTGCGTTAGCAATTGCTATTAATGCCTGATCTTGACCAATAACTCTTTTTTTAAGTAATTTTTCTATATTAAGTAATTTATCTTTCTTAGTTGATAGAATTTTATCTACAGGAATTGCTGTAGATTTAGCTATAATTGAAGCAATATCATCTTCATCAACCGATTCCTTGATCATTTTACTAGCTGTCATTGATTCTAGAGATTCTAACTCTTTTTTAAATTGAGGAATATCGCCATATCTGATCTCTCCTGCTTTTTCAAGATCGCCATCTCTTTCAGCTCTTTCAAGTTCAAATTTACAATCTTCAATTTTAGATTTTAATTCATTGACTCTGATTTGCTTCATCCTTTCTGCCTCCCAGGCCGATGTCATCTCGGCAGATTGTTTTTCAAGAATATTTAATTCTGAGTTTATTTTTTGTAATCTTGTTTTTGAAGATTGATCATCTTCTTTATTGAGTGCTTGAACTTCTATTTTATATTGCATAATTTTGCGATCAATTTCATCTAGCTCTTTTGGCTTTGAGTCAATTTCAACTTTTAAAGCGCTTGCCGCCTCATCAATTAAGTCAATTGCTTTATCAGGCAAAAAACGATCAGTGATATATCTGTCAGATAAATTTGCTGCTGCAATAATTGCAGAATCTTTAATTTTTATACCATGATGCACCTCATATTTTTCTTTTATTCCACGTAAAATAGATATTGTACCTTCAATTGATGGCTCGCTAGTATATACAGATTGAAATCTTCTTGCCAAAGCAGCATCTTTTTCAATATATTTTCGATATTCATCTAATGTTGTTGCGCCTATACAATGCAAGGTTCCCCTTGCCAGTGATGGTTTTAATAAATTTGAAGCATCCATTGCGCCATCAGATTTTCCAGCACCAATCAATAGATGCAATTCATCAATAAATAAAATTACATCACTATTATTTTCTATTTCATTTAAGACAGATTTTAGCCTTTCTTCAAATTCACCACGATATTTAGCACCTGCAATTAAAGCTCCTAAATCAAGTGACATTAATTTTTTATTAATTAAGCTTTGTGGAACATCCTTATTAACAATTCTTTGAGCCAGCCCTTCTACTATAGCTGTTTTACCTACACCAGGTTGACCAATTAATACAGGATTATTTTTTGTTCTTCTTGATAAAACCTGCATGGCTCTTCTAATTTCTTCATCACGACCAATTACCGGATCTATCTTGCCTTCAGCTGCCTTTTTAGTTAAATCTAAGGCATATTTTTCTAGTGATTGATAATTAGATTCACTTATTTTTGAATCTGCATTCTTGCCTGATCTTATTTTGTTAATAGCATCTTCTAGTGATTTGCTGGTTATACCGCATAATTTTAAAGCCTTGGCAGATTCATTGTTATTATCTTCCAATATTGCTTGTAGCAATCTTTCAGTTGTAATAAATTGATCATTATTTTTTTCGCAAATCTTTTCAACTAGTAACAATATTCTTGCCATCTCATTTGATAATGAAATTGAATTATTTGATCCCTCAACCTTAATTATTTTATCAATGTCTTTTTTTGACTGACTCCTAATAAGCTCTACATTTCCTTGAGCAATTTGAATTAAATTTGCTATATATCCATCACTATCATATAGCATCGCCTCTAGTAAATGTTGCGCACTTAATTTCTGATGATTATTAGCTAGTGCTAATGTTTGAGATGATTGTATAATAGCTTGTGTTTTTTCAGTATATTTATCTAAATTCATAATTTATTATGATTGATTAATAATTTTGTGATATAAATTTGGCTCAATTTCTAAAAAACCATTTTGAAAAAAATCACGATCATAAATACCAAAATGAGGAATATTTAATATTTGATCTATTTTTATCATATAATCATCAATAGCTAAAATATCAATATCAATTTCTCGTGGAGACCATTTTTGAGACTTTTTTCTGCCAAGTTTTACTTCAATATCTTTAATTATATATAAAATATCTATTGGGTCACAATTATTAATATCAATATCGGCAGAAATAACAATATTTAAAAAATAAATATCCCAATCTTTTGGAGAATTAGGTAATAACATTGCCTTATTTTCAATAATGCTAGATTTCTTGATATTTTTAAGAAACAATAATTCTTCAAGAAGAATTATTGCATTATAAATATTATCCATTCTATTGCCCAGATTTGAACCAAGGGCCAATACCAACCTTTTTAAATTTAATTTTGATCTATTCACTAAGCAAAAAAAACTTGAATTAACTAAAATAATATCTTATAAAATAAAATATAATTATTTATATATGTAAATATTTTTTTATGAATAAAAAACCAACTTCGCCTCATATTCAGATATATAGATGGAATATTTCATCATTAACTTCAATCATGCATCGCATGAGTGGAGTTGTTTTATATGCAACAATGATAATTTTATGCTGGTATATTGTATATTACGCATATCAAATAAATTACATAGATAATCCTCAAAATCGTAATTGTGAATGCTGGTTCACTAATATATTTAAGCCATTTTTTTATGTTATTTTATTTGCCTTAGTTAGTGCACTATATTATCACTTCTTCAATGGCATAAGACATTTATTATGGGATATTGGCAAAGGTTTTGGTATTAATACCGCAAAAAAAACTGGAATATTAGTTATAATTTTAACCATATTAGCTGCTATTATAACAATAGTTAGTGGTTTTTTAATTAGATTTTAAAATATGAAAAAGATTAAAATAGCACCTTCCACTAAAAGTGGAGCAAGTCATTGGCTTCATCAAAGAATTTCGGCAATAGCAATGATACCACTTACAATATGGATTGCTTTTTCTGGTATTTATATTTCTCAAGATCCATTTAATTATATATCAGTATTTTTTGCATATCCACTTAATGCGGTAATGGCAATTTTACTTATTGCAATTTCCTTATTTCATGGATCAATAGGAATGAGAGTGATTATTGAAGATTACGTTTCCAACAAAGCTAAGAAATACTTCTATATTATCTTTATTGATTTATTATCTATTGCTACTGCTATTGCAGGTATATTAGCAATTATCAGACTTCATTTAATTGGATAAAAAATGTCAGACAAAAAAATTGGAAATTATACAATAATTGATCACGAATTTGATGTTGTAGTAGTTGGTGCCGGTGGATCTGGACTTAGAGCAACATTTGGTATGGCCAATAAAGGATTATCAACTGCATGCATCACTAAGGTATTTCCCACTCGCTCTCATACTGTTGCCGCACAAGGTGGTATATCTGCTGCTCTTGGCAATATGGGAGATGATGATTGGCGTTGGCATATGTATGACACAATTAAAGGATCAGACTGGCTTGGTGACCAAGATGCTATTGAATATATGTGCAGTGAAGCTCCAGCAGCAATAATTGAGTTAGAGCATTATGGTGTGCCTTTTTCAAGAACAAAAGATGGTAAAATATATCAAAGACCCTTTGGTGGTATGACAAAAGAATTTGGTGAAGGTGGACCAGCTCAAAGAACTTGCGCTGCTGCTGATAGAACTGGTCATGCAATATTACATACATTATATCAACAATCACTTAAATATAATGCAAAATTCTTCATAGAATATTTTACATTAGATCTAATTATGGAAGATGGAGTATGTAGAGGAGTCATGGCATTATCTCTTCTTGATGGGTCAATTCATCGTTTTAAAGCTCAAACTGTAGTTTTAGCAACTGGTGGTTATGGAAGAGCATATTTTTCAGCTACATCGGCTCACACATGCACTGGAGATGGTAATGCTATGGTTCTTCGTGCTGGATTGCCACTACAAGATATGGAATTTGTTCAATTTCACCCTACTGGAGTATATAAGGCAGGATGTCTAATAACTGAAGGTGCCAGAGGTGAAGGAGGTTATTTAGTAAACTCTAAAGGTGAAAGATTCATGGAGAGATACGCTCCAAATGCCAAGGATCTCGCTAGTCGTGATGTTGTATCAAGATCAATGACTATGGAAATTATGGAAGGACGTGGAGTTGGACCTAATAAAGACCATATACATCTTCACCTTGACCATATTGAACCTAGCGTACTTGAAAAAAGACTACCTGGAATATCTGAAACTGCTAAAATCTTCGCAGATGTTAATGTTAATAATAAGCCAATTCCTGTATTGCCAACTGTTCATTATAATATGGGAGGTATTCCAACAAATTATAAATGCGAAGTTCTCGATGTCAAAAAAGGTAAAACATCAATTGTACCAGGATTAATGTCTATTGGCGAAGCTGGATGTATATCTGTTCATGGTGCAAATAGATTAGGATCAAATTCACTTTTAGATCTAATTGTATTTGGAAGAGCGGCTGCACAACATGCAGCAAAAATTATAGAGCCAGGAAAGTCACAAAAACCATTTAAAAAAGATGCAGGATCTGAAGCACTTGATAGGTTAGAAAAAATACGCAATGCTAAAGGTAAATCATCAACTGCTTCAATTAGACTTGAAATGCAACAATGTATGCAAAATAGAGCTGCTGTATTTAGAACTGAAGAAACCCTATCAAAAGGAGTTACTGAAATTACAGAAATATATAATAAATTTAGTGATATTAAAATTTCTGATAGATCATTAATATGGAATAGCGATCTCATTGAGGCATTAGAGCTTGACAACCTCAGATCTCAATCACTTGTAACAATTGCATCCGCTCACAATAGAAAAGAAAGTAGAGGCGCTCACGCAAGGGAGGATTACAAAGAAAGAGATGATGAAAATTGGATGAAACACACAATTATGTGGTGCGACGATATGGGTAAAACCAAAATTGATTATCGCGAAGTAAAGCTTAACTCACTTACTGATAGAGTTCAGTCTTTCCCTCCTAAAAAGAGAGTTTATTAATATAGTTTATTAAATTTATGGCAGAAATTAGATTACCAAAAAATTCAGTTATTGATAAAAAATCTGGCAAAACATTTAAAGCTAAAAAGGCTAAAAATATTAAAAATTTGAAGATTTATCGCTATAATCCTGATAATAACTCAAATCCTTATATTGATAATTTTGAGGTCGATATGGATGATTGTGGACCAATGGTACTAGATGCACTTATTAAAATTAAGGGCGATCACGATAGCTCTTTAACTTTTAGAAGATCTTGTAGAGAAGGAATATGCGGTTCATGCGCCATGAATATTGACGGCACAAATACTCTTGCATGCACTAAGCCAATTGAAGATTGCAAAGGCGATGTTGCTATTAATCCCTTACCTCACATGCCTGTTATCAAGGATTTAGTGCCTGATATGAGTTTATTTTATGCGCAATATGAATCTATCAAGCCATGGATGCAAGCTAGTGAACCTAATAATCCAAATCAAGAAAGGCTTCAAAGCCCTGAAGAGAGAGAGAAAATAGATGGATTATATGAATGTATCTTATGCGCATGCTGTTCAACATCTTGTCCAAGCTATTGGTGGAATCAAGATAAATATCTTGGACCAGCAATATTACTGCAAGCTTATCGTTGGATTGCTGACTCTAGAGATGAAAAAACAGCTGAGAGACTTGATGATCTAGAAGATCCTTTCAAATTATATCGCTGTCACACAATAATGAATTGTACTCAAGCTTGTCCTAAAGGTTTAAATCCTGCTAAGGCTATTGCTGAAACTAAAAAAGCAATTGCAAATAGAAAAGCCTGATTTGTAATTATCATTTCTTAAAATATGTCAATTAATGATAATCTTAACCCCAATGAAATTAAAAACGAATTTCTTGATAATAACCTTCGACCAACCTTATTAGGCGATTTTCTTGGTCAAGAAAAGCTTAAAGAGAATTTATCTATTTTTATAAATGCTGCAAAAAAAAGAAATGAAACGCTCGATCATTCTTTATTTCATGGACCTCCTGGACTTGGTAAAACAACATTAGCGCAAATTATTGCCCATGAAATGAATGTTGGCTTCAAAAGTAGCGCAGGTCCTGTAATTTCAAAATCAGGAGATTTAGCAGCTATATTAACCAACCTTCAAGAAGGTGATATCTTATTTATTGATGAAATTCACCGTCTCAATAAAAATGTTGAAGAAGTATTATATTCTGCAATGGAAGATTATAAACTTGATATTATGATAGGCGAAGGACCAGCCGCACGTGCTATTAAAATTGACCTTCCTAAATTTACATTAGTTGGTGCAACAACTAGAATTGGCCTTATATCAAACCCTTTAAAAGATAGATTTGGCATTCAAATACGTCTAAATTTTTATTCTACAAAGGAGCTTCAGCAAATAATAATAAGAGATGCAAAAATTTTAAATATATCAATAGATATTGACGCCGCAATTGAAATTGCTAATAGATCTCGCGGAACTCCGAGGATTGCCATAAGGCTGTTAAAAAGAGTTAGAGATTTTGCAAGTAATTTTAATGAAACAATAATATCCAAAAAAACTACAATTTATGCCCTTGAAAAGCTTGAAATTGACAGTGCAGGACTTGATAGCGCTGATTACAGATATTTAAGCTTTATTGCTAATAATTACAGAGGTGGGCCAGTTGGTATTGATACAATTTCATCTGCAATTGGTGAAGAAAGAGATACTGTTGAAGACTCAATAGAGCCTTATCTTATCCAGCAAGGATTTATCGAAAAAACGCCAAGAGGAAGAATTCTTACAGATATTGCAATAAAACATTTAGCCAAAAATGAGTAATAAGCTTAAAAAAAATATCTTACTCATTATCACAGGAAGTATAGCATGCTATAAATCAATGGATTTAATCAGATTACTTAAAAAAAGTAATTTTAATGTAACTTGCATATTAACTAAATCAGCACAAGAATTTATCACCCCTCTTTTATGCTCGTCACTTACAAATAATCATACATATAGCGACTTATTTAATGTAGCAGATGAGCTAAAAATGGGTCACATAAAATTATCCAGAGATAATGATCTTATAATCATAGCACCAGCATCGGCAAATTTTATTGCAAAAATTGCAAATGGCTATGCTAATGATTTGGCATCTAGCTGTGTATTAGCAAGTGATAAAAAAATTTTAATTGCTCCAGCTATGAATGATAAAATGTGGCATAGCAAACAAAATCAAGATAATATTTCTAAAATTAATAAATCCGATATTACTATTATTGAACCACAATCAGATATTTTAGCATGCAATGAATTTGGTAAAGGAAAAATGGCTGAACCACAAGCGATTTATCAAAATATAATTAATTACTTTAATTACAAAAATAAGCTTAAAAATATTAATATTATCATTACTGGAGGCTCAACGATAGAACCAATTGATCCTGTTAGATATATTGGCAATTATTCATCTGGTAAACAATCAATTGAAATTGCTAAAATACTCAATGAAATGGGTGCTAATATTACTTTTATTGCTAGCAATATTAAAAATCATATCAATATTGATCGAAAAAATATAATTCACTGCAGTAATGCTGATGATATCTTTAGCGCTGTTAAGAAAAATATTAAAAATTGCGATATTTATATAAGCTGCGCTGCAATATCAGATTTTAAGGTAAAAAATTACTCTTCATCAAAAATTAAAAAAGCTGCAAATAAAGATCTTAAAATTGAACTCACTGAAAATCCTGATATATTAAAATATATTTCAACCAGTAAAAATAGACCTAAAATTGTTATCGGCTTTGCCGCTGAAAGTAATGATATTGAGAAAAATGGCAGAAAAAAACTTATTGAAAAGAACCTTGATTTTATTATAGCTAATGATGTTGATAATGGTAAAATATTTGATAACCAAAAATCTCGAGCCATGTTAATTAATCATAAATCATCAACAAAATTAAAGTTACTTCAAAAAAGTGAAATTGCTTTACTAATAGCAAATGAGATATTAGCAATTATAGATTAGCTTCTTTAATTAAGCTTGCCAAATTTGATCTTAGTTTTAATATCTTATTAATTATTTTTTAAATTAATATATCTTAACAAAAAATGTCAAAAAGAAGAGTTGTAGTTACAGGAATAGGAGCTGTTACACCCCTAGCCAAAAATATTGAGTCTTCATGGAATAAATTAATTAATTCTGAATCAGGTATCAAGAAAATAACAATTTTTGACCCGGAACATTCTCCATGTAAAATTGCCGGTGAAGTTACAATGGCACAGGATGAATCTGATAAGATAAATTTTAATTTAAATGATCATATTGAATTTAGAGAACAAAAAAAGATGGATAGATTTATTCATTTTGCTATTGCTGCAGCTGATCAAGCTATTGCAGATTCTGGCTGGCAAGCTCTTAGTGACGAACAAAAATATCGTACCGGCGTTATGATGGGATCAGGCATTGGTGGCCTTCCCGCAATAGAAAAAACTGTTATAAATCTTAAAGATAGAGGCATTAGAAAAATAACTCCATTCTTTATTCCATCAAGCCTTATCAATCTTGCCTCAGGTCAAATTTCTATAAAACATGGCTATATGGGTCCAAATCATGCTGTTGTTACCGCTTGTTCATCTGGTGCACATGCTGTAGGCGACTCTGCTAGAATGATTGAATATGGCGATGTTGATGTTATGATTGCCGGTGGTAGTGAATCAGCAATATGCGAATCAGGAATTGGTGGCTTTGCCGCACTTAAGGCATTATCTACAAATTTTAATGACCAGCCGACCAAGGCATCAAGACCATGGGATAAAGATCGAGATGGCTTTGTAATGGGTGAAGGTTCTGGAGTATTAGTACTTGAAGAATTAGAGCATGCCAAAAAAAGAGGCGCTAAAATATATGCTGAAATTGTAGGATATGGTATGTCTGGTGATGCATATCATGTTACCGCCCCAGAAAGTTCAGGACGCGGCTCCACATATGCCATGAAAACTGCTATTAAACATGCAGCTATTAATATTGATCAGCTTGATTACATTAATGCCCACGGTACGTCAACCCCCTTAGGAGATGAAATTGAAATATCAGCAGTTAAAAAAGTATTTAAAGATCATTCATCTAAACTTTTAATGTCATCTACCAAATCATCGACAGGACATCTTCTTGGGGCAGCTGGAGCAATAGAGGCTTTATTTTCTATATTAGCTGTTAAAAATAACATTGCACCACCAACACTTAACCTTGAAAATCCATCTAATGATTGGGGTGTTGATCTTGTTGCATTAAAAGCTAAGGAAAAACAAATTAACTACGCTCTTTCAAATTCATTTGGATTTGGTGGCACTAATGCCTGCTTATTAGTTAAGAAATTTACTGATTAGAATGATTAAATATTTACTTAAACTTCTAACATCATTTTCAATTATTGTTATTTTTTGCTTTGTAGCGATTTTTTCAATAATACTATATTATAATGCACCAAATTCATACCATAAGGAAGATAAAAGATTCATTGTTGAAAGTGGACTTACCCTTAGAGAAGTTGTTAACAAACTTCATAGTGAACAAATAATCAAACATCCTTCAGCCTTTTTATATCTTGGTCAATTAATAAAAGGAATTGACCCAAAAGTTAGATATGGTGAATATTTTTTTGAAAAAAATATCTCATATTACCAAATCCTTCATAAAATGGTTAGGGGTAATATTTTCTTTAGAAAAATTACAATTGCAGAAGGATTATCCTCTCATAGCGCATATGAAATTATTAGTAATGCAACCGGCCTAGTTGGTGATATGCCAAATATATCTGAAATTGATGAAGGATCTATATTGCCTGAAACTTACTTTTACTCATATAATGACTCAAAGAAATTTCTTATAAGAAGAATGAAGGGTCAAATGACTAAGGCTGTTGATGAATTATGGCCAAAAAGAGATAAAAATATACCCATCAAAAATAAAAAAGATGCCTTAATATTAGCATCAATTGTTGAAAAAGAAACTGGGGTTTTTTCAGAAAGAGGTTATGTTGCTTCTGTCTTCATTAATCGCTTAAAAAAAGGAATGAAACTCCAATCAGATCCAACAATTATTTATTCTTATGCTTTTGGTAATAAAGATTTAGAAAGACCAATAAGACTTAGTGATATTAGAAATAAATCATCATTTAATACCTATAATATTTATGGATTACCACCAAAACCAATATGTAATCCTGGGATAGAATCAATCAAAGCTGTATTAAACCCTATTAAATCAAATTACTTATATTTTGTTGCTAGTGGCTATGGTGACCATATATTTTCTACCAATCTTCGTGACCATAATCGCAATGTTATGCGCTACAGAAAAATTATTCGCGAAAGAAAATCAAATAACTCAATCCAGTAACTTTGATTATAATGAATAAATCTTTTAGTTTCTTTATAATTATTTTTTTATTATTTTCATGCGGTAAAGAAGGAAATATTAAAAGAATTAATGATAAAAGGCCAAATTTTGATAATATAATTTTTAACCAATAATATTAATTAACATTATTTTCTTCTAAAAAATCTCCTATTAAATATAAAGAGCCACATATCATAACTAGATTATCCTGATTGCCATATTTAATTTTAATATGGCTTAATGCTTTTTTAATATCACTAATTTCAATAATATTCTTATGATATTTTTGTCCAATATTTTTTAAATTAGAGCATGATAATATATAATTTTTATCTTTTATTTCTGAACATATAATAAGATCAAACTCGCTAGCAATTGACTTAATAAAAGCATTGCTATCCTTATCTTTAATCATGGCAATTATTGCTATTTTATTTTTTGATTTAAAGGAATTTACAAATTTAGCAATATTAATTGCTGCCATTTCATTATGACCTCCATCGATAAATAATTTACTTTTATTTGATAGTAAATTATGCAATTTTCCATGTTGAATTTCTTGCATTCTACCAGGCCAATCTGCCTTAATTATTGCCTTATTAAATGAGTTTAGAGATATATTAAATTCTTTTTGCTTTATAGAAGCAATAATTGCAAGTGCTGCATTAATTAATTGAAAATTACCAATTAGATTTGGTCTATGAAATTTAAGATTTATATCAGAATTTTGCAAATGCCAATTATTTTGATTATCTATAATATTAAATTCGTTACTTTTTAGTATATTTTTATCTATAGCTACCTGATTATCGTTTATATAATAAAAATCACTATTTTTAGCAACAGATTCATTGTGTATAATATTAAATGCTGCTTGGTAATTTTGAAACGTAATTACTGGACAATTCTGCTTGATAATTCCAGCCTTATTTTTAGCTATATCAACTATATTATTACCTAGAAAATCTTGATGATCAAATGAAATTGGTGTGATTATTGCTGCCAAAATCTGAGGAACTATATTTGTTGCATCTAAAATACCACCCATCCCTGTTTCTAGCAGCAATATATCTGATTTTTCAATTAAAAAAGCTAAAAATGCAGCAATTGTCACCCCTTCAAAAAATGTTACATCGATTTTTGGCTTCTTATTAGCCATTTTGCGGCATTCTTTCAAGCAATAAGTAAGGAATTCATCCGATATTTCTTTATTATTTAATATTATTCTTTCATTAAAATTAATTAGATGAGGCGATGTATATTTATTAGTTTTAAGATTATTTTCATTAAATATTGCTTGTAGAAATGCCAAAGTAGAACCCTTGCCATTAGTTCCTGCAACATGAATCACTGGTGGTAATTTTAGATGAAGATTTCCTAATCTTTTTGATAATTCCAATACTCTTTCAAGGCCAAATTCTATATCTCTAAAACCTTTTACATCAGGCCAAAAGGGATGTTTCATGATAATCTTTTAAGGACCTCTTCATATGCAGATGCCAAATCACCAAGATCTTGGCGAAATATATCCTTATCAAGCTTCTTATTAGATGTAATATCCCATAATCTGCAACTATCAGGACTAATTTCATCTGCTAAAATAATATTGTTATATTTATCCCTACCAAACTCAATCTTAAAATCAACAAGCTTGATATTAGTCAAAATAAATATATCTGATAAAATTTTATTTATTTGAAAAGAATATTTTTTAATTTGATCTAACTCACTTTTAGACAATAAGTTAAGAACATTAATAGCATGATCATCATTAATTAATGGATCATTAAGTGCATCATTTTTATAGCATAACTCAAAAACAACATTATCAAATTTAACACCTTCTTTGATATTTAGTCTTTTAGCAAGGGACCCAGCACTATAATTTCTAATAATAATTTCTAATTCAATAATATCTAATTTTTTAATAATTTGATGTCTTTCATCAATTCTTTCAATAAAATGACAAGGTACATCACTATTATTAGTAATATGTTTCATTAATATTTCAGATATTTTATTATTTAAAATTCCTTTATTATTAATAGATGATTTTTTTTGAGCATTAAATGCCGTAGCATCATCTTTGAAATATTGTATAAGATAATCTTCATCATTAGTATTATATATGATTTTTGCTTTTCCCTCATATATCTTTGTTGTTTTTTTAATATTCATTTAATTTCTTCTTGCTTTTTTGGTTTGTAATGAATTGGCTTAAAATATATTTCTGAAACAAATCTTTTTCCCTTATCACCTTTTTTTAATTGAACAATTATATCTACAACATTTCTAATATAAGATAATATTTCGGTTGGTGTCATGCCTAGACCGGCTTGCATTACCATCATTTTTAACTGTTCAATTGCCATAGCAGGGGTATCTGCATGTAGAGTTGATATTGAACCTGGATGACCAGTATTAATCGCCCTTAAAAAACTAAAAGCCTCAGAACCTCTAAGTTCACCAACTATAATTCTTTCAGGCCTTAATCTAAGACGTGCCTCTATTAGATCTTGTGTTGTAACATGAGCCCTTCCCTGCCCACCTTTGGATGCAATTAAATGAACACGATTTGGATTTGACTCTAAATCAATCTCTCTAGCATCTTCTACAGATATTAATCTTTCTTCATTGGGTATCGACCTGATCATAGCATTAGTAAATGTGGTTTTACCAGTAGATGTACCACCAGAAATTATAACATTTTTTTTATAAATTACTGACCTTCTAAGAAATTCTTTTATTCTGCCTAATTTTAGTAATTTTGCCAAAATAAGATCATTTTTATCCAGTACTTCTCCTACTGATGCTGAATCAAACATACCCATTTTATCATAATCTTCAAGTGACCATTTTAATGAAGATGGCTTTCTAATAGAAATTACCACACAACCAGGCTCACATGCAGGAGGAAATACAATCTGGATACGATAACCATTTGGCAATGTAGCAGATAGTAAAGGCTCTTCTTCACTAGCCCTTTGTTCAGTTGCCTGCGCAACCAATCTAGAGATAGATTTTAAGTGCCTAAAATCAAATGATGGAAGTTTTTCTTGAAACATATCTCCTTTACATTCAACCCAAACTTCAAAGGGCCTATTAATTGATACCTCATTAACACCATCTCTTTCAAGAATGTTTTTCAAAGGAAGTAAATATGATTCTAGTGCTGCAACACTCATTAAAAATTATAGTTAATGCCAGTTAATAATACATAGCCATTATTATCTTTGATAATATTTTTAGCATTTAATTTATTAGAATTAAAGTTAAATTTTGTTAATTCAACAAATCCCATGATATTTTTACTAAATTTATAATCAGTTCCCATTGATAATGCATTATATTTATTATTGAAATATTTACTACTTAAAAATGATATTGAGGCCCCTATTGGTCCAAAATTATATGCTAAAGCTGAACTAACATATGACGGCTTATCACTTTTGCGGCCTTTAATCATACCAAATTCTTGCCACTTACCATATAATATTGCCAATTCAAATCCAAAATAGCTTATTGTTGATGAAATATCATATGCTAAAAGATCATCATAATTATTATTACTAGAATTTGCAGATTCAATTGTTGAAGACAAGCTAAATTTAAGACCATTATCTAAATAATTAACATAATTAATAGCTATATTAAAGACATTTTTGAAATTTAATAATTCATTGGATAAATAATCATCATTTCCAAGATTATTATTTATATTTGGAGTGTAGCTAAAGCTAAAAGTTGTATTTTCAGATAAAAAATTATAATAATTTATTTTAAATGCATCATCTACACCTCGAAAATTTGTATCATATATTGATCTTTGAGAATTATTAAAAAAACTTAGCCCATTATTATTAGCAACTGCTTTAACATTATGACCTATTGGCGATTGATTTAGCAAAATAAAAGATGGATTATTATCATTATTTTTTTGCAATATATTGACATATTCGAGATATTTACCTCTAACTCCACCAGCTCCCCTAGTTATTTTTGAAGGTCCAAATTTCATTTCTTGATTAACTGGCTTCAAATTGCCAATTTCAAATTTATGAGATAAGAATCTTTTTCTTAAGAATATATTTTCAATAAATAAATTCTTATTTCTATCATTACTATCAATATGATATTGCAAAGATGTATTAAGGGATATATCATATTGCTTTAAATTATCTAATTGCGCTTTAAAATTAATTTTTGAATAATGGCTAAATAAATTTTGTTTATTTTGTTGAAATTGGTTTTCCTGACTATTATTAGCAAATAATAGATTTACATGTCCATCTGCAGCAATATCAACAAAATTATATTTTGTAGCTATGTTATTATCCATAGCCATAATATTAGCAGAATATATAATAGCAGCAATAATAATTGTTAAAATATGGTATATCTTCCTCATTGGCCAATTCCTGGTAGCTTAGGTAATAAATCAATAAATTACGAAACCGTTTTTGAAAGAATGATGCCAGTTCTTAACAAACTAGGAAATCCTCATAAAAAATTACCACCAACTATTCATATAGCTGGCACAAATGGTAAAGGTTCCTCATTAAGTTTCTTAGCTCAGATTCTTAAAAGCAATAAAAATAAAGTTCACATTTTATCATCACCTCATATTCATCATTTTAATGAAAGAATCATAGTAAATAACGAATTAATTGATGATAGATTTTTATTTGAAATATTAGAAGAAGTAAGATTAGCAAGCCAAGAATCGGTCCTTACTTTTCTAGAATCAACCACTATTGCTGCCTTTTTAGCATTTTCTAAAATTAATGCTGACTACACTATAATTGAGTGCAATATGGGTGGCAGAATTGATGCCACTAATATTATTGAGGAAAAATTAGCAACAATAATTACTCCTATATCATATGATCATGAAGAATATCTTGGATATGATATTAGAAGAATAGCCCTTGAAAAAGCCATGATTATAAGACCACAAACGCCATTATTTTGCTCTGCTCAATGCCAAGAAGCCAAGGCAATTATTAAAATATTAGCAAATGATCAAAAAATTGATCATTATTACTATGATGAAGATTTCTTTATTGAAAAAAATGAAAATAATTTTTTTGACTTTACCTTTAATGACATTGCAATCAATAATATTGCAAATCCTTCATTATTAGGAGATCATCAAATTATTAATCTAACAACAATATTAGCATTAATTAGTAAAAATTTTAATATTGATCATCAAATTATCAAAAAAGCTATTACTTCTACCCAATTTAAATCGCGCCTTGAAAAAATTAACCATCAATTAACTAATAATTCTAATGACCAAATATGGATTGATGGCGCCCATAATGAATCAGGTGCTTATGCAATTAGCCAATGGCTAAAACAAGATGATAATTTCCATAATTTTGTAATTATGGGTTTTAGTAAAAATAAATGCCGCCCAAATTTTTTAAAAAAATTTAGTGATATTGCCGATTTATTTTGCGTTAGAGTTCAAGGAGAGCCAAATCCAGAATTAAGCGAAAATATACATAAAATTGCCTCTAATCATAATATTAAAATAAATAAATGTGAGGATCTGCTATCAGCAATCACAAAAATTTCTAATATTAGTAGTAATAAGCCAAAAAGAATAGTTATTTGTGGTTCATTTTACCTAGCACGAGATCTTAAAGAGATTATAGAATTATCATCCTTTAATATTTTAAAAAATTAAACTAATTGATTACAATAGTATTTTAACATATAATAAATATATTTAATAATTTTTATGTTGCCGCTATAATGCTATTTCCTCCACCTCCTCCTCCTAGCTTACCTTCTCCTAGCTTCGCACCCACAGACAAATCATTGATAATCAAAATAATGACTCCCTTTTTTTCTATTATATTCCTAAAATTACTTGTTATTTTGAGGAATAAAGAAAATGTCATAAAAATCATAAAAGAAAATACTTATAAAACAGAAGTAATTCCAACACTTCTAGCCACTTTTCTTACTAATTTTTTTAAAAAGTTTAAAAATTTACCTCATGACTTAGAAAAAAAAACTACCATTCTTTCAAATGAAGCCCTTCTAAATTCGCTGCCTAGCTTTGTCAAAATGACTAGCACAATATATAATAGAGGATGGATAAAAGCTTTAAGATATAATCCATTGTCGCTTTATAGGGTTTTATCAAATTTTGATATATTAAAGCCAGTTGAAGAAATTTGTTTAAAATTTGTATCAAATTACATATATGATGAACATAATGAACAAAAAAAATCAGAAGATAGTAAAGTTTCAGAAGGATTTAAAGCGACAATATTAGATGAAACAAAGCAGTTATTTAAAATTTTTACTGTAGTTCCTATAAATTATTTGCTGTTTAAAAAGTTAGAAACATGCTTAAAAGTCGATGAAGAAAAATCTACCACAAAACATCCAATTAGCGAGGAATTAATAGTTGCTATAACGTGCTTTTCTTTTTTTAAAATACTAATTGATATTGCTGAAAAAATAATTTCATCAATTACAAAAGAACAAATTAATACTGGCTCATGCAAAAATAAAAAGAAAGCCCCTAATAATCAACCATTGCAACAACCATCACGATCACCATTACTCAAAGAAATATACCCTTCCATATCTACTAGCAATACAACTGGTATTCATAAAGGGTAATATTTTAATAAGACTAATTAACGCTAAAAGAATCGCCCAAATATACTCTTTTAACATCTTGATGATTTATAATCTCATCCTTTGTGCCTGAAGCTAATATTTTGCCGTCATAAACAATATATCCCTTATCAACAATTGATAAGGTTTCTCTAACATTGTGATCAGTTATCAGAACCCCTATTCCCCTATCCTTTAAATGAGTAATCATTTGCCTAATATCATTTATTGCAATTGGATCAACTCCAGCAAATGGCTCGTCAAGTAATATAAATAAAGGATTAGTTGCCAAAGCTCTAGCAATTTCAACCCTTCTTCTTTCTCCACCTGATAAGGCTAAAGCATGAGATTTCCTAATATGTTGAATTGAGAATTCATCAAGTAATTTTTCTAGCGATTCTAATCTTGCCTGTTTTTTTTCAATAATAATTTCTAATACTGACATAATATTATCTTCAACATTCATACCTCTAAAAATTGAAACTTCTTGAGGAAGATAGCCAATACCCAAACTAGCTCTTTGATGCATAGGAAGATTAGTTATGTCAATATTATCAATAAATATTTTACCTTTACTAACATTAACAAGACCTGCTATCATGTAAAAACAAGTTGTTTTTCCTGCACCATTAGGACCTAATAAACCAATAACTTCTCCCTGCTTCACAGAAAATGACACACCATTAATTACTTGCTTTTGCTTATAATTTTTAAAAATATTGTCAATTTTTAATATTTTATTCATTATTAATAATAATTTTAACCCTTTTTTTTGGAGTTTGCGTATTAATTAGTGATTCATTTTTATGACCAATAAAAATTCCTTTCTTATCGATCGAATCATACATGAAGTTTTCACCACTAGCAATTGACGCACCATCATTAACTATAACATTTTCTTCAAGCATAAATAGATCTTTATTAGGATCGTAAAAACCATATTTAGCAGATGCATTAAAATCCTTGGTAAATATTTTTACATTACCACTAGCCTTTATTTTATCAATATCTTTATTATCATCATAAATAACTATCATTTTATCTGATAGTAAGGAATCATCGCCACTTTCAACAATAACGTTATTTTTAAAAATAATTTTTTGAGAATTTCTTTTGATATCAATAATTTCTGATTTAATATTCACATTATTGTAATCACTGGCAAAAACTATTTTAACATTAAAAATAAAACAAAAAATAATAAAAAAGGCAGGTTTAATGATAAAAAAAAGAATATTTTTATTATATATATTTTTAATATTTAGCACTTATTTAACTCAAAATGTCATTGCGTATCCTTATAATAGTAATTTTGCAAATTATCAACACAAATTACAAGTTTTAAGTAATAAAAATAACCTTAAAGCAGAATTTTTAGTGTTGATAGCAAATAATGATATAAAAAGAAAATATGGATTAATGAATATTGATAAAATGAATAATAAATATGGTATGATTTTCACATTTAACAGTGAAAGAATAATTAATATGTGGATGAAAAACACTAAAATAAGTCTTGATATGATATTTATTGACAAAAGCAATAAAATAGTCAATATTAAGAAAAGCACACAACCTATGTTAACAAAAATTATTTCTTCAGAAATTTTAGCTATGCATGTTCTTGAAATTAATGCTAATTTAGCTGATAAATATAATATTAAAGTTGGAGATCATATAAATTTAATTAAAAAAAATGCAAATTTATAAATTACAATCAAATTTTACAATTAATGATCTGAAGATAATATCACATCTAGATATTAATAAAAATAAATTTCTAGATGAAATTACAAATGTAACAAAAGACATTATTAATAATGTCAAATTAAAGGGTGATCAAGCAATAATTGACTATTGCAATAAATTTGACAATAATAGCTTTAAATCAATTGAAGACATAATAGTAACAAAAGAAGAAATAGACACATATTGTTCAAAGCTATCAAATGAAATTAAAGAATCTCTTAAATTAGCTTATGATAGAATAGCATCCTTCCATAAAACGCAAATTCCTCAAGATAATATATATTTAGACGAACATAATATCAAATTAGGAAATATTTGGAAGCCTTTATCTAATGTTGCAATATATGCACCAGGAGGAACGGCTTCATATCCCAGCTCTGTTTTAATGTCAGCAATTCCAGCCATTATTGCTGGAGTTGAAAATATAATATTACTGACTCCGGCCAATAACAACCAAATCAATCCTGCCATAATATACGCTGCCAAATTATGTAATATTACCACAATATATAAAATTGGCGGAGCTCAAGCTATTGCAGCAGCGGCATATGGCACTCAAAACATCAATTATGTTGATAAAATTGCTGGCCCAGGAAATGCATTTGTCGCTTGTGCTAAAAAAGAAATATATGGAGAAGTTGGCATTGATATGATAGCAGGACCTACCGATATTACAATAATTGCACAAAATAATATAGCAAAAGCAAAATGGGTTGCCATTGATGCAATGTCGCAATTAGAGCATGGCATAGACTCAAAAGCTTTTATAATATGCGATAATCAGGATTTTGCTAATGAAATATTATCATTTATCAATCAAATTAAAGAAACCCAACCAAGAAAAGACATTATTGATCAATCAATTAAAAATTCAGCAATATTTATTATAGATGATATTTCAAAAAGCCATATTATCTCTAATTATATATCGCCAGAACATTTGCAAATCATAACCAGCAATAATGATAATATAATAAATAATATAAAAAATGCAGGTGCAATATTTTTAGGAAATTACACCCCAGAAGCAATAGGAGATTATATAGGAGGCCCAAGCCACACACTACCCACACAAGGTAATGCAAGATTTTCAAGTGGTTTATCAGTTTATGATTTTGTTAAAAGAATATCACTAATTGAATCTAACAAAGATTCTTTTGATAAAATATCACAATCTGCACAAAATATTGCTGATTGTGAAGGTCTATTTGCCCATAAATTAAGTCTAAATATTAGAAATGAAGATTAAATATATCATTTTATTTATAATTTTTATATTAGCATCTTGTTCTAACAAAAATAAGGAGCCAACAATTGAATCAAAATATATTAAGGCCCATAATAAAATTCTAAAAAAGAACTACTATGAAGCAGCATTAGAATTTGAAGAGTTAATAGAAGACTACCCCTTTGAAGAACTTAGTATCAAAGGGCAAATTATGGCTTCCTATGCTTATTATATGCAAGATCAATATGATAAAACGCTAGAAATAATAGAAAATTTTACTACTCTTAATCCATCTCATAAAAATATTGACTATATATTATATCTTAAAGCTATTTCATATTATGAGCAAATACCAGAAATTTATAGATCACAAGATATGGCAAAAAATTCATATTTTGCTTTTGACAACCTAATTAAACGCTACCCTAAATCAATATATATAAAAGATGCCAAGCAAAAGAAACATCAATCTTACGAATCTATTGTATCTGGTATAATTGATAAAGCTAAATTTAAAACTAAAAATCATAATTACATTGGTGCAATTAATGATTATCTATCAATCATCAGTAATTATTCAGATTCCAAGCATGTTAGCCAATCATATTACAGAATTATAGAAATTTATATTAATTTAGGAATCACAAAAGAAGTAAATTTATTATTAGAGCAACTTAATAAAAAATATCCTGATGATTTTTGGACTAAATTAGCTCACAAATTAAATTATAGCTAATGAATTACATTAAAAAAGGACAAAATCATATCTGGCTACCATATACTCAGATGCAAAATCATCTTGCTCAATTAGATGTTAAAAAAACTAGAGGTTCTAGAATATATCTCAATAATAACAAAATATTAATTGATGCAATATCATCTTGGTGGTCAATTGCTCATGGCTACAATCACCCACATATTAAAAAAGCTATAAAATCTCAGCTCAATAAATTGCCACATATAATGCTAGCAGGATTTGCTAATGAGCAAACATATAAATTAGCATATCGATTATGTCAATTTAGCAATATGGATAAATGCTTTTTTTCCGATTCTGGCTCTACTGCAATTGAAGTTGCCATGAAAATAGCATGGCAATATCACCTCAATATTAAACAAAAAAATAAAACTAAATTTATCTCTTTTAAAAATTCATATCATGGCGATACTACAGGCGCAATGTCTCTTGCAGATTTATCAACTGGTATGCATCAAAAATTTAGTAAATTGCTACTAAATAACTATTCAATTGATCTGCCAAATAACCAAAATGAGCTTAATCAATTTGAAGATTTTGTCAAAAAAAACAACCATGAAATAGCGGGATTATTCATTGAACCACTAATTCAATGTTCAGCTGCAATGAAATTTCATAAAATCACTATATTAGAGCAAATATTCAATATTACTCAAAAATATAATATCTTATTTATTTGCGATGAATGTGCAGTTGGATTTTATCGAGCTGGTAAAAAATTTGCTTATATGCACTCCAAAATTATAAAGCCCGACATTTTAACGATTGGCAAAGCTTTAACAGGTGGAGTGATGACTCTGGCTGCAACTATGACAAGTAATAAAATCTATAATGCTTTTTTAGGAGATGATCTAGATTTAGCATTAATGCATGGACCAACTTTTATGGGAAACCCTCTTGCATGTAGCTCAGCAAATGCATCTCTTGACTTATTTGAAAAAAATAATTACGAAAAATCATCTCTAAGAAATCAGCAAATATTAATAAAATCTTTACAAAAATTTAAAAATTACAAAGATGTTATAGATATTAGAGTGATTGGAAATATTGGGGTAATTGAATTTAAAAAAGAATGGCAACAAATTCAAAAAATGAGAGAAGAGACAATTAAATATGATGTTTTTTTAAGACCATTATCAAATTGCCTTTACATTATGCCACCACTTAATATTTCAATTAAAGATATAAATAAAATTATTAATGCGTGCGATGCACTATTGACCACAATATAAAAAACCTTCTTGCGCTGTATCTTCACTGATAATGCCTTTTTCTAAAAAATCATTAATTGAATCTCTCATTAAATACATATTATCTTTTTTACTTATTTCAATTATTGAATTTATTTGATGAACCTTATCATCTCTAATCAGGTTTCTTATTGAATTATTAACAAACATTAATTCTGTAGCAGGATATCTTAGTCCATCTTTACCAATAACTAAATGCTGCGATAATACAGCTTTAAGAGAAGATGACAGCATGCTTCTGACAGAAGATTTATCTCTAGGAGGAAATACATCAATAATTCTATTAATAGTATGAACAGATGAGCTAGTATGAAGTGTTGCAAAAACTAAATGACCAGTCTCAGCTGCAGTTAGTGTTAATTGCATGGTTTCTAAATCTCTCATCTCTCCAACTAATATAACATCCGGATCTTCTCGAAGAACATTTCTAAGTGCCAGAGGAAATGACTTAGTATTACTACCAACCTCTCTTTGATTTATAATTGATTTCTTATTTTTATGAATAAACTCAACCGGATCTTCAATAGTAATAATATGACTTCTTGTTGTTTCATTAATATGATTGATCAATGAAGAAATTGTAGTAGATTTGCCACTACCAGTTGGACCACAGATTAATACAAGACCATTCTGATATTTTGCTAAGCTTTGAATTATTGGTGGAACATGAAGATCTTTAAGTGATTTAATCTCTAAAGGAATATGCCTAAATACAGCTGCAGGACCATTTATAGTGTGAAATGCATTGACTCTATATCGCAAATCTTCATTTAACTGAATAGAAAAATCTATTTCTAAATTATCGATATAATTTTGCCATTGAGTTTTAGATGTTATTGACTTGATCATTTGATATACTTGCTCACTAGTAAAAGGTGATAATCCTTTTATGTTAGTGATATCTCCATGAAGCCTCATAGTTATATGAGTCTTGGCAGAAAGATGAACATCTGAGCAACCCATATTACCACAATGAAGTAGTATTTTTTTAATCATTATCAATGATATTTAGTGATTTTATTCTCGATTCAATTGCATCAATTGAAGCCAAACCAATATTTTCACTATAATTTCTTAACACCTTTTGATAATTTTCTATAGCGCTAATTTTCTGATCAGATTTATCATAAAAAACTGCTAAATTATAGATATATTGAATATTATTAGGGTCTAAAATTATTGCTCTTTTTAAAAATCTTATCGCACCACTATAATCATTAATTTTTTCATAAGCCAAAGCTAATTGAGCCATAATATAACCAGATGAAGGATTTTGCGTAGCTAATCTTGTTAAAAAATAAGTCGCTTCTTTGGGAGATTCTTCAACCAAAATTGATAGCAAATTACTAATAATATCTTTTTTATTATCTGGATTTTTGGCTAATAATTCATTGTAAAGATCTTTTGCCTGGCTATATTGGTTAAGATTTTGATAGGCAACTGCAAGCGAAAATTTAGCATATTCATTATCTGGATCATCATTAATAATATCCTTATATAGCTGAATGGCAACTTCATATTGTCCAATTAATGCTGCATTATAAGCAATATTTTCTTTTTCTTTTATTTCATTTTCAAAATTATCAGCTTCAATAACTTTAATACTAACCCCAGCAGAAGGAGAATTATTTCTATCATTGACCCTATTAATAGTCATTGAACTATCTTGATCTTTATCATAGAAGTTAATTTTTTGCATATCTTGCTTGCTAAAAATCAAACTTTTTTCTATATTATCAAGAATAATATTATTAGAAACAGCGCTAGCAAAATTCGATTTGATAAGAAATAAGCTTAATAAAAGCAAAAATAAATTATTTTTAATCTTAATAATTTTCATTATGATGCTATTTCTTGCTTTTTTTAATAAAAATTAATATTGCCATAATTGAAGCTTGGGTAACTCCACTAATCTTTGAGGCAGATGCAATTGAGTGCGGCTTATATTCATTAAGCTTTTCTTTTACCTCATTAGATAAACTTTGAATGTCATTATAATCAATATCAAGAGGAATTTTCAGATTTTCATAATCTAAAAGTAATTTTATGTCGCTATTTTGCCTTGAAACGTAGGAATCATAGGTTGCATCAATTTTTAATTGATATTTAACCCCTCTTTCAATTTGGGAAATTTCTTGAGGCCATATTTTCTCTAAGTCACTAAAATTAATATTTTGTAAAGATAGTAATTGCATAGCATTTCTTTTAACCCCGTCTTGACTAATTTTGATATTATAATCTTTATATAATTTATTAGGACTAATAATCAAGTTTTCTAGAATATTTTTTGCAAAATCAATATTTAGAACTTTTTTTTCAAAATATTGCTGGCGATCTTTTGAGCAAAATTTATACTTTATTGCTAATTTAGTAAGCCTTAAATCAGCATTATCAGATCTAAGTGATAAGCGATATTCTGCTCTTGAGGTTAACATTCTATAGGGTTCATTAGTTCCTAAAGATGTAAGATCATCTATCATAACTCCTATATATGAATTAGATCTAGATAAAATAAAATCATTATTTAGAGATAATGCTTTATTTGCCGCATTAACTCCAGCAACCAGACCTTGACCAGCAGCTTCTTCATATCCTGTGGTGCCATTAATCTGACCAGCAAAAAATAAATTAGCAATTTTTTTTGTTTCTAATGTTGGTAACAACTCCCTTGGATCTACATAATCATATTCAATCGCATATCCTGATTGCTTAATTATAGCATTTTCCAACCCAGAAATTGTTTTTATAAATTGCTCTTGAATTTCATGAGGCAAAGAAGTTGATATGCCATTAGGGTATATTAAATCTGAATTCAAACCTTCAGGCTCAAGGAAAATTTGATGCTTTTCTTTGTCGTAAAAGCGATGTATCTTATCTTCAATTGAGGGGCAATATCTCGGACCCTTTCCTGAAATTGCACCACCATAAATTGCCGATTTATCAAGATTATCTTTAATAATTTTGTGAGTTTTGCTATTAGTATAAGTGATATAACATTTAATTTGCTTAGTGGTTATTTTATCATTTAAATAAGAAAATGGCTTTAAAACTTTGTCACTTAACTGCTCCTCTAAATTTGTATAATTAATTGAAGATGCCAGAATTCTTGGCGGTGTTCCTGTTTTAAGTCTAGCTAATTTAAAATTATGATAACGCAAATTATCAGATATAGTATATGATGGCTTTTCATTCAACCTTCCTGCAGCAATTTGTTTTAACCCAATATGAATTACTCCTGAAAGAAAAGTGCCAGTAGTCAAAATAACAGATTTTGCCATTATTTCTTGATTATCATCTAATTTAACGCCACAAATAATATTATTTTTAATAATTAAATTATTTACAGAATTATAAATTATATCAAGATCTTGATAGTTCTTTGCTAAAATTTTATTAACTGCCTTTTTATATAAATCTCTATCTGCTTGTGCTCGTGGTGAATGAACAGCTGCACCTTTAGAAGAATTAAGAATTTTAAAATGAATACCAGCCATATCAATTGCTTTGGCCATAATTCCGTCTAAAGCATCAATTTCGCGCACGATTGTACCCTTTGCAACGCCGCCAATAGCAGGATTGCAAGACATTTCACCAATATTTTGTTGGTTTTTTGTAATTAATAATGTCTTAGCATTGCAACGATAAGCGCTGCATGCAGCCTCCACCCCAGCATGACCACCACCAATTACAATAACATCATAATTTTTATTAGAGCTTTTACTCACCATTAACAAATATAAAATAATCGATTAAATCCATTATCATTATTTTAATATATCTGCAACAAAAATCAAGATCAATAAGAGCTAATAGGAAAATCAGGGTCTGACCCCATACTCTTTCTAAGTTTTGTCTTCTTCTTTAAGCTTATAAATACTTGCTGGGCTATCAAATTGCACTATTAAGCAATTACTAAATTGATCATTATCATATAATATCTCACTGATTTTTCTCTTTAGCCCCATAAAATAATCTTTAAATTTGAAAAAAATTTAATTAGATAAAGATGCTTACTAAAATCTTGAGCAAGATATAGTCTATGTTTTAATGTAAGCTAATTATTTTGCTGATAAAATTTTATGATATTAGCAAGCCAGTCTTTTTCATCTTTATCTAACATCATAGCAATTTTGTCATATATTTCAATATGATAATCTATTAACCATTTTTTTTCTTCAAATGTAAGCATTTTGAAATTGATCAAATTGTGATCTATAGGAGCTAAGCTAATAGTTTTAAAACATAAAAAATCATCACTAGCTTTTTTTACTAAAATCAAATTCTCAATTCTAATACCATATTCATTATCTTTATAAAATCCTGGCTCATTAGATATAATCATGCCAGCTTTTAACTCATAGTGACAATTTTTACTAATGCCGCACCCACCTTCATGAACTGACAAAAAACTTCCTACACCATGACCCGTTCCATGAGCATAATCTAAACCAGATTTATATAAATTATATCTTGCCAATATATCAATATTAGCACCCGATATCTTGTAAGGAATTTTAGCATTAGCAATTGCAATATGACCTTTAAGAACATTAGTAAAATTATTAATCATTTCTTGACTTGCTTTACCAATAGCAATTGTTCTTGTGATATCTGTGGTTCCAAATGCCTTATTTTTGTTATATTGACCCCCAGAATCAACCAAATATAGCGAGTTACCAATTATTTTTTTATTAGTTTTAGTTGTTGGCTGATAATGAATTATAGCACCATTACTAGCAAAAGAAGAAATCGTAGCAAAGCTAGGATAGATAAATTCTTCATTTTCTTTACGAAATTGATATAATTTATCAGCCACACTTAATTCATCAATTGCAATATTATTTTTAACAGCCTGATTAATCCAATATAAAAATTTTGTTACTGCAGATCCATCGAGGTAATGAGCATTGATAGTGCCGACAATTTCTGATTTATTTTTTATAGCTCTTAATTGCTCAATATCGTCATTTTTATAGTTAATTGCAATATTATTTTTTTGTAAGATTGAAAAAATATGGTAATTAACAGTATTTTTTACAATATCAATTTCTTTAATTTTTGTTAATTTTTCTTCAAATAAATTACTATCAATAATATTAACATTGATTAAGTTACTATTATTAATAACTGATATTAAATTTTTATCCACAAATAAATCACAAGAACCATCCTTATATAAAATTGCATATGATAATAAAATTGGCGAATATTTAACATCGCTTGCCCTAATATTTAGCAACCAACAAAGATTTTGAGGATTTGAAATTAATAAAGCATCTCCCTTAATATTTAAAATTATCTTTTGCCTTTTTATTTGCGATTCTTGTCCTGTAAATTTATTGTCACAAAAATATATTTTTGAATTTACTATTTTTGGCCTTGATAGCCAAAAATTATCAATGGGATTATGATCAAGAAATTTAATTTTAGCATTGTTATTATCAGGAATTTTTAAAATATCTGGTATAAAATTAATATTAAATAATTTGGTATCTAGAGCAATTATTTGCTTTTGCGATAAATTTTGCTTAAACCAAGATAGAATATTTTGCTTAGCTAGATTAATAATTTCAAATTCATTATTATCAATCTGATCAGCAGCTTGAAGGATGTATCTACCATCAGTAAAAAAATATGACTTTTTTTTACCAAAAATTACACATGCATTTGACCCGCTAAAATTGGTAATAAATTCAATTCTTTTGCAATGATCAGGTAGATATTCGCTAAAAAAACTATCGCAATTTGGCTGGATAAAAAAATCAATATTATTTTCTTGCAAGAATTTTTTAAGTTTATTTAGCGCCATTTACATATAAATTTTAAAAGATAATATTACCAAATCTAGATGAGTAAAATTTATTAAACTAAAGATAAATATCAATGGCAAAAAAAACTGCTTATTCATGTCAATCATGCGGAGCTATTCACTTTAAATGGTCTGGAAAATGTCCTGATTGCGGCGCGTGGAATAGTCTGGTCGAAGAATATGGCGAAGGTGGAGGATCTCATTTCACAAGAATTACCAAAGAAAATAATAATAAAAATAACCACACTCCTAAATTAAAACTGACCAAAATTAGTGAAAATATCAATGATTTTAAGAGAATTAGCACCTCTATTAATGAATTAGACAGAGTTCTAGGTGGTGGCTTAGTTCAAGGATCTGTCATATTAATTGGCGGTAGCCCTGGAATTGGCAAATCAACATTATTACTACAAACTGCCAGCAAATTATCACAATCTAAAAATAAAGTCATATATATTTCAGGTGAAGAATCAATAGATCAAGTTAGCCTTAGAGCCAAAAGGATGAATGTAGCGCAAAATAATATCGAACTTGGATCAACCACTAATATTAACGAAATTATTAATTCAATAACAGATGATAAAAATCAAGATCAGCAAATTATCATGATTATTGACTCTATCCAAACCATGTTTATTGAAGAATTATCATCGGCGCCAGGATCGGTATCTCAGGTTAGAGCAGCAGCGGGTGAGCTTACAATATTTGCAAAAAAAAATAATATTACCCTACTTATAGTTAGTCATATTACAAAAGATGGTCAAATTGCCGGACCTAAAGTGCTAGAACATATGGTTGATACAGTATTATATTTTGAGGGAGAAAAGGATCTACATTTTAGAATTTTAAGAGCCAATAAAAATAGATTTGGACCAGCTAATGAAATTGGGGTATTTGAAATGAATGAATATGGCTTAAGTGAAGTGCTAAATCCAAGCGAATTATTTCTTAATTCCTATGAAATAGACACAAGTGGTTGCGCCATATTTGCCGGCATAGAAGGCACGAGGCCAATATTAATTGAGGTACAGGCCCTTATCTCTCCTTCTTATATGCCTTCTCCAAGAAGAGCCGTAGTTGGCTGGGACTCAAACAGACTTGCTATGATTATTGCTGTACTAAATAATAGATTTGGACTAAATTTATTCGATAAAGAAGTTTACCTCAATATTGTTGGCGGACTTAAGATTGAAGAAACAGCAGCTGATCTTGCTATAGCATGCGCCTTAATTTCAGCCGCAAAAGATAAAGTAATAGCCAAATCAACCATTGCCATTGGAGAAATTGGCCTTACTGGCGAAGTTAGAATGGTTGGTAATCTTGAAAATAGAATAAATGAAGCACAAAAATTAGGTTTCAAAAATTGCCTAATACCCGCAGCAAATACCAAAAATAAAAATTGGAATAATATCAAAAAATCATTACCAGATATAAATTTTATAGCAATAAGCCATATTAGAGATTTGATGAAAATATTTAGATCTTGAGTAATTTTGAAGTCAGACTCACATCCCTCATTTTACTCATATTTAAAAAATTACAATATTAAAAATCAAAATCACTATCAGTAAGATCTATCTTACCTGTTAATCTTACAACAAAATCAGAATTAATATCTTCAATTATTGTTATATCAGATTCTTGATCATAGCTATATCCAAGAACATCTCCACTTCCTTCCCCTGCTTGAATAGCGGTAAAATTTAGATTAGAGAAGTTAATAGAATCTTCACCTTGAGTAAAATCAGTTATTAAATCAGATTGATTTATTGTTGATTCATTTAAGCTTGTAAAATTAAATGAATCAAATCCAAATCCACCTGCTAATATATCTGCTCCTGTGCCACCGGTCAATGTTTCATCTCCATCATAACCTTTTA